>NZ_BAGK01000185.1 GCF_000308795.1 Nocardia thailandica NBRC 100428 | reverse complement strand
CGGCTCACTTGAGCTCGGCCGAGGTCTTGCCGAGGACCCGGCGCGCCACGATGAGCTGCTGGATCTGCTGGGTGCCCTCGAAGATGTCGAGGATCTTCGAGTCGCGGCCCCACTTCTCGAGCAGCAGGCGCTGGGAGTAGCCGAGGGAACCGGCCAGCTCGACGGCCTTGAGCGTCACGTCGGTGCCGGTCCGGCCCGCCTTGGCCTTGGACATCGACGCCTCGAGCGAGTTCGGCTTCTTGTTGTCGGCCATCCACGCGGCCCGCAGCGCCAGCAGGTAGGCCGACTCGTAATCGGCCTCCATGCGCAGGAACTCGGCGGCCGCGGCGTGCTGGTTCATCGCCGGGGTGTCGTAGGAGATCTCCACGCCCGCGTCGGTCAGGATGGCGCGCAGCTCCTCGAGGGCGGCGCGGGTGACGCCGATCGCCATGGCGGCGACGAGGGGACGGGTGTTGTCGAAGGTCTGCATGACCCCCGCGAAACCCTTCTCCACGTTGACTTCCGGCGAGCCGAGGATGTTGTCGGCCGGGATGCGGCAGTCCTGCAGCAGCAGGACGGCGGTGTCGGAGGCCTTGATGCCGAGCTTGTGCTCGAGGCGGGCCACCGACAGGCCGGGGGCGTCACGGGGCACGACGAAGGACTTGATCGCCGCGCGGCCGAGGCTCTTGTCGACGGTCGCCCACACCACGATGTGGGTGGAGCGCTCGCCCGCGGTGACGAAGATCTTCTCGCCGTTGAGGACCCACTCGTCGCCGTCGAGGACGGCCGTGGTGGTGACGGCGGCGGAGTCGGAGCCGAACGACGGCTCGGTGATGGCCATCGAGGCCCACACCTTGCCGAAGCGGGCCAGCTGCTCGTCGGTCGCGACGGCGGCGATGGCGGCGTTGCCGAGGCCCTGGTAGGGGATGGTCAGCATCAGGCCGACGTCGCCCCACGAGGTCTCCAGCGCGTTGAGCAGCGCGGACATGTTGCCGCCGTTGGCGTTCGAGACGAACTCGACGTCGCCCGCCTCGTCGTTGCGGCCGCCCGCGGCGCCGCCGATCTTCTGGGTGCCGGAGTCGGCGAGGCCCTCGACCATGGCGGCCATGGTGTCGAGCTCGACCGGGTACTCGTGTTCGGCGAGGTCGTACTTGCGCGAGATGGGACGGAAGATCTGCGCGGCGACCTGGTGGGCCTGGTTGGCGCTGGCCCGCAGCTTCTTGGGGAGTTCGAGATTGATCATGAGAGGAGGTCTCCTGGGAGGAAGTGGGGCCGAAACCTAGATCAGCACAACGCCTTCGGCGACGCCGATGGCGCGGAGGTCGCGGTACCAGCGCTCGACCGGGTGTTCCTTGGTGAAGCCGTGGCCGCCGAGCAGCTGCACGCCGTCCAGGCCGATCTGCATGCCCTTGTCGGTGGCCAGCTTGCGCGCGAGCGCGGCCTCGCGGCCGAAGGACAGGCCCTGCTCCGCGCGCGAGGCGCCGCGCAGGGTGACCAGGCGCAGGCCGTCGAGCTCGATGGCGATGTTGGCGACCATGAACGCCACCGCCTGGCGGTGGGAGATGGGCTCGCCGAAGGCCTCGCGCTCGTTCACGTAGGGGATCACGTAGTCGAGCACGGCCTGGCCGGTGCCGATGGCCAGCGAGGACCAGCCGAGGCGGGCCAGCTGCACGGCGTCGGTGTACTCCTGCACGCGGGTGGCGGTGTCACCGTCGCCCAGCAGCGCGTCGGCGCCGACGGCGACGTTGTCCAGCAGCAGGCGACCGAGGCCGGCGGCGCGCAGGCCCATGCTGGGGTCGGCCTCGACCACGAGGCCCGCGGTGTCGGACTCGACGATGAACAGCGCGGGGCGCCCGTCCAGCTCGGCCGCGACGATGAACAGCTCGGCGTCGGCGGCGGCGGGGACCAGCGACTTCACGCCGTTGAGGCGGTACCCCGAGGGGGAGCGGGTGGCCTTGGTCTGCAGCGCGAACGGGTCGAACAGGGCGCGCGGCTCGGCGATGACCACCGAGGCCTGCGGCACGTTCTCGCCGGTGAAGGCGGGCAGGTAGGTCTTCTGCTGGGCGTCGGTGCCCCACTGGGACAGCGCGACGGCCACGCCGGAGGGCGCCAGGATCGGCAGCGCCAGGCCCATGTCGCCGTGGGCGAGGGCCTCGGCGACCAGCGCGTTGGTGACCGCGCCGCGCTCGGAGGCGGCGCCCTCGAGCTCCTCGGGGACGTTGATCAGGGTGATGCCGAGTTCGGCGGCGCGCTCGAGCAGGTCCTTGGGCGCGGCGGCGTCGTGGTCGGCGTCGTAGGCGGCCGGGCGCAGGATCTCGGCGGCGAATTCCTTGACGGTCTCGACGATCATCTGCTGCTCGTCGGACGGGGTCAGGTCGAAGTAGTCCTTGGTCTTGGACTCGTTGTCGGCCAGGCGCTTGGGCTTGTCGCCGCCGGTGACCTTGGCGAAGGTGCGGGTGGCGGCGCCGAGGGTGCGGAAGCCGGTCTTGGTGCCCTCGTAGGTGACGCGCTCGATCGGCTTGCGGATGTTGTACTTCTCGGCCAGCTCCGACCCGGTAATCGTGGTCAGTGCGCGCATCGCGGCGCCCATCCAGTCCCGTTTGGGCTGGCTGAAGCCGACGGCGGACGTTTCCGGACGACGCGTCGGTGCGCTGTCTCGAGTGCTCATCATCACCTGGTTTCCTCGGATGGTGGGGCAGGGTGTGCCCCAGCTATCTTACTCGGGAGTAAGTCTATCTTACTTCAGAGTAAGAAGTGTGTCGATCGGCAGCATGATCGGACATTCCGTGTCACGCTGAGCGGGTGCCCGTGGTCGCGCTCGTCTTCGCCGCGGTGCTGGTCGCGACCGCGTCGCGCTACGGCCCGCACCGCGACGAGCTGTACTTCCTCGCCGCGGGCCGCCGCCTCGACCTCGGCTACCCCGACCAACCTCCGCTGGTGCCGTTCCTCGCGCGAGCCGCGGCGGCGATCGACGCCGATTCGTTACTCCTGCTGCGGGCCGCGGCGATCCTGGCCGCGACGGCGGTCGTCGTGTGCGCCGGGCTGCTCGCGCGGGAGTTCGGCGGCGGGCGGGTGGCCGAGGCGCTGGCCGCCGCCGCGTGCGCGGGGGCGGCGCTGCTGCTCGCGGCCGGGCACCTGCTCGGCACGACCGTCTTCGACCTCGCGGCGTGGACGCTGATCTGCCTGCTGGTGGTGCGCCTGGTCCGGGGCGCGGACCCGCGCTGGTGGCTCGCGGTGGGCGTGGTGACCGGACTGGGATTGCAGAACAAGCTGCTGCTCGCGGTGCCGGTCGCGGTGCTGGTGGTGACGCTGCTGCTGTGCGGGCCGCGGCGGGTGCTGCGCACCCGGTGGTTCGGCGCGGGCGTCGGTGTGGCGGTACTGATCTGGACACCGTACCTGTGGTGGCAGGCGCGGCACGGGTTTCCGCAATGGGAGGTCGGCTCGGCGATCGCGGGCGGGTCCTCCGGCACCTCCGACGACCGCGCCGGATTCGTCGTCCTCCAAGCCGGTCTGGTGGGACCGCTGCTGCTGCCGGTGTGGCTGCTCGGGCTGTGGTGGCTGTGGCGGCGGCCGGAGTTCCGGGCGTTCGCGCTCGCGTATCCGCTGTTGTTCGCCTTGTTCCTCGTCGCGGGCGGCAAGGCGTACTACCTGGGTGGGATGTATCCGGTGCTGCTGGCCGCCGCGGCCGTGCCGATCGCGCGGTGGCTCGGGGAGAGCCGGACACGCTGGGCGGCAGCGGTTTCGGTACTGGTGGTCAACGCGGCGGGCGCCGCGGTGCTGTTCCTGCCGATCCTGCCTGCCGCCGCCCTGCGCGACTCCCCGGTGCTCGCGGTGAACTACGACACGGGCGAGACCATCGGCTGGCCCCGCCTCGTCGCGCAGGTGGCGGCGGCCCGCCCGCCCGGCGCGCCCGTGCTCACCGCCAACTACGGCGAGGCCGGGGCCATCGAACGGTACGGCGCCGAACACGGCCTGCCGGTGCCGTATTCGGGCCACAACGCCTACTGGTGGTGGGGGCCGCCGCCCGACAGCGCGACCACCGTGCTGACCGTCGGCATCGGCCGCGACCGGCTGACCGGGCTGTGCGGCGTCCTCGAACCGGCAGGCACGCTCGACAACGGGCTCGGCATCGACAACGACGAGCAGGGCGCGCCGCTGTTCGTCTGCCGCGATCCGGTCCGGCCGTGGTCACAGGTGTGGCCGCGGCTGCGCACCCTCGGCTGAATCAGAGCCGGTGCCGGGCGAGGAAATCCAGAAGCGCCTCGCGCCAGGCGTCGGGCCGTTCGGCCATGACCACGTGGCCCGCGTCGATCTCGGTGTACTCCGCGCCCGGGATCCCCGCGGCGAGCGCCCGGGAACCGGCAGGCGCGACGAGCAGGTCCGCGGTGGTGGCGACGACCAGCGTGGGCACCGCGATCCCCGCCAGATCGGCGCTGGTGTCGATCGTCGCGACCAGCGCGGCCTGCTGCCGCGTCCCGCCGGGGACCGCCGCCGCGGTCCGCGCGACCAGTTCCTCGACGGCGGCGGCGGGCAGCGCGTCGACGAACTCGGCGGCGAAGCCGGTCAGCAGGGTGAGCCGGGCGAAACTCTCCAGCGCCGCCCGATCCAGGAGATCCCGCCAGGCCCGCACGGCGAGCCTGGCCCGGTTGTCGGCGACGGCGAACCCGGCGGTGAGCACCAGGCCGGTGACCCGCTCCGGATGCCGGGCGGCTGCCCGGACGGCGACCGCGGTGCCCAGGGAGAACCCGACGATCGTGAACGTCGGTACGCCGACAGCGACCGCGGCCGCCACCAGCGCGTCGGCGAGCGCGTCGAGGTCGAGCGGGGTGTCGTCGCCGGGATAGTCGGGCGCGACGACGGTGTGGGCTGCCGCGAGGTCGGCCAGGACGACACCGAAGTTGGTCTCGATGGTGCCGCCCGCGCCGTGCGCGAGGACGATGCCGGGGCCGGAGCCGTGGACGGTGGTCCGCAGAGGAATCGTTGTCATGGCCCGGAGGTTAGGGATTCACATGGGTGTGAAGGTCAAGGCCGGCGTGCGGGCGGTCACATGCTGATCGGCGAACTCGCGCACCGCAGCGGTGTCAGCACGCGGCTGCTGCGCTACTACGAGGAACAGGGGCTGCTGCGCCCGGGCCGGGACGTCAACGGCTACCGCGCCTATCCGGAGACCGCCCCCGCGACGGTGGCGAAGATCCGCGAACTGCTCGCCGCGGGCCTGACCACCGACGACATCGCCGCGCTGCTGCCCTGCACCGAACCCGACGGTCCGGTGCAGGCCTGCGAGATGTCGGTGCGGATCATGGCCGAGCGGCGGGCCGAACTGGATCGCCGGATCGCCGACCTGGCGGACCGGCGGACCCGGCTCGCCGCCCAGCTGCGCGCGAGTCTCGGAGCGACCGCGCGCGCCTGATCCGCGCGGGCAGGTCACCCGTGACGCCCCGGGGAGTCACTCCCGCACGTAGTACCGCAGCGTCAGATAGGCGGTGACCCCGGCGAACACGACGCCGATCGGCGCGATGGTCAGGGCGACCACGGCGATGTCGTCGCCTGTGATCCGCGGGAACACATTGCTGTCGAACAGCGGGCCGAGCGCCCGGTCGATCACCAGCGGGCGGGCGATGATCAGGCCGAGGACCGCCAGCAGCGAGCCGACCGCCGCCGCGACCACGGCCTCGAGGAGGAACGGCAGCTGGGTGTACCAGCGGGTCGCGCCGACCAGGCGCATGATGCCGACCTCCGTGCGGCGGGTGAACGCCGCGATCTGCACCATGTTCAGGATCAGCAGCATGGCCGCGACCGCCATCACCACCGCCAGGCCGAAGGCGGCGTTGCGCAGGCCGTCGAACAGGCTGACCAGCCGGTCGACGAACTCCTTGTCGTTGGCCACGATCCGCACGCCCTGCCTCGTGGCGAAGGTGTCGTAGATGTGCTGGTACTGGTTCGCGTCGGCCATCTTCACCCGCAGCGAGGCGGGCAGCGGGCTGTCGTTGATGTACTGGGCCATCTCGGGCTGATCGGCGAAGAGCTTCTTCGCCTCCGCCAGCGCGTCGGCCCGGTTGAGGAACTGCACGCTCTCCACGCCCGGCGTCTTCTTCATGTCCGCCAGCAGCCCGGCGCACGGCTCGGCCGCGCAGTCCGGATCGGAGTCGGAGACCGCGTCGTCGAGGTAGAAGCGCACCTCGAGGCGGTCGATGAAGAAGTTCTCGGTCTTGTCGGCCATGCGCACCGACAGCAGGCCGCCGCCGAGCATCATCAGCGACACGGCGGTGGTCAGGATCATCGCGATGGTCATCGTGACATTGCGGCGCAGGCCGTCGACGACCTCGGTGAACAGGAAGCTGAGTCGCATTACCGGCCCACCCCGTACACGCCGGTGGCCTCGTCGCGCACGAGTCTGCCCTGGTCGAGTTCCACCACCCGCCGCCGCATCGCGTCGACGATGTGGTTGTCGTGGGTGGCCATCAGCACCGTGGTGCCGGTGCGGTTGATCCGCTCCAGCAGCGCCATGATGTCGGCGCTGGTGTCGGGGTCGAGGTTGCCGGTCGGCTCGTCGGCCAGCAGCACCAGCGGCCGGTTGACGAACGCCCGCGCGATCGCCACCCGCTGCTGCTCACCACCGGAGAGCTCGGTCGGTAGCCGATTGCCCTTGCCCTCCAGACCGACCATCTCCAGGACCTCGGGCACCGTGCGCTCGATGAACTGGCGGCGCTTGCCGATCACCTCGAGCGCGAACGCGACGTTCTGTTCCACGGTCTTCTGCTGCAACAGCCGGAAGTCCTGGAACACGCAACCGATGCGCTGGCGCAGCTTGGGCACCCGCCGTCCCGGCAGCCGGTCGACCCGGAAGTCCGAGACCCGGATCTCGCCCGCCGTCGGGGTCTCCTCCTTCAGCAACAGCCGCATGAAGGTCGACTTGCCCGACCCCGACGGGCCGATGATGAAGACGAATTCACCCTTGCCGACCTCGACGGAGACGTTGTCCAGCGCCGGTCTCGTCGACGTCTTGTACGACTTGGTGACGTTGCGCATGCTGATCACGGGGAGCCAGTGTAGTCACCCGGCACCCCGATCCCGTTCGGCGCGCACCCGCCGGTCAGGGCGTCGAATCCGGGTTGTTCCAGGTCGGGACGGCATTGAGGATCGCCGTCGGGACGTCGGGGGAGTCGGCGGGTTTGACGAAGACGTAGACCACGAAGGTGCCGACCCAGGCCGCCATCAGCACCGCGGTGGACTTGCGGAGCCGGGTCGCCGTGGTGCGTCGCGTCGTGGTGGACTTACGAAGTTTCACTGATACCTTCCCTGCGCAGGGCGGCCGCGACACGCACGCGCAGCTCCCGCCCCACCTCGAACTGCTTGCCCGGCAACGTGCGGGCAACCAGGCGGATGTTCATCTTGTCGAGGTCGAGGTCCTCGATGCCCATCACCGACGGCTCGTCGAGCAGCAGCGGCTCGAGCTTGGGGTCGCGGTAGGCCCGGGTGCAGACTTCGTGCAGGACCTCGTTGATCCGGTTGATGTCGGCGGTGGCCGCGACCGGCACGTCGATCGCGGCGCGCGCCCAGTCCTTGGACAGGTTGGTCACCTTGACGATCTGCCCGTTGGGCACCGTGATGACCTCGCCGTCGGAGTTGCGCAGCGTGGTGATGCGCAGCGTCACGTCCTCCACGGTGCCCTCGGCCAGCTCGGCGGAGCCGGTCACCGAGATCCGCACCACGTCACCGAAGCCGTACTGGCGTTCGGTGATGAGGAAGAAGCCGGCCAGGATGTCCTGGACGATGCGCTGGGCACCGAAACCGAGCGCTGCGCCGAGCACCGCGGCCGGGGCGACCAGGCCGGTCACCTGGAATCCGAAGCGCTGCAACACCTCCATGCCGACGAGCACGTAGACGATGGTCAGCACGACCCAGGTGATCACCTGGGCCAGCGCGTGCCGGTGCTTGGCCGCCTCCGTGCGGACCAGCGCGTCACTGGACTGGAAGCCGGAGTCGATCTTGCTGGTGACCCGGTCGCGCAGGTAGGCGGCGAACCGACCGAACAGCATCGCCCCCATGACGAGCAGAGCGATCTCGAGGCCACTGGAGCGCAGCCACGTGGTGATCTGTCCGCCGGACTGGAGCGCGAGAACGTCGGTCACACGGAAAATATTACAGTCGGGTCACGGTGGCCGGTCAAACGCGCACGTCGCTACGCATCCGCCTGTTCCCGCATGCGCCAACGGATTCCGGATTCGATGAAGCCGTCGATGTCACCGTCGAGCACCGCTGTGGGGTTGTTCACCTCGTAGGCGGTGCGCAGGTCCTTGACCATCTGGTACGGGTGCAGCACATAAGAGCGCATCTGGTTGCCCCAGGACGCGCCCTCGTTGGTCTTGAGCGCGTCCATCTGGGCGCGCTCCTCCTGACGCTTGCGCTCGAGCAGCTTGGCCTGCAGCACGCGCATGGCCGAGATCTTGTTCTGCAGCTGGGACTTCTCGTTCTGGCAGGTCACCACGATGCCGGTGGGGATGTGGGTCAGGCGCACCGCCGAGTCGGTGGTGTTGACCGACTGGCCGCCCGGGCCCGAGGAACGGTAGACGTCGACGCGGACGTCGCCCTCGGGGATGTCGATGTGGTCGGTGGTCTCGACCACGGGCAGCACCTCGACCTCGGCGAAGGAGGTCTGGCGGCGGCCCTGGTTGTCGAACGGGCTGATCCGCACCAGGCGGTGCGTGCCCATCTCCACCGAGAGGGTGCCGTAGGCGTAGGGGTGCTTGACGGCGAAGGTGGCGCTCTTGATGCCCGCCTCCTCGGCGTAGGAGGTGTCGTAGATCTCCACCGGGTACTTGTGCCGCTCGGCCCAGCGCACGTACATGCGCATCAGCATCTGCGCCCAGTCGGCGGCGTCGACGCCACCGGCGCCGGAGCGGATGTTGACCAGCGCCTCGCGCTTGTCGTATTCACCCGAGAGCAGGGTGCGCACCTCGACGGCCTCGATGTCGGCGCGCAGGGCGGCGCGCTCGTTGTCGGCGTCGGTCTTCGCCTCCTCGGCCGCCGCGCCCTCCTCGGCCTCGGCGAGCTCGTAGAGCACGGGCAGGTCTTCGAGGCGCTGGCGCAGCTCCTCCACGCGGCGCAGCTCGCTCTGGGCGTGCGACAGCTCGCTGGTCACCTGCTGGGCGTGTTCCTGGTTGTTCCACAGCTCCGGGTCGGCGGCCTGGTGCTCCAGCTCGTCGATGCGGCGGCGCAACTCCTCGATGTCGAGGACCGACTCGACCGTCTTCAGCGTGGTGTCGAGTTCGGCGAGGTCTGCGGAAACGTCAGGATGCACGATTCCTCAGGTTACCGGTCGCCGCCGACAAGGCGAAACACGCTCAGCTCGCGACGGCGCGCAGGCCGCCGGGGCGGCGCCCGACGAGGCGGTCCAGCGACCCCGCGCTGGCCTCGTCGGCGGGCAGCAGGACGGACAGCGACTGGTCGTCGTCGATGGACAGGTCGAGGGTCTCGTACGCCAGCCGCAGGTCACCGGCCTCGGGATGGGTGAGCCGGGTGATCCCGCCCGAGGGCGGCAGCCCCGGCAGGCGGGCGAGCCGCTCGGTGAAGGGCGGCCCCGCCGTGACGGTGAGCTCGTCGACCAGCGCCGCCACCGCCGGGTCGTCCCGGAACGGGCCCTGCTTGAGCGAGGCGACCAGCGTGTCCGCGGCGGCGTCCCAGTCGGGATAGACCTCGCGCGCGCCGGGATGGGTGAAGACGAACCGCGCGAGATTGGCGGGCTCCCCCTGGTCGAACAGGCCGCTCGGCTCGTAGAGCCGCCGGTAGCCCTCGGTGCAGGCCAGCACCTCGGTGAACCGGTTGGTCACCGCCGCGGGCGCCGGTTCGAGCTGGGCGAGCAGCGCGTGCACGGTCGCGCGGACGTGCCGGTTGGGTCCCTGCTCGGCCATCCCGCAGCTGTAGCCCGCGGTGCCCTTGGTCAGCCGGTGCAGGTGCACCCGCTCGCGCGGGCTCAGCCGCAGGGTGTCGGCCAGCGCGGACAGCACCGGCGCCGACGGATGCTTGTCCCGGCCCTGCTCCAGCCGGACCAGGTATTCGACGCTGACCCCGGCCAGCATCGCGACCTCGGACCGGCGCAGGCCCGGGGTGCGGCGCCGTGGTCCCGTGGGCAGACCGACCTCGGCGGGGGAGACCGACTCCCGCCGGGTGCGCAGGAACAGACCGAGTTCGTTGTCGCTCACCCCCTCGACGCTACTGCCCGGCCGGGCGCGGAGAGTGGCCCTGCCACTACCACTCTCCGCCTGGTCTCCCTCGCCGCCGCCGGGCGCGGCAGATTCGGAGCACCGGCCGATCGGGCCGGGTGCCACACGGACAGAGGAGAACAAGGTGTCCACACCGCTGAAGCTCGCGATCATCGTCGGCAGCGTGCGCGAGGGCCGGTTCGGGCCCGTCGTCGCGCGGTGGTTCGCGGAGCAGGTCGACGACCGCTTCACCGTCGACGTCGTCGACCTGGCCGACTACGACGTGCCCACCGCGCTGCCCGCGGTGCCGCCCGCCCTCGATCCGGATCCCGAACGGCCCGCCGGGATGGCCGGTCTGAGCGAGCGGCTGGCCGCAGCCGACGCGTTCGTGGTGGTCACCCCCGACTACAACCGCAGCGTCCCGGCCTCGCTGAAATCGGTCATCGACTGGCACTACACCCAGTGGGACGCCAAGGCGATCGGCTTCGTCGGCTACAGCGGCGCCACCGGCGGCGTGCTGGCCATCGAGCACCTGCGGCAGGTGTTCGGCGAACTCAACGCCCACACCGTGCGCAACTACGTCTCCTTCCCGCGCTACTACCTGCTCTTCGACGAGCAGGGCGGGCTGCGGGAACCGGAGACCTTCGCCGAGGCGGCGGCCGCGCTGCTCGACCAGTTGCACTGGTGGGCGACGGCGCTGGTCGCGGCGCGGGCGAAGGCGTTCGCGGCCTGACCCGCCCCCGCAAGGCACGCGAACCCGCGACCGCGAACGCCGCGCCCCGCGGGTATACAGTGCCCGGCGTGGCTGCCTACTCCGCTGATCTCGAACTCGCCCTGAGCCTGGCCGACGCGGCCGACGCGATCACCAGGGATCGTTTCGGCGCGCTCGACCTGAAGGTCGACGCGAAGCCGGACCTGACCCCGGTCTCGGACGCCGACCTGGCGGTGGAGCGGGAAGTGCGCAGGCTGCTCGAGCGGGAGCGACCGGGCGACGCGGTGCTCGGCGAGGAGTTCGGCGGCGACGCCGAGTTCGCCGGTCGGCAGTGGGTGATCGACCCGATCGACGGCACCAAGAACTTCGTGCGCGGGGTGCCGGTGTGGGCCTCGCTGATCGCGCTGCTGGTCGACGGGGTTCCGGTGGTCGGCGTGGTGAGCGCGCCCGCGCTGGGCAGGCGCTGGTGGGCGGCGGCGGGCTCCGGCGCCTGGGCGCAGGCCCACCCGGGTGCGCCGAAGCCCCTCGGTGTCTCCGCGGTGGGCGACCTCGCCTCGGCCAGCCTCGCCTTCTCCAGCCTGTCGGGCTGGCGGGACCGCGGGCTGCGCGAGGCGTTCATCGACCTCACCGACGCCGTGTGGCGGGTGCGCGGCTACGGCGACTTCTTCAGCTACTGCCTGGTGGCCGAGGGCGCGGTCGACATCGCGGCCGAGCCGGAGGTGTCGCTGTGGGACCTGGCCGCGCTCGACATCCTGGTCCGCGAGGCGGGCGGGACGTTCACCTCCCTGGACGGGCGGCCCGGCCCGCACGGCGGTGACGCGGTCGCCACCAACGGCGCGCTGCACGCGCCGGTCCTGTCCCGTCTCGGCTGAGCGCCGCCGCCGCGCACGCCGCCGACCTGCGCCGGGATGGTCGGCCGACCGGGCGGACGCGGCGCCGGGCCCGGTTGTCCACAGGTGGACAACACCGGCAGGCGCCCCGGTCGGCGGCTCGCTCCGCCCGCTGCCCGACCGGCGCCGCTCGTAGGATGGCCCGGTGACCAACGCAGGCCCCGCGTTCGACGACTACCCGGACTCCCCGGACTTTCCGGCCTATCCGGACTTTCCGGACGAGCCCTACCCCGACGAGGCGTATCCGGACGACGCCTACCCGGCCGAGGCGGACCACGCCGGCTACGAGGACGTGCACTTCGACGACCTCCCGCCGGCCCGCCCGGCCGCGCCCGCGCGCCCCGAGACGCCGCAGGAGGTGCTGCACCGGGTCTTCGGCTACGACAGCTTCCGCGGGGACCAGGCCGCCATCGTCGACCAGGTCGTCGGCGGCGGTGACGCGCTGGTCCTCATGCCGACCGGCGGCGGCAAGTCCCTGTGCTACCAGGTGCCCGCGCTGGTCCGCCCTGGCGTCGGCGTGGTCGTGTCGCCGCTGATCGCGCTCATGCAGGACCAGGTCGACGCGCTGAGCGCGCTGGGCGTGCGCGCCGGCTTCCTCAACTCCACGCAGTCGCCCGACGAGCGGCGCACGGTGGAGGCGCAGTTCGTGGCGGGCGACCTCGACCTGCTCTACCTCGCGCCCGAACGGCTGCGCCTCGACGCCACCCGTCAGCTGCTCGACCGGGGCACCGTCGCGCTGTTCGCCATCGACGAGGCGCACTGTGTGTCGCAGTGGGGCCACGACTTCCGGCCCGACTACCTCGGCCTGTCGCTGCTGCACGAACGCTGGCCCGGCGTCCCGCGCATCGCCCTCACCGCGACCGCCACCGAGAAGACCCGCGACGAGATCGTGCAGCGGCTCGACCTCGGGGAGGCGAAGCGATTCGTCTCCAGCTTCGACCGCCCCAACATCCAGTACCGGATCGAGCCGAAGAACCGGCCCGACCGCCAGCTGCTCGACTTCATCCGCGCCGAGCACGCGGGCGACACGGGCATCGTCTACTGCCTGTCCCGCAACTCGGTGGAGAAGACCGCCGCCTTCCTGAACGAGAACGGCGTGCGCGCGGTGCCCTATCACGCCGGCCTGGACAACCGCACCCGCGCCGAGAACCAGTCCCGGTTCCTGCGGGAGGACGGCCTGATCGTGGTGGCCACCATCGCCTTCGGCATGGGCATCGACAAGCCCGACGTGCGTTTCGTCGCCCACCTCGACCTGCCCAAGTCGGTGGAGGGCTACTACCAGGAGACCGGCCGCGCGGGCCGCGACGGTCAGCCCTCGACCGCGTGGATGGTCTACGGCCTTGCCGATGTGGTGCAGCAGCGCAAGATGATCGAGGCGGGCGAGGGCGACGCGGCCCACCGTCGTCAGCTGCAACTGCATCTGGACGCCATGCTCGCCCTGTGCGAGACGGTCACCTGCCGTCGGGCCCAGCTGCTCAACTACTTCGGCGAGCAGGCCCCGCCGTGCGGCAACTGCGACGTCTGCCTGAACCCGCCCGAGACGTGGGACGGCACGGTGCCCGCGCAGAAGCTGCTGTCGACCGTGCTGCGGCTCAAGCGCGAGCGCGGCCAGTCCTTCGGCGCCGGGCACCTGATCGACATCCTGCTCGGCAAGCAGAATCCCAAGATCGCCCAGCACCGCCACGACGAGCTCACCGTGTTCGGCATCGGCACCGACCTGCGCGACACCGAGTGGCGCGGCGTGATCCGCCAGCTGCTGGCGGGCGGCATGCTCGCCGTCCAGGGCGAGTACGGCGTGCTCGGGCTCACCGACGCGGGCAACGAGGTGCTGTTCGAGGGACGCACCGTCGCCCTGCGCCGCGAACCCGAACGCGCGGCGCGGCCCGCCCGTTCCGCCCGCTCGGCCAAGCCCGCCGCCGACCTGCCCGCCGCCGATCAGCCGCTGTTCGAGCGCTTGCGGGCCTGGCGCGCGGCCACCGCCAAGGAACAGGGCGTGCCCGCCTACGTGGTGTTCCACGACGCCACCCTGCGCGAGATCGCCGCCCGCAAGCCGGCCACCCTCGCCGAGCTGGGCACGGTGGCGGGCGTCGGGGAGAACAAGCTCGCCCGCTACGGCGACGGGGTGCTGGCCGCGCTGGCCGGGTGACCCGGGCCGGGCTGCCTTGTGCGCCAACACATCGCGACCGAATTGGTGCTGCGGCCGTGACCCCGGCGGGCTACCGTCGGGGTCATGGCCGACGGTGACGACTCCGTGGAGATCAGCGGGCAGGCGGAGGGCGGCGGCGCCGACGGCCCACCGCCCCTGCATCACCGGGTCGATCCCACGGTCGACTCGGCGTGGTTCGGCGTGCGCGACCCCGCGATCGGCCACGGCGTCCGCCTGTCCACGGTGATCCTGATCCTGCTGTTCGCCGCGGCCCTGACCGGCTACCTGCTGCTGAACCCCGGCTGAGCGCGGACCGCCGGGAATAATCCGCTGGCGGGCTCGCTTAGAGTGGGTCGTTATGAGGGAAAAGGGGCGCAAGGTCATCGCGACCAACCGCCGGGCGCGGCACAACTACACGATCCTCGACGTCTACGAGGCGGGGATCGCGCTGGTCGGTACCGAGGTCAAGAGCCTGCGCGAGGGCAAGGCCTCGCTGGTGGACGCCTTCGCGACCGTGGACAACGGCGAGGTGTGGCTGCGCGGCCTGCACATCCCCGAGTTCAGCCACGGCACCTGGACCAACCACTCGCCGCGCCGGGTACGCAAGCTGCTGCTGCACAAGCGCGAGATCGAGCGGCTGGTCGGCAAGTCCCGCGAGGGCAACCAGACGCTGGTCCCGCTGTCGATGTACTTCTCCGACGGCAAGGTCAAGGTCGAGCTGGCCCTGGCGCGCGGTAAGCAGGACTACGACAAGCGCCAGGATCTGGCGCGTCGCACCGCCGAGCGTGAGGTCACGCGCGAGCTGGGACGGCGGGTCAAAGGCATGCGGTGATCCCGGTTCTGCTCGCCCTCGTGGCGGCAGCGGGCTACGGGGTCAGCGACTTCTTCGGTGGTATCGCCGCGCGGCGGGTGACCGCGCTGCGCGTCGTCGTGGTGTCCTATCCGTTCTCCACCGCGCTGGTGGCGCTGGCGGTGCCGCTGGTCGGCGGCCGCCCGGACCCCGCGTCGATCCTGTGGGGCCTGGCGGCCGGTATCGGTGGCGGGCTTGCCGTGTGGTGGTTCTACGCCGCGTTGGCCGACGGCCCGATGTCGGTGGTGTCCCCGGTCACCGCGATCCTGGTGGCCGGGATCCCGGTGCTCGCCGGGCTGCTGCTCGGCGAGCGGCCGGGCCCGCTCGCGCTCGCCGGGATCGCGGTCGCGCTGGTGGCGGTGGTCCTGGTCAGCCGGGAGGCGCCCGACGAGACCACCGAGGAGATCATCGGCGGCCGCGAGCTGCGGTTCACCCGCCGGGTCGCGCTGCTGACCGTGGGGTCCGGGGCCGCGTTCGGGTTCGCCTTCCTGTTTCTGCACCGCACCGCGCCCGACTCCGGGCTGTGGCCGGTGCTGGCCCAGCGGTTCGCCTCGGCGGCGCTGGTGTGGGCGGTCGCCCTCGGCGCCCGGCAGTTCGGCGGCCTGCGCGGGGAGCCGTTGCGGCTGGCGCTGGCCGTCGGCGTGCTCGACACGGTGGCGAACGTGGCCATGCTCTACGCCTTCCACCACGGCATGCTGTCGGTGGTCAGCGTGATCGGGTCGCTCTACCCGGCCGCGACCGTGCTGCTGGCCATGGTGCTGCTGGGTGAGCGGGTCAGCCGCACCCAGCAGCTCGGCATGGCGCTGGCGCTGGTCGCCGTCGCCTCGATCGCGCTCGGCTGAGCGCGGCTCGGCGCCTGACGCGGATCAGATCGGCTTGCAGGGCTCGGTCAGCGTCGTCTTCCCCAGGGTCGGGCCGCGGTAGGTCGAGCGGACGACCCGCGCGCCCACCGGCGCCTGCTCGTCGGGGGTGTAGACCACCGACCAGTCGATCGACGGGTCCGGCGCCGACGCCCCGATGCGCTGGACCGGTGCGATGCCCTCGCTGTCGGGCAGCAGGTTCTCCATGGTGCGGCGAAGGCCGGTGCGGGTGAGTTCGCCGGTGGCCGCCGCCTTGGTCAGCAGCGCCCGCATCGGGTAGCTGATCGCCCAGCCGAGGTTGTAGCCGAGATTGTTCGGTTCGTGGCCGAGGGCTCGGCGGGCGCGCTGCGCGCCGATACTGTTGCCGTCCCAGCTGTCGATCGGGCTGGTGAAGTTGTACAGCGCGGTCAGCGCGGGCGCCGCGGGGGACTTCAGCAGGGCCGGGTTCCAGGTGATCAGCGATCCGAGGAACCGGCCGGTGTAGCCGGACTTCACCAGTTTGCCCACGATCTCGGCGGTTTCGGCCGGGCCGGTCGCGAGGGTGACGAGGTCGGGCTGGGCCGCCAGCACCTGGGCGACCGTGCTGTCCTGGTTGCCGACCTCGTTGTTGGGCCCGGTCTCGATGGTGTCGGCGATGGCCGCCTCGTTCGCCACGGCCCAGCGCATGGCGCCCGCGGCGAAGTCCTCGCCGAAGGTGCCTCGGTAGCCGACCACCGCGATGCGCTGCGGGTGGTAGTGGTCCTGGGTGAACCAGTCGAGCGCGTTGATGGCCTCGACGCAGTAGGAGTAGCCGCCGCTGAGCACCAGATTCCGGTCGGCGCTGCGGAATCCCCAGCCCGACCACTGCGTCGCCGCGGTGGCCACCATGTCGTCGGCGTCCATGTCGTTGAGCATCGCCAGCGTCTGCGCCGTCCCGAAGCTCATGGCCAGCGCCAGCACGTGCGGGGAGATCTCCTGGTACGCCGTGCGGTGGGTGCGCGGGTCGTAGGCGGTGTTGCGGGTGTAGGTGGCCAGGTCGATGTCGTAGCCGCCGATGCCGCCCGCCTTGTTGACCTCGTCCCAGAACGCGCGCTGTCCCTCGTTCATCGAGACGCCGAGCGCGGTGAACGGCCCGCCCTCGAGATCGGAGAGCACCCCCAGGTAGAGGCACCCCCGATCGGTGTGCGGGGACTGCGGACAGGGCGCGCTGGTGATGCCCGGCGCGGGCGCCGCGGTGTCCGCCGAACAGCTCGCGCCGGCCAGAACCAGGCAGGCCACAGCGGGTAACGCCGCCAGTCGCCGCAGGACGCGGCGATCGGATGATGCCATGAAAGTTTGCTCCTTGCCACGCCGCCCGGTGAGATGACGAGTCCGGTGCGGCCGAACGGGAAGCGTACCCGGCGTGTGACCTGGGTTGCCCTCCGTTCGCGGGTAAAGGGGAAGAAACCGGCCCCCTCGTGGTGTTAACATGAACAGCCCGCACGGTGCGGGTACGTACGGGGCTGAACGGTTTCGACTGCGTACGTTGATCCAGGGGAAGCGTGTCGGTGCAGGCAAGAGACCACCGTAAGCGTCGCTGCAACCAATTAAGCGCCGATTCTCATCAGCGCGAGTACGCCCTCGCTGCCTAAGTAGCAGGCGTCTCTGTCAGTCCGGGCTCGTCCCTCGGCCCGGGTACTGGCATCAGCTAGAGGGAATCACCGTCCGATCCGGTCGCGGGTTCGGGCGGGACATCCAACAGCGACTGGGATCGTCATCCGGGCTTGTTCGTGAGACCCGGAGGTCCGAGTAGAGGCACAGCGAACTGCACACGGAGAAGCCCTGGAGACACGGCGGAGGACCCGGGTTCGATTCCCGGCAGCTCCACTTCGAGACCCCCCACCTGACACGCAGGTGGGGGGCCTTTCTCGTTCCCGGCGACGCGCCCCGCGCCCGGCGTCACAGCGTCGGCGGCGGGCGGTTCGGGTCGAGCGCGGTGCCGAGGGCGGCGCCGACGGGCAGCGCGCTGTTCTGATTCGCGTCGGTGGCCGGCCCGGAGATCGCGTAGGCGACGATCGTGGTCCGGGTCCTCGTGTCGTAGTAGGCGACCCCGTCGTAGCCGCCGTAGGACGGGTTCATGTACAGCCAGTCGCCGAGGTGGACGACGCCGAACGCGAAGTACTTCTCGGGGGTGAACGGCCCGAGCCCGGCGGTGGAGGGGCCCATCATCTGCCGGTGCTGTTCGGGGGAGAGCAGTTCGCCGGTGCCCAGCGCCCCGACCCAGCGGCCCACGTCGGCGACGGTGGAGTTCATGTTGCCGCTGTGCAGGAACGCGGTGGGGTTCCAGAAGGTCGAGTTCTCGAAGACGCCGCGTTCGGTGGTGTAGGCGTGCAGGATCGGCGGCAGCAGCTGGGCGTCGAGCACCACGGCGGTGCGGTCCATGCCCAGCGGACGCAGGACGTGTTCGGCGATCAGTTCGCCCAGGCTGCGCCCGCTGGCCTGCTGCAGCACCTCGCCGAGGACGACGAGATCGCTGTGCGCGTAGGCGAAATCGGTGCCGGGCTCGAACAGCGGCGGACGCGCGGTGGCGCGGTCGAGGAGTTCGGCGGCGGTCCACGTGTGGAACGGGTCCGCGCCGAAGCGGCGCAGGAATTCGGGTTCGGTGACGTAGTCGGCGATGCCGGAGGTGCTGTCGGCCAGCATGCGCGGGGTGATGCGGTCGGCGCGCGGGAAGGTGGGCAGCCAGCGCGCGATCGGCGCGTCCAGGTCGAGGGTGCCCGCGGCGTCGAGTTTCCAGAGCACGGTCGAGAGCATCGGTTCCATCGGCTGCCCGACACGCAACCGCATGTCGGCCGCGGCGGGCAGGCCGATCGGCGATTCCCCGACCGCGCCGAGCGCGATCCGCTCGTCGCCGCGCCACACGCCGTACACGACCGAGGTGAGGCCGTCGGCGGTCAGCCGCTGCCGCACGACGTCGGCGAGCCGGTCCGCCTCCGCGGTGTCCGCGCGCGAGACCGACGGCGCGGCGGGCGGACCGTCCTGGTCGGTGCCGCAGGCGCCGAGCGTCAGCGCGAGGACGGCGGCCAAGGCGGCGGCGCGACGATGCCGGGGCGAGACGCTCATGACGGCGATCCCTTCGGGGAGGAGGACAGCCCGCGCAAGCCCCTGTGAATCTACGCCCCCGCGACCGCCCGGGACAGCGTCCGCGCTAGTCCGCGGCCCAGACGTACTCGTATTCGGGCACCTCGAAGCCCTGCGGGAACACCGCGACGCCCTCCCGGGTGCGCAGGCCGCCGAGCCGCTCGTAGAACGCGATCGCCCCGGTGTTGCCGGTCAGCACCTCGAGATACAGGTCGCGGCCCGGCGCGGTGGCCCGCGACCAGTCGAGGGCGTGGGCGAACAGGGCGCTGCCCAGACCCCGGCGCTTCCCGTCCGGCCGGACGTGCAGGTTGTCGAGCAGGATCCGGTCGCCGCTGGGTCGCAGGTAGACGAACCCGCCGAGCCCGTCCCCGCCCTCGGCCACGAACAGCGCCGCGCCCGCCGGGGGATCGCTCAGTCGCTCCCGCCACATCGCGCGATGGTCCTCGGCGACCGGCCCGGCCAGGAAGTCCGCGGGCAGCAGCCCGGCGTAGGCGAGTCGCCAGCTGGCGGTGTGCAGGGCGGCCACCGATTCCGCGTCGTCGCGGGTGCCGGGTCTGATCGTCATGGCCCCCACGGTAATTGCCGCGTCAGTCCTCCCGCCATTTGATCGAGCACCCCATGCTCGGCCGGTGCGGCTCCGGTACCGGGCGGCCCCGCAGGACCAGGTCGACGGCCGAGCGCAGGAGATCGCCGGTCACGGGAACGCCGTTGCGCGGGGTGGATTCGTCGAAGGCGCCGCGGTAGGCCAGACGCAGATCGGCGTCGTAGAGGAAGAAGTCCGGGGTGCAGACGGCGCCGAAGTCGCGGCCGGTCCGCTGGGTGGTGTCGAGCAGGTAGGGGAAGCGCCAGCCCGCGCGTTCGGCCTGGGCGCGCAGCCGGTCGGGCGCGTCGTCGGGGTAGCCCTCGGCGTCGTTGGTGCAGATCGCGACCGCGGGGATCGGGAGCTCGGAAAGCACGGAGCCGAGCGCGGATTCGAGGTGGCGGACGTAGGGGCAGTGGTTGCACGAGAAGAAGACCAGCAGGCCGGGGCCGTCGCGGAAGCCGGCGCGCGTGTGCACGACGCCGTCGAGGTCGGGGAGCGCGAAGTCGGGGGCGGCGGTGCCGAGGGGGACCATGAGGGATTCCAGGGCCATGGTGCGTCGCTTTCTGCCGGGGACCGGAATCCCATTCTGGGAGCGGGCCCGCCGTCGCGGGGCGCGATCGCGGCTTCCTCCGGCGCGTCCCGGCCCGCCGGGGGTGTCGGTGGGCGGGGCTACCCTGGCCCGATGGGGAGCTACCGGGAGCGCCCGGCACGGCTGGCGGGCGCGGTCGTGTGGACACGCACGGCGGCGGCGGGCGAGACCGCCCCGCCGGTGCTGCCCGACGGCTGCATGGACCTGATCTGGGTCGACGGCACCCTGCTGGTCGCCGGGCCCGACACCGCCGCGTTCCGCCCCTCGACCGGGGCCGGGGAGTTCGTCGGCCTCCGGTTCGCGCCCGGCACCGCGCCCGCGCTCCTCGGGGTCCCCGCGACGGAGCTGCGCGACCGCCGCGTCCGGCTCGACGACCTCTTCCCGGCCGCCGGTGTCCGCGCCGTGACCGGGCTGGTCGACGACGCGACCGACCGCGCCCGCGCCCTCGAGGGCATCGCGCTGCGCCGGGCCGCCGAGACGGGCCTCGGAGATCCGGCGCTCGGCGCGGTGGTCGCCGCGCTGCGGGCGGGCGGGTCGGTGGAGGCGATCGCGGGCCGGGCCGGGTTGTCGGCGCGCGCCCTGCACCGGCGGTCGCTGGCCGCCTTCGGTTACGGTCCGAAGATGTTGGCGCGTATTCTTCGCCTACAGCGGGCCCTGGCACTGGCCAGGGCGGGAGTCCCGGCGGCCGAGACCGCGACCCGGTGCGGGTACGCGGACCAGGCGCACCTCTCCCGCGACGTCCGTGACCTGGCCGGATGCACGCTGCGGTCGCTGGTGCGGCCGCTCCGCGGCGATGTGTCCGCAAAGTCTGGTTCGGTTTCGACCGGAGGGTTGGTTATGCTCGCATGATCAAGCTCCCTCGTTGTGCCCGGAAGTCCGAATCTCCGACGAGAGGATGTGATCTACCGTGATCGACGAATCCGTGTTCTCGAACCTGCGTATCGATGCCGAGCGTGACGAGGTGCGTCGCCTCGTGGTCGGTGCTGTCGTGGAGCGCGAAGGCCGGATCCTGATCCTGCGCCGTCGACGATCGGAGTTCCTCGGCGGGCAGTGGGAACTACCCAGCGGTGAGGTCGAGCGCGGCGAACGCCTCGACGAGGCGCTGATCCGCGAGGTGGCCGAGGAGACCGGCCTCGAGGTGACCGGGATCACCGACTATCTGGGCGAATTCGACTACCTGTCGGGCAGCGGCACCCGCACCCGGCAGTTCACCTTCGCGGTGTCGGTCGGCCCCGGCGCCCACCGCGTCTCGGCCGAGCACGACGCCGCGACCTGGGTGCCGCGCTCGGCGGAGCCGCCCGTGAGCGACGCGGTCCGCGAGATCCTCGCCGTGCACGAACGCAGGCGGAGCCTGGCGGACTGGTCGCACTACTCGCTCGGCAGCGGCGCGTAGAGGTCGACGCCGAACCCGTCGGGGTCGGCGATCACGGCGTAGCGCTGTCCCCAGAAGGCGTCCCAGGGGTCGAGCTCGCTGTGGTAGCCGGCGGCGACGAGTTCGGCGTGCAGGCGGTCGACCGCGGCGGGATCGGCGCAGCGGAAGGCGAGCCCGCCGCGGCCCTGGCCGGTCGGCGGCCGGAAGCCGGGGTGGAACGAGGCGATGGTGGCCTCGGTGTCCAGGGCGAAGCGCAGGCCGCCGGGCAGCGGCGCCTCCGCGTGCGGGCTGTCCTCGGCGCCCTCCGGGAAGGCGAGGCCCAGCCTGCGGTAGAAGGCGACCGAGGCGGCCATGTCGCTGACGATCACGGCGAAGACATCGAGCTGTGGGGTCATGTCCGGCAGCCTAGGGCGGCCTCCGCCGCGCGGTCTTGAACGAATCGGACGCTCAGCGCGCGGGCACCGGGATCAGCTCGGCGATCAGGTTGCCGACCAGGATCTGCAGGTGGTCGCGGATGCTGCGCACCACCTCGAGCGGTTGTCCGGCGGGATCGGCCAGCACCCAGTCGCGGTAGCTGATCCCGGGGAAGTAGGGGCAGATCTCGCCGCAGCCCATGGTGACCACGACATCGGCCAGCCCGACGGCGTCGTCGGTGAGTGCCTGGGGGCGCGCGCCCGCGATGTCGACGCCGATCTCGGCCATCACCGCGACGGCGGCCGGGTTCAGGGCATCGGCGGGCTCGCTGCCCGCGGTGCTCACCTGGATCCGGTCGCCCGCCATGGCGCGCAGGAACCCGGCGGCCATCTGCGAGCGTCCGGCGTTGTGCACGCACACGAAGAGGACACGGGGTGTGTGGGTCATGGGACGCCCCTCCGGAGCCGATAGAACCGAACGGTCTCGAAGTGCTTGTGGCACATCGATTTCTCGTTCGTCATCTTCGCATCACCTGCAGGCCCGCGGGTCACGAGTGGCCGATTCCCACCGGAGATCTTCCGGCGCGCGCCTCAGGCGACCGGGCCGAGCACCCGCTCGACGTAGTCGTTGGTGAAGACCCCGGTCGGGTCGAGGCGCGCCCGCACGGCGGCGAAGCGGTCGAAGTACGGGTAACGCTCGCGCAGCGTCGCCGCGGTCTGGAAGTGCCGCTTGCCCCAGTGCGGGCGGCCCTGGTAGCGATCGAACACCGCCTCGCAGGCGCGGAAGAACGGCTCCCACTCCATGCCCCGGTACTGGTGCACGGCGATGTAGCAGGTCTCGCGCCCGCCCGCGGGGGAGAGGAACGCGTCGTCGGGGGCGACCCAGCGCACCTCGATCGGCATCGGGCTGTCGAAAGTCTTGGCCAGCGCGACGATCTCGCGGATCGCGGTGCGGGCGTGCGCGCGCGGGACGGCGTATTCCATCTCGGTGAACTTCACCAGCCGCGGCGAGGCGAACACGCGGTAGGAGCGATCGGTGAGCCGGTTGTGGGACCCGGCCAGCGCCGCGATCCGGTGCACGAAGGGGATCGCGGGGCGGAAACGCTTGCCCACCCGGCACATTCCGTCGAAGGCGTAGTTCGACAGCGCGATGTCGTTGAGCCACGCGCTCGCGGCGCCGCGTGGCTGCTCGGGAGCGGTGGTGCGATTGTTGGCCTTGGTCATGGCCAGCGGGCTGTGGGCGAAGGCGAAGAACTCGAAATGGTCGTTGCCGTCGACGAATTCGTCGAGCCGGTCGAGGACCTCGTCGAGCCGGATCGGGCGTTCGACGGCCTCGAGCACGAACGAGGGCTCGAGCTGCAGTGTCACCGCGGTGACCACGCCGAGCGCGCCGATGCTGACCCGCGCGGCCCGCCACCCGTCGGGGTCGGTCCGCTCGTCGAGTTCGACCAGGGTGCCGTCGGCGCGCAGGATCTCCACCGAGTGCAGGGCGGCGGAGATGTTGCGCAGGCGCGCGCCGGTGCCGTGGGTGGCGGTGGCGGTGGCGCCGGCGATGGACTGGGTGTCGATGTCGCCCAGGTTGGGGAAGGCCAGGCCGTGCGCGTGCAGCAGCGGGTTGGCGTCGTGGAGCGTCAGACCGGCCTCCACGCGGACGCGGTTGGTCGCGCGGTCGACGTCGAGGACGCGATTCAGCGCGCGCAGGTCGATGAGGGTTCCGTCGGTGAGCACCGCGTCGGTGAACGAGTGGCCCGATCCGGCGACCCGGACGGTACGGCCCGCGGCGGCGGCGGCCGTGACGATCTCGGCCAGCTCGTCGGTGTGTCGCGGAGTGGCGACGACGGCGGGTGTGCAGCGCTGCTCGCCCGCCCAGTTCACCCAGGTGCTCTTGGTCATGTGTCCAAAATAGGCGACGGGTGTGATCTGCGCTACTGGTCGGTAGATTTTTTTCTAGCGGCGACGACCCAGGCAGGCGGCCGACTTGGCCTGTTCGACCTCGTGGTCCTCGAGCGGCGGCACGACGAGCTCCTGGCGCGGGGCGGCGTCGGTGCGGATGCCGTTGAGTGCGATGGCCATGTAGCGGTGCCAGACCCGATCGTTGACCGGGTTCGCGAACTCCGCGAAGGCGTTGACCATGTGGATCAGCGCGAAGAAGTCGGTGGTCGCGATGTCGGGCTGGATGACCCCGGCGTCGTGGGCGCGCCCGACGATGGCGGCCACCGACGGCCGGATCCGGTCGCGCAGCTCGGCGAAACGGACCGGGTCCTCCTCGAGCTCGAGCATGACCTCGCCGAAGCCGCGGTTGGCCGCCAGGTGCCTGCAGGCGTTCTCGAAGAACTCGACGAGGGCCTGCCACGGGTCCGGATGGGCCAGCGCCTCCTCGGCGGCCTCGGCGAAGTCGACCAGGTGCTGGTCGAAGACCTCGGTGATGAGTTCCTTCTTGTTGGCGAAGCGGCGGTAGACCGTGCCGACGCCGACGCCCGCGCGCTCGGCGACGTCGTCGAGGGTGATCTCCAGGCCGTGTTCGGCGAACAGTTCCCGGGCGGCCGCGACGATGCGCGCCTGATTGCGCGCGGCGTCGGCACGCAGGCGGCGGGGTGGTGCGGCGGTCGTCGTGGCGTGATTCACAGTCCGATTCTACCAATCTGCGGGATTAAGTGGAGGGGTTTCCTCCGTTACTGTGGTAGCTTCTGTTCCTAACCGGAGATATTACCTCCGATTCGTCCTGTCGACCGCAAGGGGAGAAATGACCACCACAATCGAGCGCGGGGCCGGCCGTCCCGCTGACACGGGTGAGGACCGTCGCGGTTCCCACGCGATGCGCTGGTGGGTGCTGGCCGTCCTCGGCATCGCCCAGCTGATGGTCGTGCTGGACGCGACCATCGTGAACATCGCCCTGCCCGCCGCCCAGCACGATCTGGGCTTCGGCGACGCCGACCGCCAGTGGGTGATCACCGGCTACGCCCTGGCCTTCGGCAGCCTGCTGCTGCTCGGCGGCCGCCTGTCCGACCTGTTCGGCCGCCGCAACACCTTCATCGTCGGCCTGGTCGGCTTCGCCCTCGCCTCGGCGGTCGGCGGCGCCGCGACCAGCTTCGAGATGCTCGTCGCCGCGCGCGTCGGCCAGGGCGTGTTCGGCGCGCTGCTGGCCCCGGCCGCGCTGTCGCTGCTCACCGTCACCTTCACCGAGCCCTCGGAGCGGGCCAAGGCGTTCGGCATCTTCGGTGCCGTCGCCGGTACCGGCGGCGCGATCGGCCTGCTGCTCGGCGGCGCGCTCACCGAGTGGGCCTCCTGGCGCTGGGCGATGTACGTCAACCTGATCTTCGCCGCGGTCGCCCTCGTCGGCGCCGTGCTGCTGCTGGCCAAGCACACCGTCACCCAGCGGCCCAAGCTGGACATCCCCGGCACCCTGACGGTCACCGCGGCCCTGTTCGGCATCGTCTACGGCTTCTCCTCCGCCGAGACCCGCGGCTGGGGCGACCCGATCACCCTGGCGTTCCTGATCGGCGGCGCCGTGCTGCTCGCCGCGTTCGTCGTCGTGGAGACGCGGGTGGCGCACCCGCTGCTGCCGCTGCGCATCGTCACCGACCGCACCCGCGGCGCGTCCTACATCACGGTGTTCGTCATGGGCGTCGGGATGTTCGCGATCTTCCTGTTCCTGACCTACTACATGCAGCTCACCCTGGGCTACTCGCCGATCATGACCGGCGTGGCGTTCCTGCCGATGGTGGCGGGCATGGTGGCCTCCTCCACCACCGCGCCCTCGCTGCTGCTGCCGCGCGTCGGCCCGAAGGCGGTCATCAGCGTCGGCTTCCTGATCGCCGCCGCGGGCATGGTCTGGCTGACCCGCATCGGCCTCGACACCGGCTACGCCACCCACATCCTGCCCGCGCTGATCCTGCTCGGCCTCGGCCTCGGCGCCGCGGTGTCGGTCGCCTTCCAGGGCGCCACCTCCGGGGTGCACCACGAGGACGCCGGCGTGGCCTCGGCCATGGTGAACACCACCCAGCAGGTCGGCGGCTCGATCGGCACGGCGCTGCTGAGCACCATCGCCGCCACCGCGATGACCGACTACGTCGGCTCGCACCAGCCGGGCCCGGCCACCCTGGCCCAGGCCGCGATCGAGAGCTACACCACCAGCTTCTGGTGGGCGGCAGGCGCGTTCGTGCTCGGCTCGGCGGTGATCGCGGTGATCATGCCGAACAAGGTGCCCGCGCCCGCCGAGGGGGAGCCCGTGCTCGCGCACTGACCCGCCCCGGCCACCGGCCCCGGACCGTCCCGACGGTCCGGGGCCGTGCCGTCGGCACGCGAACCACCGGCGTATCCGCCCGGTCCGCTCCGCCGGGCCGGGAAGTCGATAGCATGGGTTACCACATCCGGATCGGCAGGGAGGGGCGACGATCGTGCGAATCCCCGTTCCGGTCCCCGGATCCGCGCCGCCGCCCTCGGCCGCGCGCCCCCGTCCTCTGCACCGCGTGCGCTGCGTACGGCGCCGGGGAGCCGCCTCGTGACCCTGGTGCCCGTGTCCCTCCGCGACGGTCCGCGCGGGGCACCGGCCCGGTCCGTTTCCGGCCGGCCGGTGACCGTACGCCGCAATTCGATGCTGCCCCAGGGCAGCCGGACGGTTAACATTGGCGGCTCGGCGTTGCCCGGCGGCCGATCGGCGGGTGGGTGCAGATGATCCTGATGACCTCGCGCGCGCAGCCGACACGGAAGGGAGCCTCGACCATGGCCCACGATCGCGCCGGGCGCCCCGCGCGCCCGACCGACCTGGAGGACATCGCCCACCTGGTCACGGCCTACTTCAGCCGGGTGCCGGACCCGGCGCAGGCCGCCCAGCGGGTGGTCTTCGGCACCTCCGGCCACCGCGGCTCCAGCCTGGACAGCGCCTTCAACGAGGCGCACATCCTGGCCATCACCCAGGCGATCGTGGAATACCGCGCCACCCGCGACATCAGCGGGCCGGTCTACCTGGCCCGCGACACCCACGCCCTGTCCGAACCGGCGTGGACCACCGCGCTCGAGGTTCTCGCGGGCAACGGCGTCACCGCGATGATCGACGCCCGCGACCGCTACACCCCGACCCCGGCGCTGAGTCATGCCGTGCTGCGCCACAACCGGGGCGGGACCAAGCACCAGGCCGACGGCATCGTGGTCACCCCCTCGCACAACCCGCCCCGCGATGGCGGTTTCAAATACAACCCGCCGCACGGCGGCCCCGCCGACACCCGCGCCACCGACGCCATCGCCGAGCGCGCCAACGAACTGCTGCGCAACGGCCTGTCCGAGGTCAAGCGCCTGCCGTTGACCCAGGCGCTGGCGTCCTACACCGAGCGCTACGACTACCTCGACCACTACATCGCCGACCTGCCGAACGTGCTGAACCTGGACGCGATTCGCGGCGCGGGCATCCGCCTCGGCGCCGACCCCATGGGCGGCGCCAGCGTGGACTACTGGGAGGAGATCGGCCAGCGCTACGACCTCGAACTCGAGGTGGTCAACCCTTCGGTCGACCCGACCTGGCGCTTCATGACCCTCGACGGCGACGGCAAGATCCGCATGGACCCGTCCTCGCGGCACGCCATGGCGAGCCTGGTCGCCATCAAGGACGACTACGACATCTCCACCGGCAACGACGCCGACGCCGACCGGCACGGCATCGTCACCCCCGACGGTGGCCTGATGAACCCCAACCACTTCCTTGCCGTGTCCATCGAATACCTCATCGCCAACCGCATGTGGTGGGACGCGCTGACCAAGGTGGGCAAGACCGCGGTCAGTTCCTCGATGATCGACCGTGTGGTCGGCGTGCTCGGCCGCGACATCTACGAGGTGCCGGTCGGATTCAAGTGGTTCGTGCCCGGATTGTTCAGCGGCAGCCTGGCTTTCGGCGGGGAGGAGAGCGCGGGCGCGTCCTTCCTCCGGATGGACGGCACCGTGTGGACCACCGACAAGGACGGCATCCTGATGGCCCTGCTTGCCGCCGAGATCGCCGCCGTCACCGGCCAGACCCCGTCGGCGCGCTACGTCGAACTCGAACGCCGCTACGGCAGCCCCGCCTACGCGCGGGTCGACGCCGCCGCCACCGCCGAGCAGAAGGCCCGCCTCGCCGCGCTGACCCCCGAGGCCGTGACGGCCACCGAGATCGCGGGAGAGGAGATCACCGGCATCCTCACCACCGCGCGCGGCAACGGCGCCTCGCTCGGCGGACTGAAGGTCACCACCGAGAACGCCTGGTTCGCCGCGCGCCCGTCCGGCACCGAGGACAAGTACAAGATCTACGCCGAATCGTTCCACGGCCCCGACCACCTGACCCAGGTGCAGGCCGCCGCGGAGGAGCTGGTGAACGAGGCGCTGGCGCAGTGACCGCGGCTCGCGGGGAGCGCCTGCCCGCCGAGATCTGGGTCCTGGTCACCGGCGCGTTCGTCATCGCGCTCGGCTACGGCCTGGTGTCACCGATCCTGCCGCAGTACGCGCGCGACTTCGGCGTCGGCTACGCGGCGGCCTCGGCGATCGTCAGCGCCTTCGCGCTCATGCGGCTGCTGTTCGCGCCGGTCAGCGGGCGCATGGTGCAGAAGCTCGGCGAACGCTGGGTGTATCTGACCGGCCTCGCCGTGGTGGCGCTGTCCACGGGCGCGTGTGCGCTGGCCCAGACGTATTGGCAGCTCATGGTGCTGCGCTCCCTCGGCGGCATCGGTTCGACCATGTTCACCGTGTCGTCGATGGCGCTGGTGATCCGGATCTCCCCGCCCGCCGCGCGCGGACGGGTCTCCGGCCTGTACTCGACCAGCTTCCTGGTCGGCTCGCTCGGCGGTCCGCTGGTCGGCGCCGGCCTGGCCGGTCTCGGCCTGCGCGCGCCGTTCCTCATCTACGCCGTCGCGCTGCTGCTGGTGTGCGCGATCGTCTGGGCGGGCCTGCGCCACTCGCACCTGGCCGTCCCCGAGGACCCGGGTCACCTGCCCGTGCTGACCTTCCGGCAGGGCTGGGCGCGCCCCGCCTACCGCGCGGTCCTGCTGTCCAACTTCGCCAACGGCGCCGCCGTGTTCGGTGTGCGGATGGCCCTCGTCCCGCTGGTGGTGGTCGAGGCGCTCGGCCAGGAGGCGGGCATGGCCGGGGTCGCCCTCGCGGTGTTCGCCGCGGGCAACGCGGCGGTGCTGTTCTTCGCGGGCAGGCTCTCCGACCGGCTCGGCCGCAAACCGTTCCTGGTCGCCGGTTCGGCGATCTGCGCCGTCGGCACCGGGGTCATGGGGCTGGCCCCGTCGCTGTGGCTGCTGCTCGGCGCCTCCTTCGTCGCGGGGATCGGGTCGGGCATGTTCACTCCCGCCCAGCAGGCGGCCCTGGCCGACATCATCGGCGCCCGCGCCCGCGGCGGCCCGGTGCTGGCCGGCTTCCAGATGGCCGCCGACCTGGGCACCGTGCTCGGCCCCGTCGCGATCGGCTGGGTCGCCCAGACCGTCTCCTTCGCCGTCGCCCTCGGCCTGACCGGCGGCCTCGTCGGCGTCGCCACCCTGGTCTGGGTGCTGACGCCGGAGCCGTCGAGGATCGTCCACGACGGCGAGACGCACACCGGCGACCACCTCGACCCGCGCTGCACCTGCGACGGCGGCCCCGGCGTCGACCCGGTCACCCTCGAGGACGGTCAGCCCGTGGATCCGGTGGCTCCGGGCAAGTCCTGACGTGCCCCTGCGCGGCGCCGCCGGGCGCTCGAGGCAGAGTGGAGCGGTGAGCACCGGTAGTTCGAAACACACACCGCGCCCCGTCTCCAGCACGACGACCTACGCGCTGGCGGCGGTCGCCGTCGTCCTCATCGGCGTGATCGTGTTCGCCTTCGTCGCCTGGAGCCGCGACGTCCCGGCCACGCGCAACGACGGCTACGGCACCGTGAAGGACCCCGCCGTCACCGTCACGGTCGCCGACGGGGGCGTCGTCCGGCTCGGCAAGCCCGACGCCGCGAAGACCATCGACTTCTACGAGGACCCCCTGTGCCCCGGCTGCGGCGCCCAGGAGCGCATCCACGGCCAGGAGATCGCGCAGAAGATCGACGAGGGCAAGCTCGCGGTGCGCTACCACTTCGTCGCCTTCCTCGACGACCAGTCGCGGAGCAAGGACTACTCCACCCGCGCCGTCGCCGCGAACCTCTGTGTCGCCCAGGCCGGTTCGGCCGTCGCCTACGGCCGGTTCCACGAGGCGCTGTTCGTGTCGAACCAGCCCCGCGAGGGCGGCGACGACCACAGCGACGCCGAACTGGCCGACCTGGCGAAGCAGGCGGGCGCCTCCGACGCGGCCGTGCAGTGCGTCACCTCCGGCGCCCAGCGCGCCGCCGCGGCGACCGCCGTCGCCACCCAATTCGACGAATTGGGTAAACGCCTCGACGGCCGCGTCTCCACCCCGTCCGTTTTCGACGGAACCATCAAGATCGATGTCTCCGACGAGAACTGGGTCACCGAACTGGCACCCTGACCAACTGGTCCCGATCTGCCCCCTACCAGCCGATTTGTTTCTCTCGAGAGCCATGGTGTAACTTCATTCAGGCAGCCGGGAACGGCCGCCGAGAAATGAATACGGGGCTATGGCGCAGCTGGTAGCGCACCACACTGGCAGTGTGGGGGTCAGGGGTTCGAGTCCCCTTAGCTCCACTTTCGAATAGCGATCAGGTCCAGCCTTCGGGCTGGGCCTGATCTGTTTTCCGCCTCCCACATCCGTTGCCCGGAGCGACCGGAACGCGATGCCCGAGCCGCCCGGCCGGGGGACGGGGCGCTCCGGCACGATGGTGCCCATGGGTTCGCCGGTCGCCGATTCCTTCACTGTCGCCACCTTCAACGTCAACGGGATCCGTGCCGCCCGGCGCCGCGGATTCGACCACTGGCTGCGCGCGCGGGCGGCCGACGTCGTCGCGCTGCAGGAACTGCGGTGTCCCGCATCCGAAGTGGGCATCTTCCCCGGCTACTCGGCGGCCGTGGACGTCGGCTCGGTGGCCGGCCGCAACGGGGTCGCCGTCCTGACCCGCGTCCCCGCCGACGCGGTGCGCTCGTGGGTGACCCACCCGCCGACGGCACGCGGGCTCGGCGAGTTCGCCGCGCAGGGCCGCTACCTCGAGGTCGATCTGGCCGACCGCCCCCTGACGGTGGCCTGCGTCTACATCCCCAAGGGCGGACTGCCCGCGCACCTGCAGCGCCCCGGATCGATGCGGGAACCGCCCGACGGCGGCCTCCGGCACGCGCGCAAGCACCGGTTCCTCGCCGCGTTCGCGCGCGAGGTGCACCGGAACCGGCTCGCGGCGCTGCGCGCGGGCCGCGAGTTCCTGCTCGTCGGGGACCTGAACATCGCCCACACCCGGCACGACGTCACCCACTGGCGCGCCGCCCGGACGATGGACGGTTTCCTGCCCGAGGACCGCGAGTGGTTCGACACGGTCCTCGGCACGCGCCGCCTCGTCGACGTGGTGCGCCGGGTCAACGGCGAACGGCCGGGCCCGCTGACGTGGTGGAGCTGGGCGGGTCAGTCGTTTGCCAAGGACGTGGGCTGGCGGGTGGACCACCAGCTCGCCACGCCCGGCCTCGCCCGCCGCGCCACCGCCGCCGTCGCGGACAAGGAGCCCTCGGCCGACGAGCGGCTCTCCGATCACGCGCCCCTGGTGGTGACCTACGGGCCGCTCGGCTGACCCGGCCCCGGTCGCTGCCGTCCGGACCCCGACCCGCGCCTAGCCGAGCACCGCCGCCCAGGCTGTGGCGGTGGCGGGACGGTCCTCGAGCAGGCGGGCGATCTCGTCGCCGCCTGCGGGGTCGGGTCGCTGCCACTCGCCGGCGATCCCGAGGAGCCCGGCCAGCGCGTCGCAGGTCGCGGGGTGGGTGGCGAGCAGGTCGGCGGCCGGACCGCGTGCCGCCCGCGCCGCCGGCGGTGCCGCGACGGCGCCGGACCCGGGCGACCAGGGCGGCACGAAGGCGTCCACCGCGGGCAGTGTGCCAGGGAAGGTGCGGCCCGCTTCCCGGACGAGACCGGGGATCAGGTCGCCGGCCTGGTCCTTCAGCGTCGTGATGAGTTTCGGCAGCCACGGCAGCAGGACCGCGTCCGGCAGGCCGCCGAACGCCTTCGACAGCAGTTCCACCACGAAGGGTTTCAGCGCGGGCGCGGGGTCGATGGCCTGGACGAAACCGCTCACGTACTGCGGGACCGTCGGCAGCACCAGCGGATTGGCGAGCATCGTGTCGCAGCGTTCGCGCAGCTCGGCCATGGTGAGCAGGCCGAGCTGGAAGCGCGCGGCCCACAGCAGGGCCACCTTGGCGGGCGCCTCCGGATGCGATTGCAGCACCGCCAGTTCCAGCTGGGTGTGGTCGCACCCCAGCGACAGCGCCAGGTTCTCCATCCCGAACAGGAAGCCGAGCATGGCCGCGACCTGGGCCGGGCCGGTCTCCTCGGCGGCGAAGGCCGTCGGCAGCAGCGTGCAGTAGTGGGCGTAGCCCGCGGTGACGAAGCGTTCGCACCAGGCGGGCAGGGTGTCGCCGGAGGCGCGGAAGTGGTTGAGCAGGGCCCGGATCCGGCGCAGCACCTGCGGCGCGTCGTCCACGGTCCGCTCGGCGGCCAGCAGCTCGACCGCGCGCCGGCCGAGCTCGTCGGCCAGCCGAACCGACCGCAGGTACACCAGGGCGTCCTCGACCGCGCCGAGGGCGACGGCGGCGGTGGCGTCCGGAGCGGCGACCGCCGCGCGCAGGCGCTGTTCGAGCACCTGCTCCACCGACACGCCCTCGTAGCCAAGCTCGACCAGCGCGCGCTGGTGTTTGCCGAGCCCGATGTCCCAGCTCTCCTGGAGGGAGGTCTCGCCGAGACCGCGCGAGCCCATGATGGGCCGCAGCGCGTCGTGGGGCAGCAGCCTGCGCAGCAGCCACAGCAGATCCGAGCAGGGACGCAGCCGCGGGTCGGCCTTCAGGTCGAGCAGCGCGCGCTGCAGGGTCCGCTTGGACAGGTCGAGGCCGAGCGGTTCGAGCCGGTCGAGCACGTCCCGCGCCAGCGGCGGCAGGGCCGCGTACCCGACCTGGCCGATCCGGTCGCCGCCGAGCAGGATCTCGCACAGCCGCCGCACGTCGCGGCGGCCGGGCACCCGGTCCTTCTCGATACAGGTGACCGCGGCGTCCTGGAAGTCGTACGGCGTCGGTCGCGTCCGGTTGCGCAGCCCCGCCAGCAGGATCGAGGTCTCGAACACGGCGATGGCGTCGGCCGTGCTGGCGAGGTAGCCGTTGCGGCGGGCCAGGCGCACGATGTCGACCGACCATTCCAGCAGCTCGGCCTCGTCGAGGGGGTCGAGCGCGGGCGGCCGCGACAGGAAGCCCGAGAGGCGGTCCGCGACCGCGACTTCCGGCGCGGCGGGCGGCGGCAGCGGCTTCCTCGTCTTCTTCCTGCCGCCCTGCTGTCCCTCCAGCACGAAGGACTGGAGCTTGCCGCGGCGCAGCCCCTTCTCCCAGGTCGCCGCGGCGATGGACACCGCGCCGCCCGCGAGCCCGAACTGGGCTTCGATCGCGGAGTGGCTCGACGGGATCAGGCCGTAGTGCCAGGTGGTGGCCGAGCGCGCGGAGATCTCGAACGGTGCCGTCGCGTCGAGCCCGAACTGGGGGACCGGGCTGGCGGCGTGCGCCGCGCCGCACACGTACAGCGCGGCGGCCGGATCGATACCGCTCGCGGCCAGATGCTCCCGCATGCGGGTCCACATGTAGCGTTCGCGGTCCTCGTCCTCGACGGTGCTGCCGCGGCGCAGCCGCCGGAACAGGCTGCCGATCATCACCATGACCTGGCGGTAGGTGTCGTAGTCGGCGTCCGCGAGGGGCTGCTCGACGTACTGGTCCCACCACTCCGACCAGTGCCGCACCTTGCCGTGGTGCAACAGGTGCTCCTCCAGCTCGGCGAAACGCGGTCGCAGATCGCCGATCTCGAGCCCCACCGCCGAACCGTGCAGCCCGTCGTCCTCGGGTGGCTCGGCGCCGGGGGCCGTTTCCTCGTGTGCCGCCTCGTCTTTCGGCGCCCACTGGAAGACGTGATCGGTCGACCGGTCGACGAGCACCAGCTCGACGCCCGGGGTGTCCAGGGCGTAGGCGATCGCCTGGTACTCCGCCGAGGACTCGGTGATCGGCGCGACCACCGACAGCGGCGCCCACTCGGCGGGGAAGCCGTCGACGTCGGTGGCGAACGCCTGCAGGGCGACCGGCAACCGGCAGTTGCGGAGTTCGTCCAGCAGCGGCCGCAGGTCCTCGCACAGCTCCAGGTAGATGACCCGCGGCTGCTTCTCGCGCAGCCGCCGCACCATGGCCAGGCCCGACGCGGGGGAGTGGTGGCAGACCGGGAAGATCTCCAGGCGCTCCGTCAGCGCGCGGTCGACATCGTCGACGATGCCCGCCAGGATGTCGCCCGCCGCGCCGGGGGCGCCGGCGAAGGCGACGGCCGCCTCCGCCAGCTGGTCCCGCAGCGCGGCGAAGGTGGCCGGCGCGAGCCGGGTGTCGGCGACCGTCACGAGAGCCTCGCGATCGCCGCCCGGCCGCCCTCGAGGAACTCGCCCCAGGCGTCGCCGCCCGCGCCCTTGGCGCGCGGCTCGACGACGCCGTGCAGGTATTTGTTGAGAATCGCCAGGTCCTCGGGTGTGCGCCGGGCCAGCGAGCCGACCAGCGAGGTGGCCAGGGTCTCGGCGCGCAGCTCCGCCGCGCCGAAGAACTGGCTGTGCAGGATGGCGTCCTCGAGCACGCCGATCTGCTCGGCGGTCGACAGCGCCGACTCGAGCTTGTCGTCGTCGCTGCTCGCCGCGGCCGCCGCGGCGCGCAGGTCGGCGAAGCTGTCGAGCAGGATGTCGAGCAGGGTGGGCGGCAGCTCCAGCTCGATCGAGTGGCGGCGCAGCAGTTCGGCCGTGCGGAACCGCACGATCTCCGCCTCGCTCTTCTTGTTCGACACCACGGGGATGCGCACGAAGTTGAAGCGGCGCTTGAGCGCCGAGGACAGGTCGTTGACGCCCCGGTCGCGGCTGTTGGCCGTGGCGATGATGGAGAAGCCCGGCTGTGCGAACACCACGTTGTCGTCGTCGAGTTCGGGGATCGAGACGTACTTCTCCGACAGGATGGAGATCAGCGCGTCCTGCACGTCGCTGGGGGAGCGGGTGAGTTCCTCGAAGCGGCCGATGACGCCCTGCTCCATGGCGGTCATGATCGGCGACGGGATCATCGACTCGCGCGACTGGCCCTTCGCGATGACCATCGAGATGTTCCACGAGTATTTGATGTGGTCCTCGGTGGTGCCGGCCGTGCCCTGCACGACCAGCGTGGAGTTCCGGCTGATGGCCGCCGACAGCAGTTCGGCCAGCCAGCTCTTGCCGGTGCCCGGATCGCCGATGAGCAGCAGGCCCCGGTCCGAGGCCAGGGTGACGATGCTGCGCTCGACGAAGCTGCGATCACCGAACCACTTCTGCTCCACCGGGCGATCCAGTCCGTCGGCGCGCTCGGAGCCGAGGATGAACAGCCGCACCATCTTCGGGCTCAGCCGCCAGGCGAACGGCTTGGGGCCGTCGTCGATCGACTCGAGCCAGTCCAGTTCCTCGGCGTACTTGATCTCGGCGGGCGCGCGCAAAACGTCGTTCATGATGGGGACTCCTAGTCGAGAAAGTTCTTGAGCTCGTGCACGAGCTTCTGGATGCGTCCGGAGATCACCGGGGTGCCGAGGGCCTTGAACCGTTCGCGGAACCACGGATTGACGCTCTGGTGGCCGGAGCTGTTGACCGAGCCGACGGGGATGAGCTTCACGCCGGATCGGTGCACCGCCTCCATGGCCTCGAACAGCGGCTGGGAGCGGTCGAACTCGTAGAAGTCCGAGATCCACACCAGCACGGTGTTCCTCGGATCGGTGATCTTGGGCTGGGCCATGGCCATGGCGACCGGGCCGTCGTTGCCGCCACCGAGGTTGGTGCGCAGCAGCACCTCGAACGGATCGTGCACCCACGGGGTGAGATCGAGCGCGCGGGTGTCGTAGGCGATCAGATGCACGTCGACCTTGGGCAGGCCCGCGAAGATCGACGCCAGGATGGTGCAGTTGACCATCGAGTCGACCATCGAACCGGACTGGTCGACCACCACGATCATGCGGGCGGGCACGGTGCGCTTGGCGGTCTGCCGGTAGTAGAGCCGGTCGACGTAGAGGCGCTCGTCCCGCGGGTTCCAGTTGGGCAGGTTCTTCCAGATCGTGCGGTCCACGTCCAGGTTGCGCAGGATGCGCTTGGGCGGGACCGAGCGGTCGACGGTGCCCGCGCTGGTCTGCTGCACCTGGGTGCGCAGGACCTCGGCGACCTCGTCGATGTAGCGGCGGATCAGCCGCTTGGCGTTGGCCAGCGCCACCCCGGACAGATTGTGCTTGTCGCGCAGCAGCTGTTCGATGAGCGACATGCTGGGGGTGAGCTGGGCGGCCAGGTGCGGGTCGGCGAGCACCTCGCGCAGCCGCATGCGCGAGACCAGCTCGCCCTCCAGCCCGGTCAGCACGCCGTGCACGCTGCCCGCCTCCTCGCCGAGGCAGCGGCGCAGCCACCCCGCGTCGGACTGCCAGCCCGCCAGCTGCGAGGCGCTGACCGGACCCGATCCGGTGGCGAAGACGTTGAGCAGGAGCTTGGAGACCACCGCGGCGGTGCGCACGTCGTCGGCCCCGATCGGGGGCGGCGGCGCGGCGGTGCCCCCGGCCTCCGCGCGGTCCCCGGCGCCCGCGTCGGCCCGCGCGTTCTCGGCCGTGGTGAAGTCGAGGCGCTCGAACTCCGCGCGCATCTCCGGATATCGCTGCACCACGTTGTCGAGGGAGATGCCCGGATCGAGCACGGCCAGCGGCAGCCCGAGGTCGTCGGCGATGCTCGCGCTCGCCTGCTCCAGGGCGGGCTGCTGCTCGCCGGCGAAGACGCCTGCCAGCAGGCGCCAGTACAGGATCTGACGGCGGGTCTCGTGGTTCGGGGCCGCCGAATCGTCGCGTGAGGCCGTGGTCATGAGCGCAGCAACCGTCCCGCCCGTTCGCGCAGCACGGTCACCGCGTCCCCCGATCTGGCCTGTGCCTTGGCGACTTTCGGGTCGGTCGGGCCGAGCGCCCAGTCGCCGTTGTGGAAGGCGGTGAGCGCGCTCTTGACCTTGCGCCGCACGGCGAGCGGGCGCACCGACCAGCCCGCCGCGTCCCACCGCAGCAGGCCGATCAACGCGATGGACGCGGTCACGCCCGCCTCGGTGAGCGGGCCCGACGACGGCAGCGCGTCCAGCTCGACCCGGATCCGCTGATCGCCGACCTCGAGCACACCCTCGCGAACCCGATACTCCTCGAACAGAACGGGTTCGGCGATGTGGACGGGGTCGCGGTCCAGCGGCGGCACCGCGGGCGCGACCGCCTGCGGCAACTGGACGGCGGCGGTGGCGAACGGATCGGCGGGGTCTCCCGCGGCGGCCCGGTCGTCGTCCCAGAGCAGGTCACCGCTCGCCGCCAGGGGCATGTCGGTGAGGTCGAGCGCGCGGTGCTCGGCCAGCGCGGTCAGCAGCCGCGGGTAGCAGGCCAGCAGCTGCCAGACGGCCGGGCCGACGATGGTGTCGACCTTGGCCGCGGCCACCGACACCCGCACCCGGCGGGTCGGCGCTCCCGCCACCTCGAGCACCGCGTGGACCTGCGCCTGGACGGCGGTGCCGTGCTCGTGCAGGTCGACACCCACCGGCAGCAGCCGGCCCGAGACCGGCTCCGCGACGGCGGCGGTTTCCGTGTCCCGCCACGACAGCAGCAGGGCGCGGGCCCACAGGTCGGCCCACCGCCGAACCGGTATCCGGTCCAGCGTGGCCACCGGCGCCGAGGCGTTCAGCTCGGCGGTGAAGCCGTCCAGCAGCATCGCCGACCGCCGCTGGGCCGGGTCGGCCAGCAGCGCCGCGACCGTCTGATCCGCGGCCGCCACCAGGTCGTGGTCCACCCCGCGCCAGCCCGCGATCGCCACCTCGCCGAGCCAGGCCCGCGCTCCCGCGGCGAGCGGGCCGGTGGCCGCGCGCGCCGCTGTGCCCGTCCACGCGGACCGCTCGCGGCCCAGCGCCGCGTCGGCCTGGGCGGTCAGGGCGTCGTGCACCGCGCCGAGCAGCGCGGCGCGGGCGGCGGCCAGGACCGACAGTTCGCCGGGGTCGATCGCGCCCGTGCCCACCTTCGCCACCGCGGCGGCGACCGCGTCGGCCAGCGGCGACGCCGCGACGGCGTTCGCGAGCGCGGTGAGCGCCGCGCTCTGCGGCTCCGACACCCGGGCGAAACCGTCGACCAGCGCGGTGTCGAAATCGCGCACCACCGCGAGGGCCGCCGCGACACCCGCGGGCGTCTCGGCCAGCGCGGCCAGTTGTGCCGTCTGCATCAGCGACCCACCCCCGCCGGGAACCAGTGCAGCTCGGGAACCGGCGCCGCGCCGCCCGGCAGCTCCAGGTAGGTCAGGTGGCGCAGGAACCGGCTGAACACCGCCGCGGCGGGCGCCGGCTCGCGCGTGCCGTGGAGGCAGCCGGCCAGCCGCGCGCCCTCGGGCACCTCGACACGCAGGAACCGGGCCACCCGGTCCAGCCCGTACTGCAGGACGGCCTCGTCGATGAGCGCGTCCAGATGTTTGCAGGCCCACCCCTGGTTCAGCCCGCCGCACGGCCGGTTGTTGTTGGTGCTGCAGCTCAGTCCGTGGGTCCCCGCCGTCACCGACGCGACGTAGACGCGGGCGATGTCGGAGCCGCTGGACACCACCCCCTGCAGGCGTCCGTCGGCCAGCTCGACGAACGGCACCTTGTTCAGTTTGCGCGGCGCGACGGCGGGCAGAACCCGCACCACGGCAGCGCTTTCCCAAGCCGGTTCCTCCGGCGTGGCACTCGGATTCGAGGCCATCGTTCTCCCTCCCGGTCGATCACGATGCGCACAAGGTATGTGACCCCACCGACAAGTGGCCGCACGGCCCCGGATCCGCTGGTGGCGAATGCTTTCCGGCGATGCCGCGGGTTCGCCGGCCCGCCGCCGTCCGGTGGTCGGCGGTTTCCGGCCAGCGGCGAACCGTACTCGCCAGTACCCTGTGCCCGTGAGACCGATGGACACGGCGCCCGCGGCGCCTGCCCGGCCGGGCGTCGCCCTGGCATCCGTTGTCGCCGTCGTATTCGTGACCTTCCTGGACACGACCGTGGTCAGCGTCGCCCTCGGCGACATCCGGCGGGAGCTGGGCACCGACGTGACCCTGCTCCAGTGGGTCGTCAACGCCTACACGGTGGTGTTCGCCGGGTTGATGCTGGCGGGGGGTTCGCTCGGGGATCGCTGGGGGCGCAAGAAGGTCATGATCGCCGGCCTGGTGATCTTCTGCGCCGGATCGGTGGTGTCGGCGCTGGCGAGCACCGTCGCGCTGCTCATCGCCGGCCGGGCGATCATGGGGCTGGGGGCGGCGGCCTCGGAGCCGGGCACGCTGTCGGTCCTGCGCCACGTGTTCCCCGGGGAACGGGCGCGGGCCAAGGCGGTCGGCGTGTGGGCCGCGGTGTCGGGGCTGGCGCTGGCCGCCGGGCCCGTGGTCGGCGGCGTGCTGGTCAACGAATACGGCTGGCGGTCCATCTTCTGGCTGAACCTGGTCATCGGCGGCGCCGCGCTGCTGGCGGCGCTGTGGTCGGTGCCCGAGAGCGCCGACCCCCAGCACGCGCCGGTCGACTGGGCCGGGGCGGTGCTCAGCGCGACGGCCTTCGGCGCGATCATCTACGCCGCCATGCTCGGGCAGGACCGCGGCTACTTCTCCCCGCCGGTGCTCGGGCTGTTCGTGCTGGGGATCGCGGCCTTCGCCGCGTTCGTCGTCGTCGAGCGGCGCGCCCGCGCGCCCATGCTCGAATTCCGTTACCTGCGTGGCCGGTACGTGCGCGGGGCGCTGGTCGTCGCGTTCGCCGTGTACTTCGGCATCTTCTCCATCTTCTTCTTCACCGCCGTGTATCTGCAGGTGATGCAGTCGTATTCGGGCTCGCGCACCGCGACGGTGTTCGCGCCCATGGCCGTGACGATCGTGTTCGGTTCGCTGATCGCCGGGTACTGGGTGTCGCGCCGGGGCGCGCGGATCCCGATGATCGTGGGCTGCGTGGTCGGCGCGGCCGGGATCCTGCTGACCCGCCAGGCCCTCGACGGCACGCTCCACGACGGGTGGCTCTCGGCGGCGATGGCCGTCGCCGGCCTCGGTTTCGGCGTCGCGGTGGTGCCGCTGACCTCGGCCGTCATGTCGGGGGTGCCCGCCGAGCATTCGGGCATGGCCGCCGCCGTGACCAACACCATGCGCCAGATCGGCTCGGCCTTCGGGGTCGCGGTCCTCGGCGCCGTGGTGAGCGGGTTCCTGACCGCGGACCTGAAGGCGCGCATGACCGAACTCGGCCTGCCGACCTCGCTGCAGCCCGACGCGATCGAGGCCGTCGAACGCGGCAAGATCCCCGACGGTGTCGACCCGATGCCCTACCTGAAGTACCTGTCGAAGGTGCAGGAGGTGATCAACACCGGCAAGGTGGCCTTCCACCACGGGCTCGACGTCGCGCTGCTCGCCTCCGCCGTGCTGATCCTGGCCGCCGCCGCGTTCGTCGCCGTCGACGCGGGCCGCCGCGAGACACTCCGGAAACAGCCCGCCGACCAGCGGTGACGGCCTCCGCTACGCTGCCACGGTGGACGTGGAGATCTATACCGACGGTGCCTGCTCGCCGAACCCCGGCCCCGGTGGCTGGGGCGCCGTCCTGCGCTACGGCGACCAGGAGAAGGAGCTCTACGGGTCCGATCGCGGCCCGACCACCAACAACCGGATGGAGCTCACCGCGCCGCTGCGCGCCCTCGAGGCGCTCACCCGGCGATCGACGGTGATCATCCACACCGACAGCACCTATGTGCGCGACGGCATCACCAAGTGGGTGCACGGCTGGCAGCGCAACGGGTGGCTCACCAAGAACCGGGAACCGGTCAAGAACGTCGAACTGTGGCGGGCGCTGGTCGCGGCCTGCGCCGAGCACGAGGTCGAATGGCGCTGGGTCAAGGGGCATGCCGGCGATCCCGGCAACGAGCGCGCCGACCGGCTCGCCGTCCGCGGCTCGGTCGAGGCGGGCGGGTCCGCCGTCCAGCCCGGCAGCCCGGCGCCGCGCCGCGAACGGCCGAAGGCGGCGAAGAAGGCGCCCGCCGCCGAGGCCGCCGGCGCCTGCCGGGCCCGCACGAAAACCGGCGGGACCTGCCGGATCGACGCGGGCGCCTCCGGGCTGTGCCACGTCCACGACCCGGCGTTGCAGTGCGGGGCGCCCACCGCCAAGGGCGCGCCCTGCGCCGTCGCCACCGGCGGCGGACGCTGCGGCAGGCATCGGGGTGTGGCCGCGTCCGCACGGCCCGGCCCCGGCTGACCGCGGCCCGCGCCGATTGCCCGACCGCCCGATCCGTGTCAGCCTGGAGGACAGCCCCCGGTGCACGGGCGGCGGGCAGGAGGGTCGGCATGAAGCGCATCGACGCGGCGGCCCGGCCGCTCGAGGTCACCGTCGAAGCCACGCCCGGCACCCGTTCGGTGGGCGTGGCCTGGTCCCCCGAGGTCGACCGCACGCGGGTCGAATACGCGCGGCTGTTCCTCGTGCCGCTCGGCACCGACCTGCCCCGCACCTATCTCGAGCTGGTCGACCACCGGCCCGACGCCTCGGTGCGCCTGCCCGAGACCCTGGCGGCGGGACGCTATGCCATCGAGGTCGACGCCTACGGAAGCTCCAGCTGGGGCGACGGGAGACTCGAGGGCCGGGGCCGCAGCGCCCCGTTCCTGCTCGGTCCCGCCGACTGAAACCTGGCGAAGACGATTGCGCCCCATCGCGTTATGCTGCACTGCGTTCTCCGCCATCGAGGTGCGCGGCGGAGCGAGTCGGTAGGAGTGTCCCGGAGGGGCACAGGGGAGGAGCAGTAATCGTTATGCGTGGCGTTGCTGTGCGCGGAACCGGGAGACGCCGGGTCGTGCGCACCATGGTGGGGGTGGCGGCGGCTCTGCTACCGCTGACGGCGGCGGTACCCGCCGGCGCGGCCCAGGACCCGGCGGCTTTCGACGTCCTGGTCGACTCGAGCATGGGACAGATCAAGACCCGGGTGCTGCGGGCGGCCGACGGCAACACCGACCGGGTGGTCTACCTGCTCGACGGTGAACGCGCCGAGACCGACCTCAACGGCTGGGAGAAGCACACCGACATCCCGGCCAAGCTGAGCAAGTTCAACATCAACGTGGTCATGCCGGTCGGCGGACAGTCGAGCTTCTACGCCGACTGGGAGCGGCCGAGCGACTTCTTCGGCTACAACGCCGACGGCAACGGGCTGCCCAGCGCCGACTCGGGCTCGGCGGTCGGCGGTTTCGACGACAAGTCGGGCAAGACCGTGGCCTACCGGTGGGAGACCTTCCTCACCGACAACCTGCCCAAGGCGCTGAAGACCCGCTACGGGTTCAGCGACAGCCGCAACGGCGTCGTCGGTCTGTCCAGCGGCGGCAGCGCGGCGGCCCTGCTCGCGGCCTACCACCCGCAGCAGTTCTCCTATGTCGGGTCGCTCTCGGGCTACCTGCACATGTCGCTGCCGGGCATGCGGGAGGCGCTCGGCGCCGCGATGGTCGCCGCGGGCGGCTACAACATCGACGCCATGGCCCCCGCGGGCAGCGAGAAGTGGGCCCGCATGGACCCTTACAACTTCGCCGACAAGCTGATCGCCAACAACACCCGCCTCTACATCTCCGCGGGCAGCGCGCGTCCGGCCGAACGCGACCTCACCTCGATCGACGCGATCACCCAGGGCATGCCCCTCGAGGCCATCGCGCTGATCAACACCAAGTCGTTCCAGGAGAAGATCGACGGCCTCGGCTACACCAACGTCAGCTACGACTACCCGGATCCGGGCATCCATCACTGGGGCACCTGGGAACAGGTCACGCTGCGCCTGATGCCCGACCTGGCCCGCAACATCGGCAAGCCGCTGCCGCCGGGTGCCGCGCCGCCCGCCGGTGCCGCGCCGCCGGAGGGCGGGGCCCCGCCCGAGGGCGGTGCGCCGCCGCCGGAAGGCGCGCCTGCCGCCAAGTAGGAACGTCGAAGGGCGTGTTCCCCCGGATACGGGGAACACGCCCTTTCCGTTGTCCCTGGCCGGGCCTGCTGTCGCCGCCTCGGCCCGGGTGCCCGGTCAGCCCGCGCGGATGGGTCCGTCCTCGGTCCAGCCCCAGCGGGTTTCGTCGTGGACCGAGAGGGTCGCGGGTGCGGCGGTGACGTAGCGCGACAGCATCTGCAGTTCGCCCCAGTCCCGGGTCCAGTCACCGTCGAGGTAGGCGGGGACCGTGCGGGCGCGGGTCAGCAGGCGGGTCCAGCCGACCGGGCCGCCGCCGGTGCCGTCCTGCCACGTCTCGGAGACCTGCGCGTTCAGCTTGTCGGGCAGGATCCGCCACAGCGGGGTCTCGGCGACGCCGTCACGGTAGGTGAAGGACCGCTGGCACGGAAAGGCCAGCCCCACATGGAAATCCGCCAGGACCGGGTCGTCGCCGACCACGGTGGACACCGTCGCCAGCTTCGGCAGTCGCGGCGGCGTCACCGCGACCCACTGCCGCCCGGACGGGTCCTCGACATCGGCGATCACGCGGACCGCGGTGGTGCCCGCCGGGATCTCGTCCAGCGGCAGCGGCAGATTCCGCCACCCCGGCGCCCCGCCCGCCTGCTCGGGTACCCGCTCGCCCAGCGTCGTCACCGCACCGTCCGCGTTCCGCGCCCCGAACTCGAGCCGCACCCGCGCGCCCGGCACCGCGTTCCCGTCCCGGTCCGTGCCCGCGATCCGTCCCGCCGCGGTCAGGATCAGCACGCGATAGGCCGGGTTCCGCTGCGCGGCGGCCAGATCCAGCGCGTACCACCCCGTCGTGAGATGGGCCGTGGGCGACGGGTAGCTGCCCAGCAGCGGGGTGCGCACCGCGTGCAGGCCGAACGGGAGCGCCACGGTGCTGCCGTTGACACCGGGCCCGGACGGAGGACCGTCGGGTCCACCACCGCCCGGTGCGCCGGGACCGCTCGCGCCTCCCCTGCCGGCAAGCGTACCCGTGCCGGGGGCGCTCGTGCCGGTGCCGTCGGGTCCGGGTGTTCCGCCCGGCCCGGAAG
>NZ_BAGK01000186.1 GCF_000308795.1 Nocardia thailandica NBRC 100428 | reverse complement strand
CGCTGACCGGGGTCGATGGGATGCCCCGGCTCGTTGATCTTGGTGGTGGTCCCGTCGGGTTCGGTGAGGGTGAGGTTGACCCGGGGCGCCGCGCCGGTGGACACCGCGCGGCAGCGGATGCCGGCCGCGGCGAGCGCCCCGAGCACCGGGTCGCCCTCCGTCCCCGGCAGGACGGCCACCACGTCGATGCCCGCCGCCGCGACGACCCGCGCGACGTTGACGCCCTTGCCGCCGGGATGCTCGGTGACCGAGCACGCCCGGTGGACCTCGCCGCGGTGCAGTGGCCCGCCCAGCGCCACCGTGCGGTCGACGCTGGGGTTGGCGGTGAAGGTGACGATCATGCCGTCACCACCTCGACGCCGAGGGCGGTGAGTTCGCGCAGGACCGCCGGGTTGACCTCGCGGTCGGTGACGAGGACGTCGATGTCGGCGACGGTGCCGAAGCCCATGAAGTCCTCCCGGCCGACCTTGGTGGAGTCCGCGACGACCACCACCCGGTCCGCGGCGGCGATCATGGCGCGCTTCACCGCGGCCTCGTCGGGGTCGGGGGTGGACAGGCCGTGCCGGACGGTGAGCGCGTTCGTGCCGAGGAAGGCGACGTCGACGCGCATCTCGCCGAGCAGGCGCAGCGTCTCGGCGCCGACGGCGGCCTGGGTGACCCCGCGGACGCGGCCGCCGAGCAGTTGCACGGTGACCCCCGCGTAGCCGGTGAGCCGGGTGGCGATGGGCAGGGAGTTGGTGACCGCGACCAGGTCCCGGTCGGTGGCCATGGTCGCGGCGAGGCGCCCGGTGGTGGTGCCCGCGTCGAAGACCACGCTGCCGCCCGCCGCGGGCAGGAACCGCTGGGCGGCCTCGGCGATGCGGTCCTTCTCGGCGGCGCGGGTGACTTCGCGTTCGCCGGTGCCCAGCTCGAGCGTGGTCAGCGCGCCGGAGACGACGGCGCCGCCGTGCACGCGCCGGATCACCCCCATCCGGTCGAGGACCGCGAGGTCGCGGCGCACCGTCTCGGTGGTGACGCCGTACTGGTCGGCCAGTTCGGTCACCGAGACCCGCCCGCGGTGCCCGATGAGGGTCGCGATGGCCTGCTGTCGTTCCTCGGCGTACATCCGATCCTCCGTCGCCGCGAATGTTTGGTCATGTTGTTTTATGCCCGTTTGTGTGGCTTTGTCAAGCATTTTTTGTGGTTCACGTCACGATCGATGCGTTCCCGGTATGGCGGTCACAGCGCCGCCGAACGTGTCCGGCGCCACTGGGGGAGCCGGCGTATGGCCGACCTCACGTCCGAAAGTCGTGCAGGTCAACGGCTTTCGGTGCCACTTTCACCTCGCTGTTACCGGTGCCGCCGACAACCGAAACGTGGATCCGGACGCTGAGAGGATGTGGCACCTCCGAGGACGTCCCCGGGTCGGCGAGCTGGCGTGTGAGGTGTGCGGGCGGTTGCCGCACCCACGGCGCACCCGGCTGGCGCTGGCCAAACTGGCCGCGGTGTTCCCCGTGGAGCTGGCGCTGCACGCGCTGGTGATCCACCTGCACCCGCCGTACCTGCTGACCGTCGCCGTGCTCACGGTGACGACGACGGTGCTGGTCATCTGGGTGGTGGAGCCGTCGGCCATGCGCGTGCTCGGCCGCTGGCTGCACGGCCCGGAACTGCGCCACCGCGACCGGGTCGACCGGGCGCAGGCGCTGTGGCGCATCCGGGTCCGGCTCGCCGACCGGCCGGGCGCGCTGGAACACCTGGCGCATCACCTGGCCCAGCGCCGGGCCAACATCCTCACCGTGCACGTGCACCAGCTGGCGGGGGCGGTGCTCGACGAACTGGTCGTGGCCACCCCCGAGGATCTCGGCCCGCGCGGGGTCGTCGCGGCGGTCGAGCAGGCCGGCGGCGCGGAGGTGCGGGTGTGGCCCGCCACGGTGCTCTCGCTCATCGACGGGCAGACCAAGGCGCTGGCGGTGGCCGCCCGCATCGTGGGCGACCCCGGGGAGCTGCCGCTGGCCGTCGCGGAGCTACTCGGCGCCCAATACCGCTGCGGCGGAGACGATCACGACCATCCCCCGGGTACCGTGCTCGAACTCGGCGACGGCGCGGAGGCGATCACGCTGATCCGGCCCGACGAACCGTTCACCCCCGCCGAGATCGCGCGGGCGCACCGGCTGGCCGATCTCGCGCGGCTCGCGGTCAATCCAGATCGGCGGTGAGGGGGTCGCGCAGCGCGCCCTCGGCGGCGCGCAGGCGGTCGGTGACCGAGACGAGCAGCTCCATCGACTCGGGCGACAGGCCGACGGCCAGCAGGGCGAGATAGCGCACCGGCGCACTCTTGAAGCGTCCGGCCAGCGCGGCGTCCGGGTCGGACAGCACGGTGTCCGGAACGGCCGGGACGGCGGCCGAGTGTTCGACGAGGTTCACGACAGCGGTACTCACAATCTCGGAACTGCGCGGGGCGGGTACGCGACCTGCAACGAGTATGACGCACCTTACATCCACCCTCCGGCCCCGCACGGGCGGCTCGCGTGCAAGAGTGCAGCAATGAGTCAGTTCGCCGACTATCAGAACGAGATCTACCTGGCCGCGCTGGGCGGGCACCTGCCCGAATTCCCGATGGATTACGCCACCCTCGAGCGCAAGGCCACCGCCGCGCTGCCCGACACACTGCTGAACTACATCGCGGGCGGTGCGGGCGACGAACTCACCCAGCGGCGCAACGCCGACGCCTTCGCCGACTGGGGCCTCGTGCCGCGCATGTTCGTCGGCGCGACCGAGCGCGACCTGAGCGTCACCGCGTTCGGGCACACCTTCGCCTCGCCGCTGTTCCTCGCGCCGGTGGGCGTGATCGGCCTGGCCACCGGAGACCGCCACGGCGACATCGCCGTCGCGCAGGCCTCGGCGCGGACCGGCGTGCCCGCCATGTACTCCACGCTCATGGAGGACCCGCTCGAGGAGGTCGTCCCGCACGCCGGGGACACCCCGTCGTTCTTCCAGCTCTACACCCCGAAGAACCGCGAACTGGCCGAGAGCCTGGTGCACCGGGCCGAGGCGGCCGGCTACGCGGGCATCACCGTCACCCTCGACACCTGGGTGCCGGGGTGGCGGCCGCGCGATCTGGCCAGTGGCAACTTCCCGCAGCTACGCGGCCACGTGCTGAAGAACTACACCAGCGACCCGGTGTTCCGGGCCATGGTCGGCTCCGACGACCCGAAAATGATTGTGCTGCACTGGGTCGCCACCTTCGGCCACTCGCTGACCTGGGACGACCTGACCTGGCTGCGCTCGCTCACCGACCTGCCGCTCATCCTCAAGGGCATCTCCCATCCGGACGACGCCCGCCGCGCCCTCGACCTCGGCGCCGACGGCATCTACTGCTCCAATCACGGTGGGCGCCAGGCCAACGGCGGGCTGAGCGCGCTGGAGACGCTGCCCGAGGTGGCCGAGGCCGTCGACGGCCGGGTGCCGGTGCTGTTCGACTCCGGCGTCCGTTCGGGCGCCGACGTCGTCAAGGCGCTGGGGCTCGGCGCGACCATGGTCGGTCTCGGTCGTCCGTACGTCTACGGGCTTGCGCTGGGCGGTGTTCCGGGCCTGGTGCATCTGCTGCGCGGCTACCTCGCCGAGGCCGACCTGCTGCTGGCGGTCAACGGCTACCGCGACGTGGCCGCCGTGCGCGAGAACATCCGCCCGACGACCTCGGGACGGTCCGCGCGCGGCTGAGCCCGGACGGCTCGGGTCGGTATCTGTCGGTGCCGTGGTGCATCATCGTGCACACACCGCACTGCAGTACCGACGTACCTCCCGGAGTCCACCATGTCCTCGCCGAGTCCCAAGCCCAGCCGCCGTTCCCGCCCACCCGAACTCAGCGCCGAGGAGATCGGCCACATCACCGCCGAGATCGAGGCGGGCCGACCGCCGATGGTGTGGTTCACCGCGGCGGCGGTCGGCGTGCCGGAGGGGCGCTCGGGCAAGGTCGTCGCGCTGGGCGATCCGGCCGACGGCGACTTCCTGCAGGTGCGCCCCACCGGTTCCCGTGACGTGCTGTCGTTCTCGCCGAGCGAGGTGACGCTCACCAAGCCGGTGCGTGGCGCTACGGTATCGCCGGGTACCTCCACCCGGACCAAGCCCGCGGCCACGCCCGCACCGAGCACTGGAAAGGACACCCCTGTGACCCAGCCGTCGACCCCGCCGAGCGCCGCCGCCCCCGCGCGCCCCCTCGCCTCGGTGCCGGACAGCGACGCCAAGCCGGCCGCTCCCGCCGCCGGGACCGCCACCGCCACCAGGCAGGCCAAGGCGCCCGCGGCCCGCAAGCCGAAGGCGCCCGAGGTCACCATCACCCTCACCGGCAGCGCCGAGGGCGAATGGACCGTGGACGTGGTCAACGGCAAGAAGCGCAGCGTCCGGGGGATGACGGTCTCCAGCGCCGCGGTCGCCCAGGCCGCCAAGCTGCTGCACCCCGAGGTGTCCGAGGTCGTGGCGGGCATTCTCGAGGCCGCGCGCGGCGCCCAGCAGGCGCGGGTCGCCCAGTTACAGGCCGAGCTCGAGGCCGCCCGCAAGCTGCTCGCCGAGCTCGGCGACTAGCTCAGACCGCGGTCCCGGCCGCGTCGACGGCGGGCCGGCGGGTCGGCGCCGCCGTCCTGCCGTGCATGGCCACGCCGAGCCCGAACTCCTTGGCGTGGTACATGGCCGAATCCGCCTCGCGCAGCAGGTCGTAGACGATCGAGGCGTCGGCGCGGCCGCCGCACGTGGCCACCCCGATGCTCGCGGTGATCGGCACCTCGCCGCAGCTGAGTTCGAACGGCCGCACGAACGCGCCGAGCAGGCGTTCGGCCAGCAGCGCCGCCTCGGCCCGGTGGATCGCGCCGAGCACGACGAACTCGTCGCCGCCGTAGCGCGCGGTCACCAGGTCCGGGCCCGCGGCGCGGCGGATGCGGGCCGCCGCGTTGGCGATCAGCTCGTCGCCGACGGCGTGCCCGTAGCTGTCGTTGACGGCCTTGAATCCGTCGAGGTCGATGAACAGCAGGCACAGCGGCCGTCCCGCCCACTCGGCGCGCCTGCGCTGCGGGGCCCGCAGCAGCGCGGTCCGGTTGACCAGTCCGGTGAGCACGTCGTGCTCGGCCTGGTAGCGGGCGCGCCGCTCGCTGCGGGAGCTGTCGGCGATGGCCCGCTCGCTGCGGACGAGCACGCCGATGAGCAGCAGCGTCAGCAGCACGCTGACCACGATGCGGTCGATCGTGCCGAGGTCGGCGCCGATGACGCCGGCCAGCGACACCAGGACCAGCACGACGGCGATCCGCCCGGCCCGCCGCCGGGAACGTTCGGGATGGATGTCGCGGGGGGTGCCGAGCACCGCCATCGTCGGATGCGCGGCGGCCAGCCCGGTCAGCAGGTAGCCGCACTGTTGCAGCGCCGACGGCAGCGGGCCGGTGTCGGGCCCGCCCGCCGCGGTCACGCTCGTGCCTAGCCCCGCGAGCAACAGGGTGGCCAGCGCGCCGTAGAGCAGGCTCTGCGCGGCCTCGCCGCGGCCCGTGGTGGCCAGGGCGTGCACCAGCACCGTCAGCAGCAGCGCCAGCACCGCCGGGTAGGCCGCGATCACCGCGGTGTCGGCGTCGCCGCCCGCGCGCAGGATGGGCGAGATGAGGAAGGTCCACGACGCCAGCAGCGCGCTCAGGCCGATGAGGGTGGAATCGAGCGACAGGTCGCCGCCGGTGCCGCGGCCCGGCCACAACCAGCCGACCGCCGCCAGCGTGGCGCCCGCGTATCCGGCCAGGGTGAGCAGTTCGTCGGCGGGATGCGGTGACCCGGGCCACCATTCGGGCACCAGCGCGGCCACGGCCACCAGCGCGACCGAGGCCGTGAGCAGGTACCACGGCACCCGGTGCGCGGGCCGGTACCTGCGGATGCCGACGACGATCATGATCGGGCAGGCCGCCAGGACCGCCAGCCAGAGCAGCACCGACACCGCCCGCGAACCGAGCAGTGGCGCCGCGCTCGCCCCGGCCATCGCGGCGGGCACGAGCGCGTACCGGCGCGGGATCATGTCCCGCCATGCCTCGCTGATGATCATCAGCCCCCCTCACCACGGTGCCGCGCGAGCACCGGCGGCCACGCGGCGCGGCCGGGTGAGCACGATGTGTCCGCCGATCGGCGATCGAGAACCGAGTGAAGTTGTCGTCAGCGGAATCCCCGGCCGGCGGGGCAGCCGGCGCTCAAAACCTTTACAACTCATTCGATCATGACACGGGCTCCCCGATCGTGCCGGGGTGTTCGCCGCATTGTGCGGCAATTGCGCCACACCGCGCGCCCGTGGTCCCCCCGTCGGCGCGGGCCCGTGGTTTGCTGGAGGCCCTCGGGTGCGTCGCGCCCGGCGTTCGGCGCGAGGAGGCCCTGCGGTGCACAGATGGATGGCGCCCGGACGGGTCAACGTCATCGGTGAGCACACCGACTACAACGACGGCTTCGTGCTGCCGGTGGCGCTCGGGCTCGGCGTGGAGTGCGCCGCGGCGGTCCGCCCCGCGGGCCGGGTGACGCTGCGCTCGGCGCAGCGGCCGGGCCCCACGGTGGACCTGGCCCTCGACGAGATCCCCGCCGCGCGCGAGCGGATGCCGGCCTGGGCCCGCTACCCGCTGGGTGTCATCCAGGAGTTCCGCGACCGCGGCGTCGCGCTGCCCGGGCTCGACCTGGTCGTCGACGGCGCCGTGCCGATCGGCGCCGGGCTGGCGTCCTCGGCCGCGCTGTGCTGCGCCGTGGCCGTCGCGGTGCGCGACCTGTGCGCGCCGACGCTGACCTCGCTCGACCTGATCGCCGTCGCCCACGCCGCGGAGAACCGGTACGCGGGGGTGCCGACCGGCATCCTCGACCAGTCCGCGGCGATCCTGTGCACGCCGGGGCACGCGCTGTTCCTCGACGTCCGCGCCGCGACCGCGCCGGGCGGGCCGCGACCCGCCGCCTGGGAACAGCTTCCGTTCGACCTCGCGGCCGACGACCTGGTGCTGCTGGTCGCCGACACCGGCGAGGCGCACGACCTGTCCGACGGCGGGTACGCGCGCAGGCGCGCGGAGTGCGAACGCGCGGCCGCGGCGCTGGGCGTCGCGGCCCTGCGCGACGTCGCGGCCGCCGATCTCGACCGTCTCGCCGATCCCGTGCTGCGCAGACGGGCCCGGCACGTCGTCACCGAGAACGACCGGGTGCGTGAGGTCGCGACGCGGCTGCGCGGCGGCGGCGACCCGCGCACCATCGGTCGCCTGCTGACCGCCTCCCACCGGTCGCTGCGCGACGACTTCGAGGTCAGCACACCGGCTCTGGACCTGGCGGTGGCGACGGCGCTGACCGCGGGCGCCTACGGCGCGCGCATGGTCGGCGGCGGTTTCGGAGGCAGCGCGCTGGCGTTGACCGACGCCGCCGCCGCCGAGATCGTCGGCGAACGCATCCGTCGGCGGTTCGCGGAACGCGGTTTCGGCGTGCCGCGGATTCTGGTCGTCCGCCCGTCCGGCGGCGCGCGCCGCGTCGCCTGAACCCGGCCGGCCCCGTTCGACATCCGGGAACTGCCCGGCACCGGTCGCCGGTGGGCCGGACCCGTGCCCGCCCCGGCGAGGGGCGGGCACGGGCGCGGGTCACTTCGCGGCAGGGGTGAACGGCGCGTTGATGGTGGCGAAGTACTGGATCGCCGCGCCGATCGCGACGGGCGCCGCGATGAAGATCTGACCGGCCAGGGCGCCGAGCGAACCGATGGCCAGGATGCCGCCGAGGCACCCGACCGCCGCGGCGGGCAGGAACGGCCCGAACAGCCCGATGATGGTGGCCGAGGCGACCGTCGCGCCGACGATGCCGCCGAGCACGCAGCCGACCGCGCCGCCCGCGATGCCGCCGACCAGCGCGCCGACGCTGGCGCCGAGACCGATCGTGCCGGTCATGCGGCTCCACGCGTCCTTCTCGCGGTCGTACTCCGACTTCCAGGGCGCGGAGTTCTCGAACGGCAGGGCGACGGGCTTGTAGACGGCCTCGGTGATGTCCAGGCGCGGGGTGAGGGTGGCGTGCCGGTCGGTGACCTCCGCCTCGATCGGGAACTCGAAGTCGTCGACGCGGAAGGTCAGCGGGGTGCCCGCGACCGTGGTGCCGTCGGCGGCCTTGATCTTCAGTGCGTGGTCCTCGACGACGAGCGAGCCCGCGTCGATGCTGATCAGTGCCCGTCCGGCGGCGTCGGTCCCGGCGGTGAAGCCGATGGGCGGCTGCGGCTCGGTGATCGGGTGCGCCTGGGCCGCACCGGCGGTGACGGTGAGGGCGGTCAGCACGGAGGCGGCGGCGAGGGCGAGCTTGGTGGTCTTCATGGCAGGGGTGATTCCTTCATCGGGTACGGCCGTCCGCGGGCACGGCGAAGCGCCGTGTGGCCCGGGACGCCGGGAACGTGTGGTGGGCAGCGGGTTTCCGCTGAGGGGGGACGGGGCTGAGGGAAGGTCAGGCGTCGCGGGCGAAGCGGAACAGCCCGATCGCCGCGTCGAGCACCAGGAACGCCACCAGGCTCAGTCCGAGCACCGGCAGGAACCAGCCGACGACCAGCGCCGCCGCGGCCAGGGGCACGGTGACCCACAGCGAGGTCCGCCGCAGCGCGCCGCGCCGGGGCGCCCGGCCGAGGCGGCGGCGCGAATCCGCGGTGGTGGGACGGCGTTTCCACCACATGAGGTAGCCGAGGACGATCACCGTCAGCAGCCCGAGCATCGCCGCGAGCAGCAGCAGCTGGTTGGGCAGGCCGAACAGCAGGCCCATGTGGAAGGCGATGCCCCAGTTGGTCAGCTTGGCCATGAGCGGCCAGTCGGCGTACGCCAGCCTGTCGGTGACGGTTCCGGTGCCGTCGACCGCGACCGCGTCGATCGTGTAGGTGCCGGGCGTGCGCAGTTCCTTGACCACGAACGCCGTACCCGTCCCGGCGGGGACGGCGATCTCGGCGGCCTGGGTGACCCCGGCGCCCCGCGCGACCTCGTACACCCGGTCGAGCTGGGCGATCTGCGCGGTGTGGTCGACCGGCGGCGCGGCGGGGGCGGGCGCGCCGTGCTCGCCGTGTCCGCCCGCGGCCGGGCCGGTGGCCGCGCCGGGCAGCTTCGCGCTGACCGAGGGCGTGGTCCAGCTCAGCTGTTGGCGCAGCTCGGTGACGTTGGCGCCAGCGTAGGCCGACCAGGTGATGCCGGTGACCGACAGGACGGCGACCACGGGCAGGATCCAGACGCCCACCGCGGCATGCCAGTTCAGCGGGCGCCGCCGGGCCTGGGACAGGTCGGGGGCGAGCAGCCACCGCGCGGAGCGGCGGGCGCGTCGCTTGCGCACCCGGATCACCCACAGCACCAGGCCGAAGCAGGCGATGATCCACAGCCAGGACGCGGCCAGTTCGCTGTAGAGCCTGCCGAATTCGCCCAGGTGCAGGCTGCGGTGCAGCTCGCTGATCCAGGCGCGCAGGGGAAGTGCGCCGCCGCTGCCGTAGACCACGGCCTCGCCCACGGGGCGCGCGGTGTAGGGGTCGACGAACACCGACAGCCGTTCGGAGTCGCCGAGGGTGGGGTCCCCGAAGATCACCCGGGTGGTCGCACCCGGCTCCGCGGACGGCGCGACCGCGACGAGCGGCAGGTCGGGCTTCGTGGCCACCGCGGCGGTGACCTGCTCGGCGAGCGCTTTCGCCGGGCCGGTCTGTTCGACCCGGAGCAGGTCGCGCGAGACGATCTGTTCCAGGGTGGGGGAGACGGCGTACAGCGCGCCGGTGACGGCGGCGATCAGGATGAACGGCGCGACGAAGAGGCCCGCGTAGAAGTGCAGCCGCATCGCCAGCGGGTAGAGGTTGAGGCTCCGGCGGGCGCCGCGCGCGCGGCCGGCCGGTGGCGGCGTCTCCGGGGAGGTCTGCTCCTCGGACGGACTGAGGTCCGTGATGGTCATGAGTGTGTTCGTTTCTGCAGAGCCGATGGGGACCGGTGATCCGCGCGCGCCACCGCGACCGCCCGCGCGGAACGCGGTGGCGGTCGATGCCCGTGTACCGGCGGCGGTCGATTCCGTCGTCGGAGACGGCGGTACGTGCCTGCGGTCGCGGGGGTCGGTGGTGTCAGCGCCCGAACGGTGGCACTCGGTGTCACCGACGCGATCGGGGGATCGGTCCGGTGGCCGGGCACGCCGGGGCGCGAAGGCGTCCGTGCCCGGGCTGACGCCCGGACGCACGGCGCGGATCACTTCAGGAACGAAGCGCGAGGGGCGGACCCCGGGTGAACCGCGTGGTCGCGGCCAGGATCCGCAGGATGACCCGGTCCCGATGGACCGGGGGCGGCGACAGCGTGTCGCCGGGGCCCGGCAGGGTCGGCCGGAGCAGCAACACCCGGCCGACGACCGCGCCGGCGATGCGGTGGGCGGCCTCGGCGCCGGCGATCACCACGGCCGCCAGCAGCGCGGCGACCAGGTGGGCGGCGAGCATGCCGAGCCCGAGGGAGTCGTCGGCGTGATGGGCGTGCCCGGAGGACCAGCTCATGGTGGTGTGCCCCAGCAGCTGGCCGCCCAGCAGCGCCGCGACCAGGGCGAGCGAACCGCCCCGCAGCGGGGCGAGGCCGGCGGCCAGCGCGCCGACCACCGCGGAGGCGGCGGCGAGCAGGGTGACCGTCGTGGAACTGGGGAGGGCGCCGCCGGAGGCGACGCCGTGCGCGGCCAGGGCCAGCGCCCCCGACATCGAGCCGGCCGCGGCGCCGCGCAGCCGCGCGCCACGGGCGCGCGAGGGCGCGCACGCCCGGCCGAACTCGATGATCACCGGCTGATGATAGCCGAGCGCGCGGCCGCGCCCGACCGGAAGGACCGGCGGTGATGCGCGTTCGGCATCAGGCGTCGTCGACCTCCAGCTCGGCCAGCGGCTTGCGCAGCAGCTTGCCGGTGGCGTTGCGGGGCAGTTCGTCGAGGAAGATGACCTCGCGCGGCACCTTGTAGCGGGCCAGGTTCTCCTTGACGAAGTCCTTGATCTCCTGCGGATCGCGGGCCGACTCCGGGCCGGGCACGACGAACGCGCGCAGCCGCTTGCCGTAGTCGCGGTCGTCGACGCCGATCACCGCCGCCTCGAAGACGTCGGCGCGGCCCGCGATGAGGTTCTCCACCTCGAGCGGGAAGACGTTCTCGCCGCCGGAGACGATCATGTCGTCGTCGCGGCCGTCGATGTAGAGCAGGCCGTCGGCGTCGAAGTGGCCGACGTCGCCGGAGGACATCATGCCGTCGACGATCTCCTTGGTGCGGCCGTCGGTGTAGCCGGTGAAGGCGAAACCGTTATCCACGAAGATGGTTCCGGTGACGTTCGGCGCGGTGATCGGCTTGCGGTTCTCGTCGAGCAGCACGATGCGGATGCCCACCGGCGCCCTGCCCGCGGTGGTCGGTGCCTTGCGCAGGTCCTCCGGGGTGGCCACGGTCATGACCGCGCACTCGGTGGAACCGTAGAGGTTGTAGAGGCTGTCGCCGAAGTAGTCCAGGGTGCGGGTGACCACGTCGGGGGCGATGGCCGAGCCCGCCGCGAAGATGACCCGGATGCTGCTGGGGTCGTACTTGGCGAGCACCTTCTCGTCCAGGTCGAGGATGCGCTGGAGCATGGTCGGCACCACGACCAGCGAATCCGCCCGGTACTTCACGATATTGGCGAGGGTCTTCTCCGGGTCGAACCGCCGCTGCTGGAAGACGACCCGGTTGCCGAGGGCGAGGCCGAGGGTGAACTGGGAGAGGCCGGTGCCGTGGAAGATCGGCGCGGCCATGATCATGGTGCCGTTGTTGGGCAGCGGCACCCGGTCGATGAACTGGGCCGAGGCGAAGGGGCTCACCTTGTCGCGCGGCGCGCCCTTGGGGGTACCGGTGGTGCCGGAGGTCAGGATGACCATGCCGCCCGGCTTGGCGGGCGCGGGCACGGCCGCCCCGGAGCGGCCCGCCGACAGCGACTCGACCGTGGGGATCGCGGGATCGGCGCCGTCCTTCTCGTCCACCCAGGTGAGGATGCGCGGGATGTCGGCGGGGATGGCGCTCATCAGGTCGAGGAACTCGCTGTCGTGCAGCACCGCCTTGACCTTCTCGCGCGCGGCGACGTCGGCGAACTGCGGCTTGGCGAAGCCGGTGTTCATCAGCACCGCGCGCAGGCCGAGCTTGCCCGCGGCGAGCAGGCTCAGGACCATGCCGCGGTGGTCGCGGGCCAGGACCGCGACGACGTCGCCCGCCTGCAGTCCGGAGGCCTGCAGGCCGCGCGCGAGGGCGTTGGACCGCTCGTCGAGCATCCCGAAGGTGAGCTCGCCCCGCTCGTCGACGATCGCCGCCGCCGCGGGCCGCGTCTGCGCCGCGTGCATCACCACGCCGGCGAACGGGCCGTACTTCGAGACGTTGAAGAACGACCGGGCCGCGTGGTCGAGCCGCAGCGGGTTGAACAGCTTGCGGTCCATCATGACCTTGACACCGAGTGCCAGATCGCCGGCGCGACGGGCGGTACCGCCGAGGGCGGGCAGAGACAGGGACATCGAACAGCCTTCCGGCAGGCCGGCCCGGCGCGGCGGGGCCGGACCGCGTCGTCGGGATCCAGTGCTGGCGCTCACAGTATCAAGTACCAGCGGTTCCGCCTACAGGCTGTCCGAGACGGTCAGGACGTCATTGGGAGATCTCATAATCGATGAGGACCCGCCGCAGGATCTTGCCCGTCGCGTTGCGGGGGAGCTCCTCGATCAGGACCACCTCGCGCGGGGTCTTGTACCGGGCCAGGTTGTTCTTCACGAACGCCTGGATCTCCGCGCCGTCGACCTCGTGGCCCGGTTCGGGAACGATGAAGGCGCGCAGCCGCTTCCCGAACTCTACGTCGTCCACGCCGACCACCGCCACGTCGAAGACGTCCTCGCGGGCGATGAGCAGGTTCTCGACCTCCTGCGGGAAGACGTTCTCCCCGCCGGAGACGATCATGTCGTCGTCGCGGCCGTCGACCATCAGCAGGCCGTGCTCGTCGAAATGGCCGACGTCGCCGGAGGACATGTAGCCGTCGATGATCTGCTTGTGCCGCCCGTCGGTGTACCCCTCGAAGGGGGCGCCGCTGCGCACGAAGATCCGGCCGGGCGCCCCGGCTCCCCTGACCCGCTGGTCGTTCTCGTCGTACAGGCGCACGTCGCAGGTGATCGGCGGCTTGCCCGTGGTGCCCGGCGCGAGCGCCAGCTCGGCGGGGGTGGCGATGGTGGCGATCGCGACCTCGGTGGAGCCGTACAGGTTGTAGAGCACCGGCCCGAAGGCCTCGGTCGCGCGCACGCACAGCTCCGGCGAGAGCGCCGACCCGGCCAGCAGGATCACCTTCAGCGAGGAGGTGTCGTACTTCGCGCGCACCTCGGCGGGCAGCTCGGTCATCCGGTGCAGCATGGTCGGCACCGCGACCAGCATCTCCACCTTGTGCTCGGCGATCGCGGCCAGGGTGGCCTCGGCGTCGAAGCGGCGGCGCATGACGATCGTGTTCGACAGGACCGTGCCGACCAGCCAGGTGCCGAGGCCCGTGCTGTGGAAGATCGGCGAGACGATCATCATCGTGCCCCGGCGCGGGAACGGCACCCGGTCGACGAACTGCGCGGTCGCCATCGGGGTGACCTTGGTGCGCGGCGCGCCCTTGGGCAGGCCGGTGGTGCCGCTGGTCAGGATGATGAAGCCGCCCGGCCTGCCGGGCGCGGGTAGCGGCTCGTCGCTGTTCGCCGCGACCAGCTCGTCGAAGGTGACGGCGCGCTCGGGGACCGCGGTGCCCTCGTCGACCCAGGTCAGATAGCGCGGCAGGTCCGCGGGCAGGGCGTCGAGCAGGCCGAGGAACTCGCTGTCGTGCAGCACCGCCGCGACCTTCTCGCGCAGGCACACCTCGGCGAACTGCGGCTTGGCGAAACCGGTGTTCATCAGCGCGATCCGGGCGCCGAGCTTGCCCGCCGCGACCATCGACATGATCAGGCCACGATGGTCGCGGGCGAGGACGCCGACGACCATGCCCTCGCCGATGCCCGCCGCGCGCAGGCCGCGGGCCACCGCCGTCGACTGCCGGTCCAGCTCGCGGTAGGTCAGCTCGCCGCGTTCGTCGGCCAGGGCCACCTGCTCGGGGGCGACGCGCGCGGAGTGCTGGACCAGGGCGGCCTGCGGGCCGAAGATTCTGGTCTCCCGCATGGTGCGCAGGGTCTCCAAGGGCTTGGTCGGGTCGGTCACCCCGCGCGAGCGCAGGACGCCCAGCGCCTTGACGGTTTCGAGCAGATGCGCCGGTTGCACCACGCCACCTCCAGGTCGATCGGTGGTGTCACCGTAGCAGTGGGTGTGAGTGCTGTCACAAATTATTCGGTCAAATGGCCCAAAACGGTCAGCGTTGGGCGCTGGACAGCGCGACCAGCAGCGGGACGACGCGCGCTTCCGGCACCTCGAAACGGCCGCGGCCCGCGGTCTGCAGCCAGCCGACCGCGGCGAGCTCGCGCAGGTGCTGATAGATCTCGGCCGAGGTGCCCAGCTCCGCGATCGCGGCCAGATCCGCCGCGGTGCGCCGCCCGGCCAGGATCTCGCGCAGCAGGTACAGGCGGATCGGGCTGGTCAGCGCGGCGAGGCACTTCGCGGCCTCGGTCCAGTCGTCGCGGAGCAGGTCGTCGATGCCGAAACGGGCCTGCCAGCCGAGCCTCTCGCCGGTCGGCAGCCGCAGCGCCCCCGCCATGAGCACGCCGCCGTTCGGGGTGCCCGCCGCCTCGAACTCCTCCCGCAGGCCGGTGACCGCCCACGGGCCGGGCCCCGAGGGCGCCGGATGTTGTTCGGCGCGAGCGCCTTCCAGTGCCGCGACCCGTCGTTCCAGTTCCGCGATGCGTACCGCCAGCTCCACGCCGGTCAACCTACGCCACGCCGAGCGGAAGGGCCATCGGCCCCGGTGCGTCGCGCCGGCCCGGCCCGGCGGCACCGCGCCGGGCCGGGCGGTGCCTCAGTTCCAGACCGCGCCGAAGGACGGCTGCTGGATGGTGGCCTTCGCGTAGGCGAAACCGTCCGGGTGCGCGTCGTCGACCGGGACGGGCCAGCGGTGCCACAGCGAACCCCACACCATGGCCACGATCGGGCCGCCCGCGCCGCCCGGATTCAGCACGCCGGTGCGGATGGTGGTGTCGATCGGGTTGTCCTGGTGCTCGGTCAGTACGGCCGAACCGCTCTGGAAGGTGGCCAGATTCAGCCACATGACCTGCAGCTCGGCCCCGTTCTGGTTCGGCGAGATGGTGCCGGGTCCGCCGAAGAAGCCGAAGCGGAAACCGTCCATGTCCAGGGCGATGCCCGACCCGTAGACACCGCCGCCGCCGTTCTGGCCGACATCGGAGGTCGCCGGGATCTGGAAGGGCTGCGCGGGCAGCGCGACCGGGACCTCGCCCGACGCGGTCAGCCGGTCGATGGCGGCCAGCGCGCCGGGATCGTCCGCGGCCGTGACGCGCAGCCGCGCGACGGCCTGCGCCAGGTCGACGGTGGGGGTGGGCGTCGGGGGTTCGGCGCCGGCGGGGGCGGCCAGGGCGATGCCCGCGGCGGCGGTGACCGCGGCCAGCGCGGCGGTGAATCGACGGGGGAAACTCAGATGTCGCATGACCAAGGCTCCTCGAGGTTTTCCTGGTACTGCTTCTGAACTTGTCGTCCGATCGGTGGCGGCGCCGGTCCTCGCCGGGCATGCCGACCCGTTGGTACGGTAACCGACCGTCCTCGGCGCCGATCCGGGCGGGTCGGGAGGCCGGTCAGGGCATCGGCGCGATGTCGACCTTGTAGCCGCGGTACAGCTCGGGTTTCGCCGTCAGGACGGGCATGTCGAGGTTCTGCGCGGTCCAGACGACCGGCGCGACCAGCGGCCAGTCGGTGTGGTCGTCGGCGACCGGGACGGAGGTGCCGGTACGGATCGCGGTCGCCGCGTCCAGCTCGGCCCAGCGCACGGCCACCCGGTTGTCGAGCAGCCTGCCGAGCTCGTCGATGTTGTCGACGGCGCGCATGGCGGCCATCAGGCTCACCGTGGGCACGACCATGATCCGGCGCTGCTGGGTGAACTGGCGCATGATCACCTGCCCGAACAGCGGCGACATGGCCAGCGAGGTCAGCGCGGTGTGGTCGGCGACGCTCACCGGCGGCCCGTGCCGGTGCCGTCCAGCGCGCTCATCAGCTTGTCGAGTTCGGCCTCCGCCTCGGCGATGTCGGCCGCGGAGTGGGCGTTGATCCGCTCGTCGAGGCCGCTCAGGATCTGTTCGCGCAGATCGTCGTTGAAGTAGGCCGGGGGCAGCGCGGCGTGGCGCAGTACCTCGGCGGGCACCACCGCCACCAGTTCCTTCCCCTCCCGCGTCACGATCACCGGTCGTCCGCTGGCGGAGACCCCGTCCAGGACCGTGCCGAGCTGGCCGCGCAATTCGGTCAGCGGCACGGTTTCGTAATCGGCCATAGTCAACTGTACATCGGTGTGTACAGTCGCGTCGCCCGATCAGTGGGAGGAACTTGTCCGGACTTCCGCCGCAGGTCAGGGCATAAAACCCGACTTCTACGCTACCGGCCGGTTCGGGTTTCGCGCCGCCGCACTCGATGCTGCACTGGGCGCCTGCAGAACGAGCACCCGCTCGGTATCGAAGGAGTCGCCGATGTTTCTCACCCCCCGCCGCGCCACCGTCGCGCTCGCGCTGTGCGCGGGCCTGGTGATCAGCCCGCTGTCCGGGGCCGCGGTCGCCGCGCCCGGCCCCGTCCTGACCTCACCCGCCCGCGGCGCCGACGCGCCGCGGCTGGCGAGCGCCGACAACTTCCGCGACATCGCGGGCACCGGGGCCGGGTACGGCGCGCAGGGCAGCCATCGGCTCAACAAGGGCGTGATCTACCGGTCCAACGCGCTGACCCTCAGCGACGCCGACCTGGCCACGGTGGAGGGCCTCGGCATCGCCGAGGTCCTGGACCTGCGCAACGACGGCGAGATCGCGAGCGCGCCGGACCGCGTGCCCGCGGGCGCGGCCTACGTCAACATCCAGATCCTGGCGGGCGACGTCGCCGAGCAGGCGGGCCGGCTCCGCAGCCCCGAGGAGGCGAAGGAGCTGCTGCGCACCTTCAACCGCCAGTTCGTCACCGAGCCGCAGGCGCGGGAGGGCATGGCGCGCACGCTGACCCGCATCGCCGAACAGCCAGGGCCGATCGTGTTCCACTGCACCGCGGGCAAGGACCGCACCGGCTGGGTGGCCTACCTGCTGCAGAGCCTGGTCGGCGTCGACGCGGACACGATCATGCGCGACTACCTGCTCACCAACGAGTACTCCGCGGCCTCGATCGAGGCGACCGTCGCCCACATCACCGCGACGAGGGGCCCGGAGGCGGCCGCCGTGTTCCGGCCGCTGCTCGGGGTCGACCGCAGCTACCTGGAGGCGGGCATCACCCAGCTCGTCCAGGACTACGGCACCGTCGACAAGTACCTGCGCGACGGCCTCGGCCTGCGCCCGCAGGTGCTGAGCGCGTTGCGCGCCAAGCTCGTCAAGTAGCCGACTCTGAGGGCTCGGGCGGGCCCGAGCCCTCGGCTCAGGCCGCCTTGCGTGCCGGTTCGCTGCGGTAGCGCGAGGCGGGCCCGTCGATGCCGAGCAGCCGCCAGGCGAGTTTCGAGACCGGGTTCATGATGCCGCTGTTCTCGCACAGCGCCCGGACGTCGGCGAAGATGTCGCGGATCTGCCGCTGGGATTCGGCGTCGTCCCAGTACGCCTCGCGCATCACCTGATCCGGGATGGCGAACTTCTCCACGAATTCCTTCGGCGGCGTGGCGATCATGTCCAGCATGATCCGCATCGCGATCGGGAAGAGCAGCGACAGCGCGAATTTCAGGACCGGGTTCATGCCGGGCACGTTGCGCTTGAGGTATTCGTGGGCGAAGGAGATGTGCCTGGCCTCTTCGGCCACGTGGATCTGCATGACCCGCCGCACCATCGGGTGCAGGTCGGCGCCGCCCCGGAGCAGGGACTTCTGCAGGTGGTCGATGGGTTCCTCGCCGCCGAGGATCATGGTGAAGAACAGTTCGGGGAAGTATTTGACCGCGGGCCAGATGATCATGGTGAGTTTGCGGTCGATCGGGCCCATGCCGATGACGTCGAGATGACCGATGCGGTTGATCATCTCCTGGAACATCATGGTGTGGTTGCACTCTTCGGCGGCCTCGTGGGTGACGTACCGGAATTCGGGGTCGCCGTTGGGCACCGAGACCAGGTATTGCATGAGGCCGCGGATGAGCAGCTGTTCGAAGTCGAGGCCGACCTTGGCGATGCCGGCCTGGCGCCACATGCCCATCTCGATCTGGCGTTCCACGGGCTGGGCGCGGTACCAGGGGTGGCGGCCGAGCGGGTCCTCGACGGGCATGATCCAGCGGCGGTCGGTGGGGTCGACCACGAAGTCGGGGGAGTCCCAGTCGATGTCGACGTAAGGGTCGAAATGCCGGTTCACCGAGCCCTCGGACAGGCCCTGCAGGATCTCGTGGTATTCGGGATCGTTCTGTGTCGCCTTGGCGGCTGTGGACAGCATCGTCGATGTCTCCTTCGTGGTGGTGCGGGTATCACGTTATATGAGACTCCGAGTCTCATGCAATGGGGGGCGTGACGCGCGCCACTCCCGAGGACATCGACGGGCCCGACGTACGATGACGGCAACGATGCCTGTCCACGGACCGCTGCACCGGCCCCGCGCCGGGGAGAGCGAGGTACCCGATGACCGCACGCCTGACCCCCGCCGGTGCCACCTGGCCCGTGCTGCGGGTGGAATCCTGGGCCGACACCCGCGACACGGTGCACATGTGGACCCAGATCGTCGGCAAGCTGAAGATGGCGGGCACCCCGCTGGTCAACCACTGGTGGAACGTCACCTTCACCGTCAGCGCGCGCGGCCTGGCCACCGGTCCCGTCGGCGCGGGCGGCCGGATGCTCGACGCCGAATTCGACTTCCTCGACCACGAACTCGTGCTGCGGACCAGCGACGGCGGCCGGGCGACGGTGGCTCTGGCACCGCGCACCGTGGCCGACTTCTACGCCGAGGTCACCTCGGCCCTCGACCAGCTCGACGTCACCACCGAGATCCAGGCTTCGCCCAATGAGGTCGACCCGGCCATCCCCTTCGCCCAGGACACCACCCACCACTCCTACGACGCCTCGGCCGCCCACCTGTTCTGGCAGCAGCTCATCCACGCGGACCGGGTGTTCCGGCTGTGGCGGGCCGGTTTCGCCGGGAAGTCCAGCCCCGTCCACGTCTTCTGGGGCGCGCTCGACCTGGCCTGCACCCGCTTCTCCGGCCGCACCGCCCCGCCGCACCCCGGCGGCGCGCCCAACTGCGCGGACTGGGTCATGCTCGAGGGGTACTCCCGCGAATGCGCCAGCGCCGGCTTCTGGGCGGGCGGCCAGGAGGGGATGTTCTACGCCTACAGCTACCCGGCCCCCGACGGCTACGCCGACCGCCCCGCCGGCCCGGAAGGCGCCCGCTGGGACGCCGACCTGGGCGAATTCGTCCTCCCCTACGAGATAGTCCGCACCGCCGACGACCCCGACGCCGTCCTGCTCGACTTCCTGAACACCACCTACGCGGCCGCCGCCGACCTCGGCCACTGGAACCGCGAACTCCTCGACGTCAACCCCCACCGCCTCGACGCCATGATCGCCGCCGACGACACGTCACGATTGTGAGGTCCGCCGCCGGCCGAGGGCGCGGAATCGGCTCGGCGGCTCACGCCCCCTCGCCCGGCCGAGCGGCCCAGATCTCGTACTCGGCCTCGGCGACGGCGTCCCAGCCGAGGCCGGTCAGCCGTTCGATCAGGTCGAAGACGAAGTCCTCGTCGACGAATTCGCCGCGGTGGGACTCCTCGGGCAGCGCCGCGCCCGCTTCCTCGACCACCTCGGACTCGGCGGTGATCAGCCTGCGCCGGAGCCTGCCGTCGGCGAACCAGGCGAAGCCGTAGGTGTCGGAGACGCTGTGCGCGAAGAAGGTCAGCACGCGCGGGGCCGGAATCGCCTCCAGCGCGGCGTCGTCGAAGACCACGTCGAGATCCGGATCGGCGACGACCGTCCACCCGCCGAGCCGGGCGACGCCGAGACCGGCCACGGCCGAGGACCCCGTCGGGAACTCGGCGCGCTCCCCGGTGCGTCGCCGGATGTCCGGCAGCGCACCGGGATCGAATTCCCCGGCGACGATGAATCCGCTCGCGTTCCAGCCCATCGGTTCCCCCTCGTCCACGTTCGTCCCAGGCCGAGCGCGACTCTATCCCGGCGCACCGACACGGACGACCCGGAAACGACGACCCGGAAACGACGACGGTGCGGGCCGCACGCAGCGACCCGCACCGTCGGACTTCTCG
>NZ_BAGK01000187.1 GCF_000308795.1 Nocardia thailandica NBRC 100428 | reverse complement strand
GGGCCCGCCGCGCCCGGCGGCCGCCCGGACCCGCCCGGGCGCGGCGACGTCCCGCCCGCGCCCGCCGTGACCGCCGTCGGCGATCCCATGCAGTCCATCTACGGCTGGCGCGGCGCCTCGGCCGCCAACCTGCCCCGCTTCGCCACCGACTTCCCCCGCGCCCCCGGCGTTCCCGCGCCGATCCTGCCGCTGCTCACCAGCTGGCGGAACCCGCCCGAGGCGCTGGCCCTGGCCAACCTCGTCGCCGACCCGCTGCGCGAGCGCGCGAGGGCCGCGGGCGGGGCGACGGTCGACGCCCTGCGCGCCAAGCCGGCGGCCGAACCCGGCGTCGTCGAGCTGGCCCTCACCGACACCGTCGCCGGGGAACGGGAGTGGATCGCCGAGCGGATCGCCGCCGAATGGCGGGCCGCCCGCGCGGCGGAACGGCCGCCGCCCACCTCGGCGGTCCTGATCCGGCGCAACGGCGACGCCGCGCCGATCGCGGAAGCCCTGCGCGCGCAAGGACTCCCGGTGGAGATCGTCGGGCTCGGCGGCCTGCTGGCCACCCCCGAGGTCGCCGACGTGGTCGCCACCCTGCGCCTCATCGCCGAACCGGGCACCGGGTCGGCGGCCGTCCGGATCCTCACCGGCGCGCGCTGGCGGCTCGGCGTCGCCGACCTGGCCGCGCTGGCCCGCCGCGCCCGCCAGCTGTCCATCGGCCGCTCCCCCGAGGAGACCGGCGCGGCGATCACCGACGCCGCGGCCCTGTCGGCCGCGCTGCGCGAGGTCGCGCCCGAGCCTGCCGAGAAGGCGGGTCTGGCCGACGCCCTGGCCGACCCCGGCCCGCCGGAGAACTATTCGGAACCCGGCTACCGGCGCATCCTGGCGCTGGCCGAGGAACTCGCGGCCCTGCGCGAGCGCAGCGGCCAGCCCCTGGCCGAACTCGTCGCCGACGTCGAACGCACCATCGGCGTCGGGGTGGAGTCCCAGGCCCGGCGCGCGGTGGCGGGCGCGGGCGCGGGCCGCGAGCACCTGGACGCCTTCGCCGAGGTCGTCGCCGGGTACGCCGACGGGCACCACGCCTCCCTCGGCGGCCTGCTCGCCTTCCTCACCGCCGCCGAATCCGTCGAGGACGGCCTCGAACCCGGCGAGGTCGAGGTCGCCCGTGACCGGGTCCAGGTGCTGACCGTGCACGCCGCCAAGGGCCTGGAATGGGAGGTGGTCGCGGTCCCGCACGTCACCGACAAGGTGTTTCCCTCGGAGACGGCGATGAGCACCTGGCAGGGCGCCCTGGCCGAACTGCCCACCACCCTGCGCGGTGACCGGGCCCAGCCCGACGCCACCGAGGGCGTGCCCGTCCTCGACCTGAGCGAGGTCGGCGACCGTGCCGACCTGCAGCGCGCCCTCGACACCAACCGGGCCGCCCTGCGCGGCCGCCGCCTCGACGAGGAACGCAGGCTGTTCTACGTCGCGCTCACCCGCACCGAACGGGTCCTGCTCGTCTCGGGCCACCACTGGGCCGAGACCGGCACCAAACCCAAGGGGCCCTCGGCGTTCCTGCTCGAACTGAAGGAAGCGAGCGAGGATCCGGGCAGTCCCGCCCACGGGGCCGCGGTCGTCGCCCGCTGGGACGAACCGCCCGCCCCCGACGCGGTCAACCCGTTCGCCGACGACCCGGCCACCGCCCGCTGGCCCCGCGACCCGCTCGGCGCCCGGCGCGACCCGATCGAGGCGGGCGCCGCCCTGGTGCGCGAGGCGCTCGACGAACTCCGCGCCGGCGCGGGCGAACCCGACGATGCGGCGGACCCCGACGGGTGGGCCGAGGACGTCGACGCCCTGCTCGCCGAGTTCACCGAGGCCAAGGCCGCCGACCAGCGCGTCGAGTTGCCGGGCCAGCTCCCGGCGACCGCGCTCGTCGAGCTGCGCGCCGACCCGACGCGCCTGGCCGCGCGCCTGCGCAGGCCGCTGCCCTACCCGCCGAACCCGATGGCCCGGCGCGGCACCGCCTTCCACGCCTGGGTGCAGACCTGGTTCGGCGCCGACCAGCTCCTCGGCCTCGACCAGCTCCCCGGCGCCGCCGACAACGCGGGCCGCGCCGACCGCGAACTGGCCGCCATGCAGGACGCCTTCCAGCGGTCCCCGTGGGCGCAGCGCACCCCCGTCGACGTCGAGGTGCCGTTCGAGACCAGCATCGCGGGCACCGTGATCCGCGGCCGGATGGACGCGGTGTTCGCCGAACCCGGCGACCGCTGGATCGTCGTCGACTGGAAGACCGGCGCCGAACCCGGCCCCGCCGACGAGCCCGCGGTGGCCGTGCAGCTGGCCGTCTACCGGCTCGCCTGGGCCCGGCTCATGGCCGCGCGGACCGGGCAGAGCGAGGCGCGGATGCTCGAACGGGTCGGCGCCGCATTCCATTACGTGCGGTCCGGGCGCACCATCGCCCCCTCGGTGCTGGCCGGACCCGAGGAACTGGCCCGCTTGATCCGCGAAGCCGCGCCCGAGAACGGGTAGGCTCGCGCACTGTGCCGGAACCAGAACAGACCGCCGTGACGAGCCACCGGGGGGCGGGTGGAACCGATGTTCGGTGACGCCACGAGCAAACCGGTCGGGCTGGGCAGCAGCCCCGACTACGCGCTGGTCGGTCTGCTGCGCATCCCGGCGGTGCAGTCCAGTCCGTGGATCTCGCTGGCCCGGCGCGTGCTGTTCGCCATCGCGCTGCTGTTCGCCGCCGCGCTGGTCGTCTACCTGGGCCGCGACGGCTACCGCGACAACTCCGGTGACGAGCTGTCGTTCCTCGACGCCTTCTACTACTCGACGGTCTCGCTGTCGACCACCGGCTACGGCGACATCGCGCCCATCACGCCCGAGGCGCGCCTGGCCAATATCGTCATCATCACCCCCCTGCGCATCCTGTTCCTGATCGTGCTGGTCGGCACCACCCTCAGCGTGCTCACCGAACGGTCACGGCAGGCGTTCAAGATTCAGCGATGGAGGCACAGCGTGCGGAATCACACCGTGGTCGTCGGCTACGGCACGAAGGGACGGACCGCGATCGACGCCATGCTGGGTGACGGTGTGCAGCGCTCGGACATCGTGGTCGTCGACACCGACGCCAACGCGCTGGAGGCGGCGGCCAACGCGGGCCTGGTCACCGTGCACGGTTCGGCCACCAAGTCCGATGTGCTCCGGCTGACCGGCGTGCAGCGCGCGGCCTCGGTCGTCGTCGCCGCCAACCGCGACGACACCGCCGTGCTGGTGACGCTGACCGCCCGCGAGCTGAACAAGACCGCCAAGATCGTCGTCGCCATCCGCGAGGCCGAGAACACCCACCTGCTGCGCCAGTCCGGCGCCGACTCGGTGGTGGTCTCCTCCGAGACCGCGGGCAGGCTGCTCGGCATCGCCACCACGACCCCGACGGTCGTGGAGATGATGGAGGACCTGCTCACCCCCGAGCACGGTTTCGCCGTCGCCGAACGGGAGGTGGAGCCGGGCGAGGTGGGCGGTTCGCCGCGCCACCTGTCCGACATCGTGCTCGGCGTCGTGCGCGGCGGCGACCTGATCCGGGTCGGGGAACCGCAGGTCGACGCGCTCGAGGCCTCGGACAAGCTGCTCTACATCCGGCGGACCGGGAAATAGCGGTTCGCCCCGCGGCGGCCGGGGGCGCTAGTCTTCGAACGTGTCGTTCCGGCTGAATGCTGTTCCGTTGCTGTCGCGTTCCACCGTCGACCGTGCCGAGGCCGTGCGCCTCGACCCCGGCGCCCTGCGGGAGGGCTGGGGGAAGGCCAGGCTGCTGCGGGTCGACGCCCGGGGTCGGGTGCGCTTCGCCGAGACCGGCGTGGTGTTCGACACCGCGATCTCGCTCGGAGAGGAACCCGATCCGTCGGCGATCTTCCTCGGCGTCGCCGACGAGGTGCACCTGTGGGCGGTCCGCGATCCCTCGCTCGAGGGCGAGCTGCGCGACCTGCGCAGCCTCGGCGCCGTCGACGACTTCACCGCCGACCTGCTCGCCACCGCGTACGCCCTGCTGAACTGGCACGACAAGGCCGGTTTCCACGGCGTGGACGGCACGACGACGACCCCGTCGCGCGGCGGCTGGTCGCGGCTCTCGGCCGACGGCGTCGAGGAGTTCCCCCGCATCGACCCGGCCGTCATCTGCCTGATCCACGACGGCGCCGACCGGGTCCTGCTGGCCCGTCAGCAGGCCTGGCCGGAGCGGATGTTCTCGCTGCTGGCCGGTTTCGTCGAGGCGGGGGAGTCCCTCGAGCACTGCGTGGAACGCGAGGTGCGCGAGGAGGTCGGCGTCGACGTGCGCGAGATCGAGTACCTGGGCAGTCAGCCGTGGCCGTTCCCGCGCTCGCTGATGGTCGGCTTCGCCGCGGTCGGGGACCCGGAGCAGGAACTGGTCTTCGCCGACGGCGAGATCGCCGAGGCGCACTGGTTCACCCGCGACGAGGTGCGGGCGGCCCTGCACGCGGGCGACTGGGCGGCGGCGCAGCGCAGCGAGTCGCGCCTGCTGGTGCCGGGCTCGATCTCGATCGCCAGGACCATCATCGAATCCTGGGTCGGCTGAGCGCCGCCGCCGGGCTCAGGCCTGTGCGGCCAGGGCCTGCTTGACCTGCGCCAGCGACGGGTTGGTCGCGGTCGAGCCGTCGCGGTACTTCACCGTCGGCACCACGTGGTTGCCGTTGTTGACGGAGCCGACGAACTCGGCGGAGGCGGGGTCTTCCTCGATGTCGATGACCGTATAGGTGATGCCCGCCTCGTCGAGCTGGGTCTTGAGGCGGCGGCAGTAGCCGCACCAGGTGGTCGAGTACATCGTCAGGTCAGGGGTCGCATCAGTCACGGTGGATGCAACGCCGGGATCGCGCGCGATGTTCCGCGACGCGGTGCCCCGGGTTGTCGGCGGGCGCTGTCATGATGGTGCGCGTGCCAGTACTCGATCTCGCCGCCCTCGATCCGGAGCAGGCCGCCGCGGTGCGGGCACCGAGGGGCCCGGTCTGCGTCCTGGCCGGCGCGGGCACCGGCAAGACCCGCACCATCACCCATCGCATCGCGCACCTGGTGTCGGGGGGACACGTCAAGGCCGACCAGGTCCTCGCCGTCACCTTCACCGCCCGGGCCGCGGGCGAGATGCGCAACCGGTTGCGCGCGCTCGGCCTCGGCGGCGAGGCGGGCCAGGTGCAGGCCCGGACCTTCCACGCCGCCGCGCTGCGGCAACTGCGCTACTTCTGGCCCCAGGTCGTCGGCGACGTGCCCTGGCAGCTCGTCGACAGCAAGTTCCCGCTCGTCGCCCAGGCCGCCCAGCGCGCGGGCCTCGGCACCGCCACCGAGACCATCCGCGATCTGCTCTCGGAGATCGAGTGGGCCAAGGCCTCGCTGATCGCCCCCGAGGACTATCCGGTCGCCGCCGCCCGCCTGCAGCGCCAGGCGCCGTTCGATCCCGCGCGGGTCGCCCAGGTGTATTCCGGCTACGAGACGCTCAAGACCTCCCCGGACGGCCTGCTGCTCGACTTCGACGACCTGCTGCTGCACACCGCCGCCGCGCTGGAGGACTTCCCCGCGGTGGCCGACGAGTTCCGCGGGCGCTATCGCAGCTTCGTCGTCGACGAATATCAGGACGTCACCCCGCTGCAGCAGCGGGTGCTCGACGCCTGGCTCGGCGACCGCGACGACGTCACCGTCGTGGGCGACGCCAACCAGACGATCTACTCCTTCACCGGCGCCAAGCCGGACTACCTGCTGGACTTCTCGCGCCGCTTCCCCGACGCCACCGTGGTGCGCCTGGAACGTGACTACCGCTCGACCCCGCAGGTGGTGTCGCTGGCCAACCGGGTCATCGGCGCGGCGCGGGGCCGTATCGCGGGCACCCGCCTGCAGCTGATCGGGCAGCGCCCCGACGGTCCGGAACCGGAGTTCGCCGAGCATCCCGACGTGCCCGCCGAGGCGGCCGCGGTCGCGGGGCGGATCAAGAAGCTCCTCGCCGCGGGCACCCCGGCCGCCGAGATCGCGGTGCTCTACCGGATCAACGCCCAGTCCGAGCCCTACGAGCAGGCGCTCAACGCGCGTGGCATCCCGTTCCAGGTGCGCGGCGGCGAGGGCTTCTTCCAGCGCCAGGAGGTCCGCCAGGCGGTGCACGCGCTGCGGCAGGCCGACGCCCGCGACGACCTGCCCGACGAGGCCCGCTCCGGCGCCGAGCTCATCACCCTGGTGCGCGCCGCCCTCGCCCCGGTCGGGCTGACCGCCGAGGAGCCCGCGGGCGCCCAGGCCCGCGAGCGCTGGTCCTCGCTGCTGGCGCTGGTGCAGCTCACCGAGGAACTGGTCGGCCAGGACGACGACATGGACCTCACCGGTCTGCTGCGCGAGCTCGCCGCCCGCGCGGAGGCCAAGCATCCGCCGACGGTCGAGGGCGTCACCCTGGCGTCGCTGCACGCGGCCAAGGGCCTCGAGTGGGACGCGGTGTTCCTGGTCGGTGTGACCGACGGCACGCTGCCGATCCTGCACGTCCTCGGCGACGGCGGCGCGGTGGCCGATCAGGCCGGCCTCGAGGAGGAACGCCGCCTGCTCTACGTCGGCGTCACCCGGGCCCGCGAATACCTGAGCCTGTCGTGGGCGCTGTCGCGAACTCCCGGCGGCCGCCGCGCCCGGCGCCGCTCCCGCTTCCTCAACGGGCTGGTGCCCGACACCTCGCCCGCCTCCCGCATCGCCACCGCGGCCACCGGGCCCACCGATCCCTCGGGCACCCGGCCGCTGTGCCGGGTGTGCGCCAAACCGCTGATCGGCACCTACGCCACCATGCTCGGCCGGTGCAGGCGCTGCCCGGGCGAGCCCGACCCGCAACTGCTGGAGGCGCTGCGCGAGTGGCGGGCGGAGAAGGCCGAGGCGCTGCGGGTGCGCGAGTTCGTCGTGTTCACCGACACCACCCTCACCGCGATCGCCGAGCAACTGCCCGCCGACGACGCCGCCCTGGCCGCGATCGCGGGCATCGGGGCCAAGAAGATCGAAACCTACGGCGCCGACGTGCTCGCGATCGTCGCTTCCCGCCTGCGATCCTCGGCACAAAACCGCAGGTAGAAAATAGGTTGTGAGGTTCTTCGCCATCTCCTATGGTGGAGAGCACGCACCGGGAGTGATTTCGGTGCGCCCAAGAATTCAGCAACGACGGCACGAACACGGAAGGGAGGCGAGACCAATGGCAAGCAATTACGGCATCAGCATCTGCGCTGTCGCTGCACCGCAGCTGTTGTCGGCCTCCCGGGGGGTCCTCGCTCTGCAGGGGACCGGTCTGTCCGGCGTCGAGATTCAGGGTTCGCGGCGGCGCCACGCGCTGCTGACGGTCCCTGCCGCGATGCAGGACAAGCCCAATGGCGGCTGGCGTCCGGTGGCTGAGACCACCGGTGCCGAAAACCCGGGGGGATTCCCGGTTTTCGACACCCACGCACTCCGCGTCCACCCAGCGAACGTGATCAGAACTCGACACACCTGTCGAACTAGGTAGGGAACTCTCCCGGACCTTCTGGCCACGGATCGCACGAGAAGCGAAACCGTGGCCATTGTTTTCGGCCCCTCGGCCGTAGGCAGCGGTTTCGCCCACAGAACGAAACGAATCGCTGCACACGAGCTGAAGGAGAACGACGTGTTCACCGCCCAGGACTGGCCGAGCGCCACTACTGACGTGACATGCCGCACCACGGTCGCCCCGACTCCGCGGGCCCGGGAGATCACCAAGGTCCTGCCCTGCCGGGCGGGTAACCCCGACCTGTGGTTCGCCGAGAGCCCGCGCGAGCTGGAGGAGGCCAAGGCGCTGTGCGCCGCGTGCCCGATCCGCTCCCGCTGTCTCGACGCGGCCATCGATCGGCGCGAGCCGTGGGGTGTCTGGGGCGGTGAGATCTTCGACCAGGGTGTCGTGATCGCCCGCAAGCGCCCCCGTGGCCGCCCGCGCAAGGTCGCGATCCCGGCATGAATCCGGGAAAGGGCCTGTACCGCAAGCGAACCGCTCACCGTGCGACGGTGGGCGGTTCGTTTGTCTTCGGGGGGATTCCGCGCGCGGGCGCGCCGCGGGGATCAGCGGTTCAGGACGCCGAGCGTTCCTCACGGAAGCCCGGCACCCAGTCGCGCGCCAGTCGCAGGAAGGACAGCTCCGCGTCGAGCTGGGCGAGGATGCCCACCGACCCGCCGAGCACCCGGAAGATCATGACGTACTGCGCCGGCAGCTGCATGGACCGTGCGGTCTTCATCTCCGGGCTGGAGAACTCCGAGGCCTTGCCTGCCACCCGCTGCATCCACGAGCGGGTGAAGTGGAAGGTCTCGGACCGGATGGGATCGCTGAACGGGCGCAGGTAGGCGGCGATCTCCTCGTGCGTCAGCGTGCGGCCGGGGATGACCCAACCGTGCTCGTGCAGCAGCTCGGTGAGCGCCGCGTAGTCCTCCTCGACCGCGAGGAACAGGATCCGGCCCAGTTCCTCCGGGAACCCGTCGGGCAGCGGCGCGCAGGCGCCGAAGTCGAGCACGGCGAGCTTGCCGTCGGGCCGGATGAGGAAATTGCCGGGGTGGGGATCGCTGTGGAGCAGGTGGGCCCGCTCGGGCGAGGAGAAGTGGAAGACACCCAGCTGTTCGGCGACCCGGTCGCGCTGGGCGCGGGTGCCCTCCGGATCCCGGGCGCCCTCGGCGATGAGCGCGGAAACCGGTGTGCCGTCGAGCCATTCGGTGACGATCACCTTCGGCGCACCCGCCACCACGCGCGGCACCACGATGTCGGGATGCCCCTCGAAGGCGGCGGCGAAGGCGCGCTGGTTGGCGGCCTCGATGCGGTAGTCGAGTTCTTCCTCGGTGCGCTCGGTGATCTCGGCCAGCATCGGCTTGACGTCGGCGCCGGGGACCATCGAGGCGAACATCGAGCTCATCCGCGACAGCGTCTTCAGATCCGAGCGCAGGGCCTCGTCGGCGCCGGGGTACTGGACCTTCACCGCGACCGGGCGCCCGTCGGACCAGACCGCGCGGTGCACCTGGCCGATGCTCGCCGAGGCGGCCGGGGTGTCGTCGAAGGAGCGGAACCGCTCCCGCCACCGGGTGCCCAGCTGCTCGTCGAGGACCCGGTGCACCGTGGCCGCGGGCATGGGCGGGGCGGAGGCCTGCAGCTTGGTCAGCGCCTCGCGGTAGTGCTCGCCGAACTCCTCGGGGACCGCGGCCTCGAACACGCTCAGCGCCTGCCCGAACTTCATCGCGCCGCCCTTGAGCTCGCCCAGCACGGCGAAGAGCTGCTCGGCGGCCTTCTGGTTGAGCTGGGCGTTGATCTGCTGCTTGTCGCCGCCGACGAGCTTCTTCCCGAAGCCGACGGCGGCGCGGCCCGCGATGCCGAGCGGGATCCTGGCGAGCTTGGCATTGCGGGCGGAGGTGCGGCGCACGATCTCGGACACGTCACCATCATGGCCGAAGCCCGCCCGACCGTGCCAGGAGATCATCGACACCGTCCGCGCGCGACTCCGGCGGCGGCGGTGTCCTCGCTGGTCAGGGTGCGGCAGCCGCAGTCGGGGTGCGGCGGCCACGGACGCCGCCGGACCTCGTGGGTGTCCAGATCGAGCTCGAGGGTGGCGTCGAGGATGTCGAGGGGGCGCGGCCGGCAGGCCACGATCGCCTCGAGTTCGGTGAGCGCGAGGGCGGCGGTGGCGGCGATCCCGGCCGGAGAGGCGTGGCCGACCCGGTTCTGCAACTGCGCCGCCAGATGCGGCCAGTCGGCGTCGAGCCCGGCGCGCAGCAGGTCGGCGCAGCGCAGGCAGCTGGTCCGGCCGGGCAGGACGAGCGGGCCGACCACCCCGACGCCGTCGCGCACGCGCACGGGCAGATGCGGAATCCGGCGCAGCACCAGCGCGACCGAGAGCCGGGGGTCGACCATGAGGGTGTCGGTGAGCACCATGAGGTCGCAGGCAGGCGGCGCCGCGTCCGGGCGCACGTCCCTGGTCCGGCCCGGGCGCAGGCCCGCCGTGCGCAGGCCGGTGGACACCGCGTCGGCCAGCGGCCCGGTGCCGTGCACCACGATCTCGCGGACCCGTCCCTCGGGCCGGTGCGGCACGAGCAGCAGCCCGGCTCCGTCGATGAGTGCCAGCAGCGCCTCGGTGTCGCCGGGGGAGATGCCGAGTTCGCCCGCCTGCCAGACGATCTGGGGCCGGGAGTGCAGCCCGTCGAGCAGCTGGAGGAAGGCCAGCACCGTGGCGGTGTCGAGCACCGTGGTCTCGAGCAGCAGCGCGCGTTCGGGGTCCCAGCCCAGTTGCACCGTCCCCGAGGGACGCACGAGACGGGTCACCCGGGGGTTGAGCATCGGTCCGCGCAGCGGGGTGATGGTGGTCATGGCTGGAAGTATGCGAACCCGCCGAGGTCGGCCGCGGCCCGCAACGGCGGGTTGTCCACAGGGATGAGCACTGTGCACAACCGGGACGGACGGCGCACACGGCGAGGTGGGAGCGGCTTTCGGCGCGGGCGGGGACAACGGCCGAGGGCCCGGCACAAGATCATCTGTGCCGGGCCCTCGCCGAGGAGCGGAGGTCAGTCCTCGTCGTCGTCGTTCTTGCGTGCCGCCTCGTCGCGCTCGCGCGCCTCGGTCTCGGCCAGCTGTGCGAGGGGGTCGTCGAAAGCCCCGGTGCCGCCGCCGATCACGGTGTCGATGAAGCCGGCCGGGGAGTCCAGGTCCGCGGAGTCGGGCAGCAGGTCCGGGTGGGCCCACACCCCGTCGCGCTTCTCCATGCCCGCGTCGGTGGTCAGCCGGCGCCACAGGGCCGCGGCCTCGCGCACCTTGCGCGGGCGCAGCTCGAGGCCGACCAGGGTGGCGAAGGTCTGCTCGGCCGGACCGCCCGTCGCCCGGCGGCGGCGCAGCGTCTCCGACAGGGCGCCCGCGCCGGGCAGCCGGTCGCCGGTCGCGTCGGACACCACCACGTCGACCCAGCCCTCGATCAGGGCGAGCAGGGTCTCGAGGCGTTCGAGCGCCATCTTCTGCTCGGGGGTGGTCTGCGGTTCGAAGGTGCCCTGCGAGAGCAGCTCCTCGAGCTTGGACGGGTCCGCCAGCGCCATCGGGTCGATGCCCTGGGCGGCTTCCTCGATCGCGGAGAAGTCCATCCGGATGCCGCGCGCGTAGTCCTCGACCGCGCCGAGCACCTGCTGGCGCAGCCACGGCACGTGCGCGAAGAGCCGCTGGTGGGCGGCCTCGCGGGCGGCCAGGAAGACCAGGATCTCGCTCTCGGGCTGCTCCAGGCCCTCGCTGAACGCCGAGATCGCGGTCGGCAGCAGCGCGGCGGTACCCGCCGGGCCGAGCGGGAGCCCGATGTCGGTGGAGGTCAGGACCTCCTTGGCCAGCTGCCCGAGGGCCTGGCCCAGCTGCGAGCCGAACGCCAGCCCGCCCATCTGGCCGAGCATGCCGACCATCGGGCCCGCGAACTGCTTGGCCTCCTCGGGCAGCTGCGCGGTCCACATCCCCGAGATCTGCTCGGCGACCGGGTCGCAGAGCCGCTTCCAGGTCGGCAGCGTCTCCTCGATCCAGTCGTTCGGGGTCCACGCGACGGTCCGGGTGGCGCCCGCGGGCAGGACCGTCGCGCCGTCGAGCCACAGCTCGGCCAGGTGCGCGGAATCGGTCACCGCCTTGGTCGTGCTCGCGGTGACCGGCGCCACCGTCGATCCGAGTTGCTGGCGGGCCAGGCGTTTGGCCACGTCGTAGTTGACCGGCCCCGACCCGGCGGCGCCGGGCGCCATGCCCTGGCCCATGCCGCTGATCATCTGGCCCAGCTGGGTCAGCATCTGACCCAGCTGCGAAGGATCGAATCCGCCCGCACCGCCGGCGGCGAAGCCGAACGGATCGTTCGCTCCGGCGCCGCCTGCCTCGTCGCGCCGCTTGCCGGACTCGTCGTCGTCGCGGTTCGAGAAGCCGAAGGGGAGATCGCTCATACCCTCAACGTTACGCGGGCACCCCCGGGGTCTTGTGTTCGCGCGTCGCGAAATCGCCGACCACGCCGCGGCGCCGAATCCGTGCCACTGCCGATGTCGGCGGGCCCCCGACATTAGGGTGGGCCGAGTGAATCGTCGGATCCTCACCCTGATCGCCGCCCTGGTTCCGGTGCTCGTGCTCGGCGTGGTCGGCAGCGTGGTCACCGTGCCGTTCGTCGCACTCGGCCCCGGACCCACCTTCGACACGCTCGGGGAGGTCGACGGCAAGCAGGTGGTCGACGTCACCGGCGCCCCCCTCGATCCGACGACCGGACACCTCAACATGACCACCGTCTCCGTGCGCGACGGGCTCAACCTCTTCGAGGCGTTCGGTTTCTGGGCCAGCGGCGAGCACGGCCTCGTCCCGCGCGCGGAGGTCTACCCGCCGGGCGTGTCGCGCGAAGAGGTCGACAACTCCAACAAGCAGGACTTCAAGGATTCCGAGGCCAACGCCGAGATCGCCGCCCTGCACTTCCTGAAGATGCCCACCGTCGTGCTGGTCCGCGCGGTCGGCGACGACGGCCCGGCCAAGGGCGTGCTCGAACCCGGTGACGAGCTCATCGCCATCGACGGGACCCCGGTCACCGACCCGGCCAAGGTGGTGGAGATCGTCTCCACGAAGGCGCCCGGCACGGTGATCACCGTCGCGTTCCGGCGCGGCTCCGAGGACCGGACCGCGCAGATCACCCTGGCCGCCCGGCCGGACGACGCCGGCAAGGGCTACCTGGGCATGTCGCCCACCGAGGGCGCGCGGCCGCCGCTGGAGGTGGAGTTCAACCTCGCCGACATCGGCGGCCCGTCGGCGGGCCTGATGTTCAGCCTGGCGCTGATCGACAAGCTCTCGCCCGGTGAGCTCAACGGCGGGCGGTTCGTCGCGGGCACCGGCACCATCGACGAGACGGGCAAGGTCGGTCCCATCGGTGGCATCCAGTACAAGATGATGGCCGCCCGCGACGCCGGCGCCGAGACGTTCCTCGTGCCCGCCGACAACTGCGCCGAGGCGAGCAGGCGCGTGCCCGACGGGCTGCGCCTGGTCAAGGTGGAGAACCTCGACGGCGCGGTCCGCTCGCTCGACGACATCAACGCGGGCCGCGAGCCCGTGTCCTGCGGCTGACCTAGTCGGCCAGCGTGTGGTGCAGGGCCTCGACCAGTCCGGACGCCAGATTCGGGTAGGTGCGCAGGTCCAGGTCGCCGAAGTCGTCGGCGTCGTCCTCGGGGCGGATCTGCAGCAGGGCCAGTGACTCGCCGCTGCGCAGCGCGCCCGCGATGAGCCGGGCGTCGCGGCGGCCCGGATGCGCGTGGGCGGCGGCGCGCCCGGCCGCGTCGGCGGCGTCGGCGTCGGCCAGCAGGGGGACCAGCGCCTCGTCGAGGTCGGTCTCCGCGTCCGGCGGCAGCACGACGATCTCCTGGACCAGCACGCAGCCGTGCACCGTCTCCGGCCAGGTGGTGGTGGCCAGGAACTCGTCCAGCGCCATCGACCCCCCGGTGATGTCGTCCGGGAACGCCTCCTGGGCGATGGGGGTCAGTTCGCTGCCGTCCTCGAGCTGGTCGAGCAGCGTCGGCTCGGCCGCGACGAGGTCGGCGGTCGGCACGAGGGCGAACATCTGCGGCGGGTTCCCCCAACCCTCCGCGTCGGCGAACTCGATCACCTCGCGCACACAGCGGGCGAGGACGACTTCGGCATGCTGGTCATCGGTCACACGCCCATCCAATCAAATTCGGCCCTGGCACCTGAGCGGTGTCCGATTTCCGTAGAGTGGGCCGGAGACGGTCCGGCGACGGACCACACCGCACACATCGGACCCTGGAGAGTGGCATCGTGGGCATGCGGCCCCCCACCGGCTTACCTTCGTTGTCCCGGCGCAGCCGGGTGCTGCTGGTGACGGCAGTCGTCCTGGCAGTCCTGCTGCTGCTCGGGCCACGGCTGACCGACACCTACACCAACTGGTTGTGGTTCGGCGAAGTCGGTTATCGCAGCGTGTATCTGGGTGTCCTGCGCACCCGGCTGATCCTGTTCGTGGTCGTGGCGGCCTTCGTCGGGCTCGTGGTGTGGCTGGCGCTGCTGCTGGCCTACCGGTCGCGCCCGGTGTTCGTGCCCCAGGCCGGGCCGAACGACCCCATCGCGCGCTACCGCGCCACGGTGCAGTCGCGGCTCAAGCTGTTCGGCATCGGCATCCCGGTGCTGCTCGGGCTGCTCTCGGGCCTGGTCGCGCAGTCCAACTGGACGACGGTGCAGCTGTTCCTGCACGGCGGCGACTTCGGCCAGACCGACCCGCAGTTCCACCTCGACGTGGGCTTCTACGCCTTCGACCTGCCGTTCTACCGCATGGTGCTGAACTGGCTGTTCGTCGCGGTGGTCATCGCGTTCTTCGCCAGCCTGGTCACCCACTACGTCTTCGGCGGGCTGCGCCTGTCCGGCCGCGAGGGCACGCTGACCCGCTCGGCGCGCGTGCAGCTGGCCGTGCTGGCCGGAATCTTCGTGCTGCTCAAGGCGATCGCGTACTGGTTCGACCGCTATGACCTGCTGTCGAGCACGCGCAAGGAGCCCACGTTCGGCGGCGGCTCGTTCACCGACATCAACGCCGTGTTGCCCGCCAAGCTGATCCTGATGGCGATCGCGGTCATCTGCGCCATCGCCTTCTTCGCGGGCATCGTGCTGCGGGACCTGCGGGTGCCCGCGATGGCGGCGGCGCTGCTCGTGCTGTCGTCGATCCTGGTCGGGGCGGTCTGGCCGATGGTGGTCGAGCAGTTCTCCGTGCGGCCCAACGCCGCCGACAAGGAGAGCGAGTACATCGAGCGCAACATCCAGGCGACCCGGCAGGCGTACGGGATCACCGACGACAAGGTCGAGTACAAGGCGTACAAGGGCGAGAGCAGCCGCAACCCGCAGGAGGTGCCCGTCGACGCGGCCACCATCGGCAACGCGCGCCTGCTCGACCCGAACATCCTCTCGCCCACGTTCACCCAGCTGCGTCAGCTGAAGAACTTCTACGGCTTCCCCGAGTCGCTGGACATCGACCGCTACACCCTCAACGGCGAGGTCCAGGACTACATCGTGGCGGCCCGCGAACTGCACCCGCAGGCGCTGTCGGGCAACCAGCTCGACTGGATCAACAAGCACACGGTCTACACCCACGGCAACGGCTTCGTCGCCGCCCCGGCCAACCGGGTCAACAAGCCGCAGTCCGACGTGCCCAACGCCGCGGGCGGCAGCGACTCCGGCTACCCGATCTTCATGGTCTCCGATCTGTCCTCGGACCCGGACAAGCAGCAGATCAAGGTCGACCAGCCGCGCATCTACTTCGGCGAGATGATCGCCCAGTCCGATCCGGACTACGCGATCGTCGGCGGCGTCCAGGGCCAGCCCGCTCGCGAGTACGACCGCGACGACGCCCAGTACACCTACGCGGGCAGCGGCGGCGTGCCGATCGGCAACTGGTTCAACCGGCTGGCCTTCGCGGCCAAGTACGCCGAGCGCAACATCCTGTTCTCCTCGGCCATCGGTGACGATTCGCGCATCCTGTTCAACCGCGGCCCGCGCGATCGGGTGCAGAAGGTCGCCCCCTGGCTGACCACCGACGGCAACGCCTACCCGGCCGTGGTCGACAAGCGGATCGTCTGGATCGTCGACGCCTACACCACCCTCGACAAGTACCCCTACGCCCAGCGGACCTCCCTGGACGGCGCGGTCGAGGACAGCATCGACAAGAAGACCGGCCGCCTGCTGCCCCGCAAGGAGGTCAGCTACATCCGCAACTCGGTCAAGGCCACCGTCGACGCCTACGACGGCACGGTGACCCTCTACGAGACCGACCCGAGCGACCCGGTCCTGCAGGCCTGGCGAGGGGTGTTCCCGAACGCGGTGAAGTCGCAGAGCGAGATCTCCCCGGAGCTGCGCTCGCACTTCCGCTACCCCGAGGACCTGTTCAAGGTTCAGCGGGAGATGCTGACGAAGTACCACGTGGACAACCCGCGCGAGTTCTTCACCAACAACGCGTTCTGGTCGGTGCCCAGCGATCCCACCATCGAGGGCGGCAACTTCAACCAGCCGCCGTACTACATGCTGCTGGGTGACCAGAAGACCGGCAAACCGGTGTTCAACCTGACCTCGGCGATGGTCGGCTACAACCGGCAGTACCTGTCGGCCTACATCTCGGTGAAGTCCGATCCGGAGGAGTACGGCAAGTTCACCGTGCTGCAGCTCCCGGTCGACACCCAGACCCAGGGCCCGCAGCAGGTACAGAACTCCATGACCACCGCCGACGCGGTGTCACGGGAGAAGACGCTGCTGTCCAACTCCAACAAGATCCGCTACGGCAACCTGCTCACCCTGCCGGTGGCCGACGGCGGCATCCTCTACGTGGAGCCGTTCTACAACGAACGCAACACCGGCCCGAACTCCTCGACCTTCCCGCAGCTGCTGCGCGTGCTGGTCAGTTATCGCGACGCCGGTGGCAGCGTGAAGGTCGGTTACGCGGCGACCCTGGCCGAGGCGCTCAACCAGGTGCTCCCTGGTTCGGGCGCGCTGGCGACACCGTTCGGCGGCGACCCGGCCGTTCGCCCGAAACCGGGGACGGCCCCGCCGGTGGACCAGGGCACCACCCAGCCCGTTCCGGGGACGACCCCGCAGCCGGGGACGACCACCCCGCCCTCGGGTTCGGCCAAGGACGTCGCCGCCGCGGAGCTCAACCGCAAGATCGACGCGGCCCGCGCGGCGATGCGCGGCGGCAACTTCGCCGACCTGGGCAAGGCGCTCGAGGAACTGGACGCCGCGGCCAAGGCGTACCAGGACGCCAACCGCTGATCGCGCGAAAACGAGGACCCCGCCACCGTCACGGTGGCGGGGTCCTCGTTCGTGAAGGGGGACCTCCGGGTCAGCGGCCGATCTGGTCGAGCAGCGGCACGAGCTGCTTGTACTGATCGGTGAGGCCGTGCTGGTCGGCCAGGCCGGCGAAGGTGGTCTTGGCGAGCTCGACGGCCGCGTCGACCGAGGCCGGGGCCTCGGCGGGGAGTTCGACCGGCAGGTCGACGGCCGGCTCCTCGACGGGGGCCGGGATGGGCTCGGGCTCGGAGACGCCCGCGCGCAGGTACTGACCGCAGTGCGGCCAGGCGCCGACGCCCTGGCTGGCGAGCACGTTCTCCGCGACGCGGATCTGCTCTTCCTTGGAGGCGTTGTGGGCCGAGCCCTGGCCGCCGTTGGCCGCCCAGGTGCTCTGCGAGAACTGCAGGCCGCCGTAGTAGCCGTTGCCGGTGTTGATGGCCCAGTTGCCACCGCTCTCGCACTGGGCGACGCCGTCCCAGTCGTGGGCGGCGGCGGAGGCGGTGCCGGTGGAGAGTGCGAACGGAGCGGCAACCAGGGCGCCGGTCATGGCCGCGAGGCCGAGGGCGCGGGTGGTGCGGGACTTCCGGTTCTCAGTCATGTGTATTCCCTCCCTGCGTCCGCCGCGCGGCGTCGTGCTCTGCCGTGCCCCTGTCCCCAGGTCGTCGGGGATCCACGCACCGCGGGACAGGGTCGCCGGTGTTCGACGGTGCGCGTTCGTGCCCATCACTGGTTGATCCGGGCCGTGGAAGAGACGGTAACCAGAATCCGCGCGATGATCACGTCTTGATAACGCGGGAATTGCGTGAACGGAATAGATGTCTTTTCGATGTTTACCCAGGAAACGCCGGGGTATCGGGCGCATTCCCATCGGCCTGTTATCTACACGTTATGTGTGTGAGATCACCGCGAAATAGTGACGCCCGTCACTCGGAATGCGTGCCGCGGGGTGGGTGTACGCCGCGCGGCGGGTGCGCGGGTCGGCCGGAGTGTGCAATGTCGTGAGGTGGGTCACATTTGTCGGCGACCCCCGGTTTCATGATCGACTCCAGGCTCCGCATTCCGGCCGGAATCTCCGCTCTGACCTGGCGATTTGGCATCCGGGTGCACTCGTGTGTAATGTTGTGTTCACCGACGCGGGGTGGAGCAGCTCGGTAGCTCGCTGGGCTCATAACCCAGAGGTCGCAGGTTCAAATCCTGTCCCCGCTACTACGAAAGACCCGGATCCCTCAGGATCCGGGTCTTTCGCTTTTCCGGGACGATCCCGCCGGTCAGCGGTGCGGGATCACCGCGGCCGGGCCGTCAGGCGTCGAGGTCGCTCGCGACCATCTCGGCGATCTTCGCCAGCACGGCGTCGTCCTCGCTGGCGACCACGACGGGGTCGCCCGCCGCGGCGCCGAGGGTCATGATCATCAGCGCCGACCCCGCGTCGACCGGGTCGCCGTCGACCAGCGACAGGGTGACCGGGACGCCCGCGGCCGCGACGGCCTCCGCGATCAGGGCGGCCGGGCGGGCGTGCAGGCCGACCGAGGAACCGACGGTGACGGTGGTGCTTGCCATGATGTTTCTCCTTGTTCGAGAGGGTTTTACGCGGGGACGAGGGCGGAGTCGGGGGCGGCGTCCTTCCTGCGGAAGAGCTCCTTGGCGAGGGTCACGCAGACCGCGGCCACGAGGGTGCCCGCCGCGAGCGAGACCAGGAACCAGCCGATGCCGCCGATAGCGAAGAAGACGAAGATGCCGCCGTGCGGGGCGCTGAGGGTGACATCGGTGGCCATGATCAGCCCGCCGGTGACCGCGCCGCCCAGCATCATCGACGGCAGCACCCGCAGGGGATCGGCCGCGGCGAAGGGGATGGCGCCCTCGGAGATGAACGAGGCGCCGAGCAGCCAGGCGGCCTTGCCGTTCTCCCGTTCGGCCTCGGTGTAGAGCCCGGGCCGGACCAGGGTCGACAGCGCCATGGCCAGCGGCGGCACCATGCCCGCGGCCATCACCGCGGCCATGATCCGCAGCGAGGCCGGGTCGTTCACGTTGAGCCCGGCGACCGCGAAGGCGTAGGCGGCCTTGTTCACCGGACCGCCGAGGTCGAAGCACATCATGATCCCGAGGATGATGCCGAGCGCGATCGCCGAGCTGCCGGTGAGCCCGTTGAGCCACTCGGTGAGGCCGGAAGTGACCGCGGCCAGCGGCTTGCCCAGCAGGACGAACATCACCACGCCGACGACCATCGAGGCGAACAGCGGGATCACCACGACGGGCATGAGCCCGCGCGCCCACCGCGGCACCCCGAGTTTGCCGATCCAGAGGGCAGCGAAGCCGGCGATCAGCCCGCCGACCAGGCCGCCGAGGAACCCGGCACCGACGAACACCGCGATCGCGCCCGCGGTGAAACCCGGTGCGAGGCCGGGCCGGTCGGCGATGGCGAAGGCGATGTAGCCGGCCAGCGCGGGTACGAGGAAGCCGAACGCCAGGGAACCGATCTGGAACAGCACGGCGCCGAGGTAGGTGGCCAGGCCGCCGTCCGGCAGATCGTCGAGCGAGTTGTCCAGGACGATCGTCTTGGCGTTGTCGGCGATCTCGTAGCCGCCGAGCAGGAAGCTCAGCGCGATGAGCAGGCCGCCCGCCGCGACGAACGGGATCATGTAACTGACGCCGGTCAGCAGGATCTGCCGCAGGCGGGTACCCCAGCCCAGCCCCCCGGCCGTCTCGGCCGCGGGCGCCCCGCCGTCACCGCTCACCCGGGCCGCGCCCGGATCCCGCGCGGCGGCCATGGCCTCGGCGAGCATGGTGTCGGGTTCGTTGATCGCGCGTTTGACCCCCGATTCGAGCACCGGCTTCCCCGCGAACCGGCCCCTGCCCTTGACCCCGACGTCGGTCGCGAAGATGACGGCGTCCGCGGCGGCGATCGTCGCCGGGTCGAGCGTCGTTCCGCCACTGGAACCCTGGGTCTCCACCCGCACCCGCACACCGGCGCGTTCGCCTGCCAGCCGCAGCGAGTCGGCGGCCATGTACGTGTGCGCGATCCCGGTCGGGCACGCGGTGACCGCGACGATCAGGGGCTCCTCCGCGCCGGACGGCGCCGAATCACCCCCCTCGCCAACGGTGTTCCCGGCCCCGGCCCGGTCGGCGCGGCTCGCCGTGTCCGCGTGCGCATCGCGCGGTGCCGGCTCGGGTCCGGCGTCGCCGCCGGCACCGGAATCCGTTC
>NZ_BAGK01000188.1 GCF_000308795.1 Nocardia thailandica NBRC 100428 | reverse complement strand
TGACGACCGGGGCGACGGTGACCGAGGTGGTGCGCGTCTTGGGCCGATCCGGACTGCTTCCGAGGGCCGTTTTGGTGACGTGCGCGGCTTGACTCCGGGAAATTTGCGTGAACAGTGGCGCAACGGCGAATCCCGTACTAGCGTCGCGAGCACACACCGAACATCGCGGGCGAGACGGCGGGCCGGAGGAGGCAGCCAACGTCACGAAGGCCCTCGCGAGGCCGCGAATATTTCAGCGTTTGGAGGTGGGTCTCGGACTACTGGTGCCGAGCGAGTCTCGATCGGCACGGCTCAATCCCGCCGCACACGTTCGATGTGTGCGGCCATCATCCGGGAGGTACGCGTGACGACTTCTGCACGGGCTTCGGTCGAAGATCCCGACACCTCGATGCTCGACAACACCACCGACGGTCAGCGCCGGGGCGCGAACGCCGAAGTGGTGGTCTCGGGCCGCAACGTCGAGATACCCGATCACTATCGAATCTATGTCACGGAGAAGCTAGCCCGCCTGGAGCGCTTCGATCCGTCCATCTTCCTTTTCGACGTCGAACTCTTCCACGAACGAAACCGTCGTCAGCGCAAGGCATGTCAGCGGGTGGAGATCACCGCGCGCGGCCGTGGTCCCGTGGTGCGCGCCGAGGCGTGCGCCGACAGCTTCTACGCCGCGCTCGAGTCGGCGACCCAGAAACTGGAGAGCCGCCTGCGCCGCAGCAAGGACAAGCGGCGCGTCGTCCACTACGGCGACAAGACGCCGGTCTCGGTGGCACGGGCCACCGCCGACCTGATCGACGAGTCCCTCTTCGCCCCCGCCACCAACGGCGCCACCGCGCACTCGCACACCGACGAGGTGGACGAGGGCCCGGGCCACATCGTGCGCACCAAGACGCACACGGCGACGCCGATGTCCGTCGACGACGCCCTCTACCAGATGGAACTGGTCGGCCACGATTTCTTCCTCTTCCACGACAAGGAGACCGACCGGCCGTCGGTGGTGTACCGCAGACACGCGTTCGACTACGGCCTGATCCGGCTCGCCTGAGGCGACGGCAGACCACGGCGGGACCGCACGGAGCGGTCCCGTCTTCCCGTCTTCCCGTCTCCGGGCTCACCGGCTGCCGCGGTAGAAGGCGCGATGCAGCGCCGACGGGGGCCGCTGCGGCCCGGTGGCGGTGAGGATGACGTGGTCGGCGAAGCTCTCGGCCTCGCGTTCGCGGACGGTGCCGTAGCCGGTCCGGCCGAGGACGTGGGCGATGGACTCGGGCGAGATCGAGGGCAGCAGCTCGGTCAGCATGTCCATGGAGTGCCCGCCGAGCGGGTCGGCGTCGTTCTCGTCGGGGCCGTGCCCGAGCAGCATGTGGCCGAGTTCGTGGACCACGATGTGTTCGGCGTGGGCGGGCGCGGTGTCGGCGCTGTAGACGATCAGGTCGGCGTCGCGCTGGGCGATCCACAGGCCGCTGCCGGTGCCGCAGCCCGAACCGAGCAGCGAGCCCTCGACGGGGCGCAGGGTGATCGGCCGCCTGCGGTATCCGGCCACGGCGTCCACGTAGTCGGCCAGGTCCCACGGGCGGGGGATGGGCACGGCCGCGGCCAGCCTGTCGAACCGTCTCTGCATACCGGCCTTTCGAACATGTCCGAGCCTGCTGCCCGCGGTCGGACTCCGCGGTGACCTGCGATGTTACCGGCGCGTTCCCGATCCGGCCGGGTCAGGGTTCGGTGATGATCCTGGCCAGGGCGGCGCGGTCCACTCCCTCGCCGCGCAGCGCGATCCCGGCGACGTGCGCGTCCCGCATGGTCGCGAGGAGCTCGAGTTCGCGGTCGATGGCCGCGGCCACCGCGGCGGGACCGAGCAGATAGTCCGCGCGGACGCCGAACACCCCGGCCAGCGCGGCCAGCAGGTCGGATTCCGGTGCCGCGCCGTCGAATCCGCCGTCGCGCAGGGACGCCACGTAGGCGGTGTCGACGGGCCTGCCGACGGCCTCGGTGAGCTGGCGGGCGACGGTGGCGTTGTCGCGTTCGGCGGCGTCGCGCGGGTGCACCACGGCGAAGAGCCGGTTGATCCGGGTGCTCAGCGGTAGGGAGGGCTCGGGGCGCTGCGTCACTGGGAGGCCGCCTTCGGTAGTGCGGGATCGGCGATCGCGGCCTGCCACCGGGCGCGGAAGCGGGCGGTGGTGGCCTGGTCGACCTGGTCGTCGCGGCCCGCCAGCCAGCGGCGGTAGCGGCGTTCGTCGAGGTCGACGGGGTCGCCTGCCTCGGCGGGCACGGCGAGCAGGTGCGCGAAGGCCATCTCGACCAGCGGATGCAGCGCCCGCCCCGGCCCGCCGTTGCGTTCGAGCATGGTCGTGGCGTAGCGGGCCGACAGCCGGGAGACCACCCCGTTGACCTCGCCGACGGCGGCGCTGAGCTCGGGGTCGGCGTCGCCGCGGGTGCGCAGCAGCCCGTCGAGGCGGCCCGCGGCGGCCAGCAGGCCGGTGAGGTCGACGATGTCGAAGGGGATGGCGTCGGGCCCGGAGACGACCGAGGCGCGCGGCGCGCCCGCGGTGAGGGCGGCGCTGGAGCTGGGTTCGCCGCCGGCGTAGGTGCGCGCGGCGCTGCCCGGGTGCCAGCGCAGCGGCCCGTCGAGTTTGTTCAGGGTGGAGGTACTGATGGCGGCTTCGCCGTCCTCGATCTTGCGGATCGTCGGCGCCGACGGCCCGCCGAGGTCGCCGATCTGCAGCTGTGTCAGCCCGAGTTCGTCGCGGCGTTGCCGGATGATGCGGCCGAATCGCTTCTGACGAGCGAGCTCGGAAGTACTCCCCATAATCGCCAGATGGTAGACGTGTCCCCAGGTCATGACAAATTCATGAGAAAAATTTGAGAAATCGTAGAAAAAATTGCTACTGTTCGCGTGGGCGCCTCGAGTGCGCCGGGTACGCGCAGGCGGCCCGGAGTCCTCGAGGCGAACAGCGAGTCCGGTCGTCCGGCTCAACGGCGGCGGGGATCGCTGAGCGAGACGACCGGACTCGTGAGGGGGACAAGGGGATTCGACCTCAGGCGCCGAAGGTCTCCCGATGCACGGCCGCCTCGAGCGGGCGGCGCTCACGCCAGCCGAAGCGCTCCAGGTCCGGGACCCGCTGGAACTCCTCGACCGGCCCGAGACAGAGCCAGGCCACCGGCCGCACGCCCTCGGGAATGCCGACCAGCTCGCGCAGGAACCCTTCGTCGTAGAACGACACCCAGCCGACGCCGATCCGTTCGGCCGTCGCGGCCAGCCACAGGTTCTGGATCGCGAGCACCGTCGAGTAGACCCCGGTCTCGGGCACGGTCGCGCGGCCGAGGACGTGCGGCCCGCCGCGGGCGTCGTCGTGGGTGACCACGATGCCGGTGCCGCTCTCCACGATGCCCTCGATCTTGATCGGGGCGAAGACCTCGGCCCGGTCCGGCGGGAGCCCGTCGCGGAACTCGCGCCGTTTGTCGGCCACGTGCCCGGCGAAGCGGCGCAGGGTGGCGGGGTCCTGGACCACCACGAAGTCCCAGGGCTGGGAGTTGCCCACGCTCGGGGCGCGGTGCGCGGCGTCCAGGATCCGCCACAGCACCGCGTCGTCGACGACATCCCCGGTGAACTCCGCCCGCACATCGCGGCGCAGGCGGATCGCGTCGTAGACGCTCAGTCGATCAGCACACACCCGTCCATGGAACCACCGAGGGGTGGGCGATCACGCGACGGATCGCGCGAACCGCCGCTTGCCGGCCGAGAGCGCGGTCCGCAGGCCACGCCGCTTGCCGGTCACCGGGTCGATCGTGGTGACCGCGTGGCCGCCGAACTTGCGCTCGGATTTGGTCTCCGGCGCGTCGTCGGCGGTGGCGCGCAGGTACTTGTTCGGCAGCGCCAGCTTGGCGATGGTGCGCCAGGACTTGAAGTACTGCACCGGCAGCGAGCCGGTGGTGTAGGGCAGGTCGTACTTCTCGGCCAGCGCCCGCACCCGCACGGCGATGTCGGCGTAACGGTTGCTGGGCAGATCGGGGAACAGGTGGTGTTCGATCTGGTGGCTGAGGTTGCCGGTCATGAAGTGCATGACCGGGCCGCCGCTGATGTTGGCGCTGCCCAGCATCTGCCGCAGGTACCACTCGCCCTGGGTCTCGTTCTCGATGTCGTCCTTGGTGAACTTCTCGGCGCCGTCGGGGAAGTGGCCGCAGAAGATGACCGCGTTGGTCCACACGTTGCGCACGACGTTGGCGGCGATGTTGGCGGTCAGCGTCGACAGGAACGCCGGGCCGGTCAGCAGCGGGAACAGCAGGTAGTCCTTGGCGGCCTGCCTGCCGACCTTCTTGAGGACCAGCTTGCGGTCGGCGTCGAACTTCTGCCATTCCGGCGAGTCCTTGGTCCACTTCTTCTTGGCGACCTTGCCCAGTTCCAGGTGCTGGATCGCGACGCCGTATTCGAACAGCGACTGCAGCAGCAGGTTGTAGATCGGGTTGCCCAGGTAGAACGGGGACCAGCGCTGGTCACGGGTGACGCGCAGCAGGCCGTAGCCGATGTCGTCGTCCATGCCGAGGACGTTGGTGTACTTGTGGTGCAGGTAGTTGTGGGTGATCTTCCAGTGCGCCGAGGGGCCCGCGTTGTCCCATTCCCAGGCGGTGGAGTGGATCTCCGGATCGTTCATCCAGTCCCACTGGCCGTGCATGACGTTGTGCCCGATCTCCATGTTCTCGATGATCTTGGCGGTGCCGAGCAGGGCGACGCCGGCCAGCCAGGCCGGGGGCAGGAAGCTGGCGAAGAGCACGGTCCGGCCGGAGATCTCGAGCAGGCGCTGTAGCCGGATGACGTTGCGGATATAGCGCGCGTCCTTCTCGCCCCGCGAGGATTCGATTTCCCTGCGGATCGCATCGAACTCCGCACCGAGCGCTTCCACATCCGCGTCGGTGAGGTGCGCGTATTCCTTGACATCCGAGATCGCCATGGCGGTTACACTACCGTAGGTTACGGGATCGTAGGTTGGCGAATTCGCTGCGAAACTGTGTTATGCGTCCTATTGCGCCGCGATGTCCGGAATGCTAGTTCAGGCGCGGGCGCGGCGCCACCCGGAGCGTCGAGCGGCCTTGGCGCGCAAGGCCGTCCGCTCCCCGCGGGCCCGCTCGGCCAGCGCGGACTTCGCCTCGCGCAGCAGTTCCTTCTCGTGCCGGGCCTTCTCCTTCAGCGCCGCCTTGGCCTCGCGCAGGACTTCCTTCTCGTGCTCGGCCTTGGCTTCCAGGACAACCCGCACCTCGTGGATGGCCGAGCGCAGGCCGCGCCTGCGGCCCGTCTCCGGGTCGATGCGCAGCCGGTCGGCCATCGGCAGGGTGATGCCGGTGAACTTGCGCTCCGAGGAGGTCTCGGGGGCGTCGTCGGCGGTGCGCCGCAGGAAGCGGTCGGGCAGGGCCAGCTTGTGGATGGTGCGGAAGGCCAGCAGGTACTGCTTGCCCAGCGAACCCGTCGTATAGGGCAGGTCGTACTTCTCGCACAGCGCCCGCACCTGCACCGCGACCTCGGCGTAGCGGTTGCTCGGCAGGTCGGGGAACAGGTGGTGCTCGATCTGGTAGCAGAGGTTGCCGCTCATGAAGGCCATCGCCGGGCCCGCGGAGAAGTTGGCGCTGCCCAGCATCTGGCGCAGGTACCACTCGCCCTGGGTCTCGCCCTCGAGCTGCTCGACGGTGAACTTCTCCGCGCCGTCGGGGAAGTGGCCGCAGAAGATCACCGCGTAGGCCCACAGGTTGCGCACCAGGTTCGCCGTGGCGTTGGCCTCGAGCGTCGACTTCCAGGCCCGGCCGGTGAGGGCGGGGTACAGCACGAAGTCCTTGGCCACCTGGGTGCTGATCTTGCGGGCGAACAGGATGTTCGGCTCGGAGTCGATCTGGTAGATCGGCGTCCGGGTGATCTCCTTCTCGATCTTCCAGTCGTGCAGCGCGATGCCCCACTCGAAGGTGGCGGCCAGCAACAGGTTCGCCAGCGGCTGGATCAGGTGGACCGGGCGCCACTGCTCGTCGCGGGTCATCCGCAGGATGCCGAAGCCGAGGTCCTCGTCCTTGCCGAGCACGTTGGTGTAGGTGTGATGGGAGTAGTTGTGCGCGCGGCGCCACTGCGCCGACGGCCCGGTCATGTCCCACTCCCAGCTGGTGGAGTGGATCTCCGGGTCGTTCATCCAGTCCCACTGGCCGTGGCTGATGTTGTGGCCGAGCTCCATGTTCTCGATGATCTTGGCGACCGAGAGCAGGGCGGTACCGCTCAGCCAGGCCCACCGCTTGCGGCTGCCGAACAGCAGCGCGCGCCCGGCGACCTCGAGGCCGCGCTGGGCGGCGATGGCCCGGCGGATGTAGCGGGCATCGCGCTCGCCGCGCGAGGTCTCCACCGCGCGGCGGATCGCGTCGAGTTCCTGGCCGAGGGTCTCGATGTCGGCCTCGGTCAGATGGGAGAACTCCTGGATATCGGTGATGGCCACCCGGTGAAATCCTTTCGGTGACAGTGGCGGCTGGCGCCGCTGTTCTCGGCCCCTCCAGGCCTCGGTTGCTTCCCTCGTCCGCTGGGTCGCTGCGCTGCGTCGTTCCGCGGGTCGGGAACCGGGGCAGGCCAGAACGGCGAGGTGGTTACCTTCGAGGGTACCGGGCAGAGTCCTCGGAGTCCGGTCCTACACGTCGAGCGTGCAGTTCCCCGCGGCCGCCGAGATGCAGGTCTGCACCTTCTCGCCCGCCTGCTTCTCGTCGCCGTTGCGCAGGTCGCGCGCGTGGCCCTCGGTGAGGGTGACCACGCAGGTCTGGCAGATGCCCATGCGGCAGCCGAACGGGAGCTGCACGCCGACGGACTCGCCCGCCTCCAGCAGGCTCGTCGCGCCGTCGGCCTCGACCGTGCGGCCGGTGTGGCCGAAGGTGACCGTGCCGCCCTCGCCGATCACCGAGCGCTCCACCTCGAACCGCTCGACGTGCAGCTTGTCGGCCAGGTCGGCGGCCTTCCAGTGCGCCTCGGCCGCGTCGAGCAGGCCGGCCGGTCCGCACGCCCAGGTCTCGCGTTCCCGCCAGTCGGGGTAGGCGGCGTCGAGCTGGTCGAGGGTGAACATGCCCTGCTCGTCGGTGAGCTGGATGTGGGTGCGGAAGCCCGGGTGCTTCGCCTCGAGCTCGCGCAGTTCGTCGGCGAACATGACGTCGGCCGCGGTCGGCGCCGAGTGGATGTGCAGCACGTCGGTGACCCCGCCGCGCCGGTCCATGGTGCGCAGCATCGACATGACCGGCGTGATCCCGCTGCCCGCGGTGACGAAGAGCACCTTGGCGGGCACCGGCTCGGGCAGCACGAACCCGCCCTGCGGGGCGGCGAGGCGCACGATCGACCCGGCGGGCACGCCGTTGACCAGGTGGCCGGACAGCTTGCCCTCGGGCATGGCCTTGACCGCGATGGAGATCAGCCGCGCCCCGCCCTGGCCGGTCCAGTCCGGCGGGCAGGTCAGCGAGTAGGAACGCCAGATCCAGCGGCCGTCGACGAGGACGCCGATGCCGATGTACTGGCCCGGTTCGTAGCGGAAGTCGAAGCCCCAGCCCGGCTTGATCACCAGGGTGGCCGAGTCGGCGGTCTCCTTGCGGACCTCGACGATCCGGCCGCGCAGCTCGCGCGCCGACCACAGCGGGTTGACCAGGTGCAGGTAGTCGTCGGGCAGCAGGGGAGTGGTGACCCGGGCGACCGCGCCGCGCAGCACGTTGAGCTTGCCGCCGCGCTCGCCGACCGCCGATGCCGGGGCCTCGAGCCAATCCCGAAGTTTGTTCAGAGCCATTGCTGCCGTTGTCTCCCTGTCGTGCCTGCCCACCGGTGGGGCGCGTCGCTCGCAGCCAGGTTACGGCATCGTAGGTTTCCGGTCATCCCCGCTGGTGCGGCTCACAGGAACTCGAGCAGGAAGGGCAGCTCCTGGGTGGCGTACCAGGCCAGCTGGTGGTCCTCGGCGTCGCCGAGGACGAATTCGGCGTCCTCGTCGCCCAGGTCGGCGGCGTCGACGACGTCGACGGCCTTGGCCACGTGCGGTTCGGCCTCGACCAGGTCGACGTGGACGGAGGCGACCTGGTTCAGGCTCACCGGGCCCGCCAGCTTCACCACCGCGTCGTCGAGGTCGGGGCGCAGCCGGGCGCCGGTCACGTCGGCGGCGACGACCGCGCGCCGGTACACCGGGGCGGGCCCGCCGTCGGCGCCGTCGGCGGCCTCCGGTTCGGGGTCGCGTTCGGCGGCGAGCAGCCGCAGCGAGGCGCGCGCGGCCTCGGCCATGGCCACCTCGGCCAGTTCCTCGTCGTCGCCGGAGGCATAGGCCTCGCGCAGCGCCGGGGTGACGGCGAACGCGGTGGCGCCCAGCGGGAACACCTCGCGGTCCTCGAGCAGCCGGCGCAGGACGGCCACCGTCGCCGGGATGTAGACGCGCAGCTTGCCCTGGACGGGTCCGTCAGATACAGGCACCGAGCAACTCCTCCATCGATTCGTGCACCGCCGCCGCGAGGACGTCGAGGTCGGCCATGGCGTCGCGATCGGCGTTGAGTCCGTAGAAGACCTGGCCGTCGTACGAGGTGAGCCCGACACTCAACGTCTGGTTGCGCAGCAGCGGCGAGACCGGATACATCTGCAGCATCCGCGCGCCGCCGATGTACATCGCGGTCTGCGGTCCCGGTGCGTTGGTGATCACCAGATTGAACGTGTTGGCCGCGAAGGTACTCGCCGCGCGCACGCTCATCGCGTGCAGGCTGGCCGGCGCGAATCCGGCCAGGTGCACGAGGGTTCGCGCGCGCACGCCGCGGCGCTGGCGCCCGGTGGCCTCGGTGGCGTGCGAGATGTGCGAGAGCCGGATGACCGGATTCGGCTCGCCCACCGGCAGATCGATGAGGAACGAGGACACCTCGCTGGCCGGGGCGGGCTTGTCGTCGCCGTCCACGTAGACCGACATCGGCACCACCGCGCGCAGCGAGTCCGACTCGACCATGGCCTCGTTGCGCGAGAGCAGCCAGGTGCGCAGCGCCCCGGTGACCACCGCGAGCACCACGTCGTTGATGGAGCAGTCGAACCGGCGCCGGATCGTGCGGTAGTCCTCGAGATCGGTGCGCACGACGTCGAAGCGGCGGCTGCGCGAGGTGCGGGTGTTCAGGGGGCTGTCGGGCGCGCCGGAGGTGGCCGCGCGCACCATCTTCACCGCCGCGCCGACGGCCATCCTGGCGCCGCGTACGACGCCGAACGCGCTGGAGCCCGCGTCGCGGAAGACCTCGTAGGCCTCGCGGGGCTGCGCGGCCAGGTGCGACAGCGCCCCGGCGAACAACTCCACGTCGGTGGGTTCGCGCGGCGCGCTCCAGGAGTCGTCGGCGAGTTCGCGCGGCGAGCGGCTGGTGTCGAGGATGACGTGCCCGATCTCGAGGGCGGTGTCGCCGTCGACCAGCGCCGAGTGCGTCTTGGTGAACACCGCGCAGCGCCCGCCGGCCAGGCCCTCGATCAGGTACATCTCCCACAGCGGCCTGCCCTGGTCGAGCGGGCGCGAGGCGAGCCGGGCGACCAGGTCGAAGAGCTGTTCGTCGGACCCGGGGCCGGGCAGGGCCGAGCGGCGGATGTGGAAGGTGATGTCGAAGCGGCTGTCCTCGACCCAGACCGGGCGCCCCATGGACAGCGGGATCTCGCGGACCTTGCGGCGGTAGCGGGGGACCAGCGGCAGCCGGGATTCGACCAGGTCGACGAGGCGGTCGTAGTCGAGGACCGGCGCGTCGCCGCCGTGCTCGGCGTGCTCGGCGTGCTCGGGGTTCTGCAGGATCGCGAGGGAGCCGATGTGGATCGGGTTGCTGCTCGACTCGAGCTGGAAGAACGCCGCGTCCTGCGGCGTCAGTCTCGTGATCACGCGCTCCGATGCTCCCGTCGCGAAGGGGATCCGGGACTCCGCGGGACGCCGGAGCCGTCCGGCAGACGGACGCTGTACATCCTACGACACCGCCGGTTCGCCGCGAGGCGGGGCGCGGGCGGGTCACCGCGAAAGGTCGACCGGCCGTGACCAGCGCCGATGATCGTTCCGGGTAGTACGGGCGTGGGTCCACATCGGCGGGTACGGTGGTCGGCGGACTACGATGACCATCGACGACCGTGGCTCATCAGCCGAACCACTTCGACCAGAGGACTAAGAGACCCGTGCCTGCGCTGACACTGACGAGGTTGCTACGGATCGGTGAAGGCCGCATGGTCAAGCGGCTGTCGCATCTCGCCGACGAGGTCATCGCCTACGGAGACGAGATCGAGCAGCTCACCGACGACGAGCTGCGCGGCAGGACCGAGGAGTTCAAGCAGCGCTACCGCGACGGCGAGAGCCTCGACGACCTGCTGCTCGAGGCGTTCGCCGTCGCGCGCGAGGCGTCGTGGCGCGTGCTCGGTCAGAAGCACTACAAGGTGCAGATCATGGGTGGCGCGTCGCTGCACCTGGGCAACATCTCGGAGATGAAGACCGGTGAGGGCAAGACCCTGACCTGTGTGCTGCCCGCCTACCTCAACGCCCTGTCCGGCGACGGCGTGCACGTGGTCACCGTCAACGACTACCTGGCCAAGCGCGACGCCGAGTGGATGGGCCGCGTGCACCGCTTCCTCGGTCTCGAGGTCGGCGTGATCCTCGGCGGCATGACCCCGCCGCAGCGCAAGGACTCCTACGCCGCCGACATCACCTACGGCACCAACAACGAGTTCGGCTTCGACTACCTGCGCGACAACATGACCCACTCGCTGGACGACCTGGTCCAGCGCGGGCACAACTTCGCCATCGTCGACGAGGTCGACTCCATCCTCATCGACGAGGCGCGCACCCCGCTGATCATCTCGGGCCCGGCCGACGCCTCCTCCAAGTGGTACGCCGAGTTCGCGCGCATCGCGCCGCTGCTGAAGAAGGACGTCCACTACGAGGTGGACATCAAGAAGCGCACCATCGGCGTGCACGAGGCGGGCGTCGAGTTCGTCGAGGACCAGCTGGGCATCGAGAACCTCTACGAGTCGGCGAACTCGCCGCTGGTGAGCTACCTGAACAACGCCATCAAGGCCAAGGAGCTCTACCAGCGCGACAAGGACTACATCGTCCGCGACGGCGAGGTCATCATCGTCGACGAGTTCACCGGCCGCATCCTGGTCGGGCGCCGCTACAACGAGGGCATGCACCAGGCCATCGAGGCCAAGGAGAAGGTGGAGATCCAGCCGGAGAACCAGACGCTGGCCACCATCACCCTGCAGAACTACTTCCGCCTCTACAACAAGCTGTCCGGCATGACCGGTACCGCCGAGACCGAGGCCGCCGAGCTGCACCAGATCTACGCCCTCGGCGTGGTGCCGATCCCGACCAACCGCCCGATGGTCCGCAAGGACCAGGCCGACCTGATCTACAAGTCGGAGGAGGCCAAGTTCGCCGCGGTCGTCGACGACGTGGTGGAGCGGCACGAGAAGGGCCAGCCGGTGCTGATCGGTACCACCAGCGTCGAGCGCTCGGAGTACCTGTCCAAGCAGTTCACCAAGCGCGGCATCGCCCACAGCGTGCTCAACGCCAAGTTCCACGAGCAGGAAGCCCAGATCATCGCCGAGGCGGGCCGCCCCGGCGCGGTCACCGTGGCGACCAACATGGCCGGTCGTGGTACCGACATCGTGCTCGGCGGCAACGCCGACATCATCGCCGACACCCTGCTGCGCAAGCAGGGCCTCGACCCGGTGGAGACCCCGGACGAGTACGAGGCGGCCTGGCTGCCCACCCTGGAGAAGGTCAAGGAGCAGACCGAGGCCGACGCCGAGGCGGTGCGCGAGGCGGGCGGCCTGTACGTGCTCGGCACGGAACGGCACGAGTCGCGCCGTATCGACAACCAGCTGCGCGGCCGGTCCGGCCGTCAGGGCGACCCGGGCGAGTCCCGCTTCTACCTGTCGCTGGGTGACGAGCTGATGCGCCGCTTCAACGGCGCGGCGCTGGAGTCGATCATGACCCGGCTCAACCTGCCCGACGACGTGCCGATCGAGGCCAAGATGGTCTCCAAGGCGATCAAGAGCGCCCAGACCCAGGTCGAGCAGCAGAACTTCGAGATCCGCAAGAACGTCCTCAAGTACGACGAGGTCATGAACCAGCAGCGCACGGTGATCTACGCCGAGCGCAACCGCATCCTCCGCGGCGAAGACATGGAGGGCCAGGTGCAGAACATGATCACCGACGTCCTCACCGCCTACGTCGACGGCGCGACGGCCGAGGGGTACGTCGAGGACTGGGATCTCGAGAAGCTGTGGGGCGCACTGCGTTCGCTCTACCCGGTCGGGATCGACTACAAGGAACTCACCGGCGAGGCCGACGGCGGCGAGATCGGCGAGCTGAGCCGCGACGACCTGCTCGAGGCGCTGCTGGACGACGCGCACACCGCCTACGAGAAGCGCGAGCAGGAGATCGACGGCCTGGCGGGCGAGGGCGCCATGCGCAACCTGGAACGGCAGGTCCTGCTTTCGGTGCTCGACCGCAAGTGGCGTGAGCACCTCTACGAGATGGACTACCTCAAGGAGGGCATCGGCCTGCGCGCGATGGCCCAGCGCGACCCGCTCGTCGAGTACCAGCGGGAGGGCTTCGACATGTTCACCGGCATGCTCGACGGCCTCAAGGAGGAGTCGGTCGGCTTCCTGTTCAACCTGCAGGTCGAGGTCCAGCAGCCGCAGCCGACCGGCGTCTCGGTCGACGCGGGCCTGCGTTCCCCGGTCGGCCGCGTCCAGGACGCCGCGCCGCAGCAGCAGATTCCGCCCGCGCTGCGCGGCAAGGGCCTGCAGGACGCCGCGCCGAGTGGCCTGAACTACTCGGGCCCCGCCGAGGACGGCCACGCCGAAACCCATTCCGAGGCCCAGGAATACGGCGCCACCGGCGCGCCCGCGTCCCGGCGCGAGCGTCGCGAGGCGTCGCGGGGCAAGAAGCGCCGCTGAGTCGCGCGATCCCGGACGGCCCCCACCGATCGGTGGGGGCCGTCCGCGTCGCGGGGCGGCAGGGCTACTTCCGGTAGACCGCGAAGACCGGGATCTCGCGGGACGTCTTGTCCCGGTACTCGGCGAAGCCGGGGATGAGCGCGACCATGCGGTCGTACAGCTCCACCCGCTCCTGGCCGTGCACGAGTTCGGCGCGGCCCTCGTAGGTCTCCTCGCCGAGTTCGATGGTGATCGCGGGATCGGCGACGAGGTTGTGGTACCACGCGGGATGCTTGTCGGCGCCGCCGTTGGAGGCGATCAGGACGATGCGGTCGCCGTCGGGCAGGTAGACCAGCGGGTTGGTGATGGTGCGGCCGGACCTGGCGCCCGTGGTGTGGATGATGACCATGTTGTCGCGGCCTTCGAACGGGCCGCCGACGCGACCCTTGTTCGCGCGGAATTCCTCGATCACCTGCTGATTGAACGCGTTCACACTCTTCCTTTCGACGGGCTGCCTGGCGCAACCGCCGCGGCGCGGCGACTATTCCGGGCCCGCCGTTCGCGGAACGCCGCCGCGCGGGTGTCCGGCCTCGTTAGTCTCGGTGCCGTGAGTTCCGAGGACGATCCGGCCTGCGGGCCCGCACCCGATCCGGCAGCCGGACGGCACCGGGTGCTGCGCCCGCTCGGGCCGTCGGAACGCTGGTTCTGGCTCATCGACCAGTTCTCGCCCGCGAACTGCGTGGTGCGGATCCGGGTGCGGGGGCCGATCCCGCCCTACCGGCTCGAGGACGCGATGGCCGCGCTGGTGGCGGAGTTCCCGCTCCTGCGGTCGGTGGTGCTCGCCGACGGTCCCCGGCTGGTGCCGTCGCCGGATCCGCACATCCCGGTGCTGCACCGGCTTGCCGAGGACCCGGAGGAGTGGCGCGCGCTGTTCGACGACCAGCTGGCAGACCGCGTCGACCTGGGCAGCGCGCCGGGCCGGCTGATCGATGTGGCGTGGGGGCAGGGGACACAAGCCGAACACCACGACCTGATCCTGACCATGTCGCACGTGCTGGTCGACGGGCGCTCCATCGCGGTGCTCGGGCGCAGGCTGCTCGCCCACGCCTTCGGGCTGCCCACCCAGCCGGACCGGGCGCCGGTCCCCGCCCCGGACAGCCTGGTCCCGCCCGCGTTCACCGGGATGGTGCGCACGGTCGGCGCCAACATCACCGGCCAGGTCGCGGCGCGGCTGCGCGGGGTGGTCCGGCTGCCCGGCAAACAGCCGCCGCTGCCCGCGCGCCGCACCCGGACCGTGCTGCGCGCGATCGCGGGCGACGATCTCGCCGCCCTGCGTACCCGGTGCCGGGCGGCGGGTGTCGGCGTCAACGCCGCGCTGACCGCGGCCCTCGGCCGGGCGATGGGCGAGTTGGGCAGGCCGGGCCGGCGGGGGCTGGCGGGGATCGGCGTGCCGGTGGACGTCCGGTCCCGGCTGCGCCCGCCGCCGGACGACGGCGAGATCGGCCTGTTCGTCGCGGTGCTGCCGCAGTTCGTGCCGTTCGGCCCGACGACCTCGGTGTGGACCGCGGCCCGTGACGTCCAGGGCGCGCTCGCCCGCCAGCTCGCGCGCGGCCGCGACCTGCGGGCGCTGGCGGCCATCCGGCACGGCTGCCCGCGCGACGTCGCCTCCGGGCGGCGGGTCATCGAACTCGTCGACCGCCAGGCGCCCTGGAACGTCACGCTGAGCAACCTCGGCACCCTCACCCCGCCCGAGACCGCCGAGCCCCTCGACGTCGCGGAAGTGACGGTGGCCGGGGCGAACTCGTGCGCCAGCGCGCTGACGGTCGCCGTCGCCACGCTGCGCGAGACGCTGTCGATCACCTTCTGCTACGTCGAGGGCACGCAGCCCGCGGCGGGCATCGAGGCCCTGGCCGACTCGATGCTGGCCGCGCTCGCCCGCGACCGGTGACCGCGCCGCCCGTTCACGACGGGCCGAGGGTCGCGGCGAGCCTGCGCCGCAGCGCCGCGCGGTCCGGCTTGCTCGTCCGCCCCGTGACCGGGATGGACTCGACCTCGACGATGTCGTCGGGCAGCGCCGAGGCATCGATCAGCCCGGGCAGCGCGCCGCGCACCCGGGCGAGCACGTCGCCCGCCGCGGGGTCGGTGACCAGTGCCAGAACGATCCGCTCGTCGCCGATGTCGTCGGGCAGCCCGACCAGCACGGCCTCCCGGACGCCGTCGAGCGCGGCGATCGCGGGCTCGTACAGGCCGGGGTAGATGTTGGTCTTGCCCCGGATCATCATGTCCTTCTTCCGCCCGGTGAGTACCAGCCGGTCACCGTCCCAGCGCGCCAGGTCGCCGGTGCGGACCTCGGTCAGCGGCGGTTCGCCGAGGTAGCCGCGGCACAGGTTGGGGCCGGACAGGATCAGCTCGCCGTCCTGCGCGATCCGCGCGCGCACCCCGTCGACCGGGGCGCCGAGCAGGTCGCCGTCGCAGGCGAGCTTGTCGGCGCCGGTGGCCACCGCGACCGGGAGGATCTCGGTCATCCCGTAGACGGCGAGGAACTCGGTGCCGGGCAGCAGGTCCCGCGCCCGGCGCAGCAGCGACACGGTGACCGGCGCGCCGCCGAGGGCGACCTGGCGCAGGTAGCGCGGCGCCTCGATCGTCCCGGAGGCCACGGCGTCGAGCCCGGCGGCCAGGTCCGCGGGGGTGTAGAAGGCGTGGGTGGCGGCGCCGAGCCCGGCGGTGAAGCGCACCGGGTCGACGTGGGTGCCCAGCCGCGGATAGCGCGGCAGCGACCAGCGCGCGCCCGCCATGAGCGCGGGCAGACCCATCATGAGCTGCTCGGTGTGCAGGTGCGCGCCCGGCGCCAGGGTGGTGCGGCCGCCCATCGCGGCCAGCCCGGCGCTGAGCGAACCCCGGGTGTGCACCACGGCTCTGGGCTCGGCGGTCGTGCCGGAGGTGAACACGATCAGCGCCGCCGCGTCGGGGTCGGCGGCCGGCGCGGGCGCGACCCCGCGCGGCGGCCGCTCCGACAGCTTCCGCAGCGGCGTCGAGCGCCACGGTGTGCCCGGCAGCCAGGGGCCGCTGTGGAGGTGCCGTACCGCCAACGCGCCGAATCGCGGCAGTGTCAGCCCCCGCGTGCGTCCCAGCCGCGACAGCGGCCCGCTCACCGCGTAGAGCAGCGATTCCGTGGCGGCCCAGGACGGTTCGACCAGTGCCAGCCGCCGCGCGAAGAGCTCGGGGCCGACGCCGGGGTCGACGAAGACGATGGTGCCGCCCGCGGCGATGGTGCCGAAGACCAGCAGCACGGACTCGACCCCGGGCCGGATCGAGAACAGCATCCGGTCGCCGGGCCGGAATCCGCGCGCCCGCAGGTTGTCCGCGACGCGGGCGACGGTGTCGACGAGCTCGCGGTAGGTCAGCGCGCGGTCGCCGACCCGGCCGAGCGCGGACGCGTCCGGGGTGCGCGCGGCGTGCCCGGCCAGGCGGTCGAGGAAGTCGGCACTCACCGGATGTCGACCACCTCGGGCCGGTAGCGGTGGTCGGCGTACCAGGCCAGGGTCTTGCGGATGCCCCAGGCCCGGACGCGGCGGTTGGAACCGTAGACCCGCACGTCCCGTCGCAGGCCGTAGTCGGTGGTCAGGGTGCGCACCGCGTTGACGAGGGCGCGGTCCTCGTGCAGGTCCTCGATGGCGGTGCGCGGGAAACCGCCTGCGGCCAGGTACAACTCGGCGGTGATGGCCATGTTGCACCCCGGGGTCATCACGTAGGGGCCCAGGTACCGCTCGTCCCGGTTGCCCGGGCGGATCTTGCCGAAGGCCGAGGCCACCTCCAGCGCGACCCGGATGATCGTGCGGTCCAGCCACGACACCCCCTCGTCGGTGCGCGGGATCAGCTGACCGCTCACCAGCCGCAGCCCGGAGTCGAACGCCGCGCGCACCCGCGCGGTCCAGTCGGGGGCGGGCAGGCAGTCGGCGTCGGTGCGGGCCAGCAGGGTCGCGCCGCGGGCGATGGCGTGGCGCATCCCGGTGTCGGCGGCGGCGCCGGTGCCCTTCTGCGGCTCGGAGATCACCTCGACGGCCGGGACCGGATGGGCGGCGGCGTAGGCGCGCACCAGTTCGGCGGTCCCGTCGGTCGAGTTGTTGTCGACGACCACGACGGTGAAATCGGTGTCGCGTTGCGCGGTCAGCGCCTCCAGGGTCGCGGTGATGCCCTGTTCCTCGTCGTAGGCCGGGACGACCACCCACAGCGCGGTCACAGGCCCTCCAGCAACACGTCGAGTCCGCCCTGGTCGTCGACCCAGCGGTGATAGGCGCGCAGCCCGTCGTCGAACGAGACGCGGGGGTCGAAACCCAGGTCGCGGCGGGCGGCGCCGGTGTCGTAGGTCGCCGACCGGGTCACCAGCGCGACGGCGTAGCGCGACAGCGGGGGCGTCCAGCGCTCGGCCACCCCGGGCAGCCGCCGGATCGTCTCGATCACCGACAGCGCGCCGGTCACCACCCCGGCGGGGATCGCCCGGCTCGGCGGCGCGAGGCCGAACTCCTCGGCGACGCGCGCCAGGGTCGGCCACACCGGGACCGGCTCGGCGTCGGCGACGAAATAGGATCTGCCGCCGATGTTCTCGGCCGTCAGCGCGGCGCGCACGGCCTGCACGAGGTGGTCGATGTAGCACAGCGAGGCGGTGACCGGTCTGCCGCCGGACAGGTCGGGCAGGCGGCCGCCGCGCAGCTTCAGCAGGATCTGCGGGACCGGCCCGCCGCGGTCGCCGGGTCCCCAGACCGCGCGGGGCCGCAGCGAGCACGTGGTGAAGAAGGGGGTGTTCGCGGCGAGCACGAGCTGTTCGGCGACGGCCTTGGTCTCGCAGTAGCTGTTGAGGAAGGTCGCGGGGTAGGGCACCGACTCGTCGATGTCGAGCTGATCACCGCCGCGCGGATCCATCAGCGCGCTGGGGCTGCCGAGGAACACGAACCGGCGCACCCCGGCGGCCTCGGCCTCCTGGAGCAGCGTGTCGGTCCCCGCGACGTTCGTCTCGAAGAAGTCCGAGGCCCGGCCGGATTCGCCGAGCAGCGCGGCGGCGTGGACGACGGCGGTGGTGTCGAACACCGCCCGCGCGACCGCCACGTGATCGCGCAGGTCGGCGGCCACCACCTCGACCGGGACCCGCGTGGGGACGTCGGCGCCGGGCTCGTCGAAGCGGACCGAGGAGGTGTCGCGCACCATCGCCCGGACCGCGACGCCGTGATCGGCCAGCGCCCGCACGACGGCCCCGCCGACGAACCCGCTCGCCCCGGTCACCAGGACGGTCACCGCGACCCCTCGCCCAGGGTCCGCCACCAGGTGGCGCCGAACACCATCGTCAGCGCCGTCGCGCGCCCGGGCGGGATCCCGTGCGCGGCGGCGGCGCGGCGCCCGGCCGGGATCTGCGCGGCGTGCGCGACGACGCTGAGCGCCACGTCGATCCAGAAGAGCGCGCGCAACGCCGGGTTCCGGAACGGCCGGATCAGTCCGAGCGCCAGGAACGCCCACCCCAGCAGGGGGACGACCCGGGTCGCGGGGCTCACGCGACTCCCCGGCCGCGGTAGACGACCGCCGCGGCCGTCGGCCCGGCGTCGGCGGCGACGAACAGCAGCGGCCGCCCGGTCAGCCCGGCGTCGCGGGCGACGGTGTAGGCGGCGGTGAGCGCCGAGGTGTGGGTGTCGCCGTCGAATTCGTCGGTGACGACGGTGCTGATCCCCAGCGCCGCCGCCAGGTCGCCCGGGAACTCCGCGGTGGGTCTGCCGGTCACCAGGACCACCTCGGCGGGGGACAGCCCGGCCGCGTCCAGCGCGTCACGGGCCGCGCTCGCGGCGTGGGTCACCAGCTCCGCCGTGGTCACGCGCTGCTCGACGCTGACCGCCGATCGCCCGCTCGACCCCATCTCCGGCAGCCGCACGTACCCCTGCGCCGCCACGTCGCCCGCGCCCGCGCTCACCCGCACCGCGCCGAAACCCGGGGCGGCCGGGTCGTTCTCCAGCACGAGCGCGCCGCCGACCGGCACGAAGGCGAACCCGCTGTCGGCGCGCATCGACGGGTGGGCGTCACCGGAGACGATCACCACCCGGCCGCCGGGGTTCGCGTCCAGCAGCGAGACCGCGACGCCGAGCGCGTTGACGACGCCGCACGCGCCGTTCATCAGGTCGAACGACAGGCACGGGGTGTCGCCCGGCCGGTATTCGAGGCCGATGCCCGCCGCCTGCTGGATCAGCGCCGAGATCGCCGGCTCCACGAGGTTGGAGTCCCGGTACACGCCGACGTTGATCACGGCGTCGACGTGCGCCGTGTCGCCGCCGAGCGCGGTCACCGCCGCCGCCGCGGCCTGGGCCACCGAGGACGTCCCGCCGGATTCCGTTGCCGCCGAAGAGATCACCACACCCATCGCTCACACCCCCACTTCGCCCAGCGTCACCGACAGGAAGCCCGCGACGACGCCCGAGGCCGCGGGGACGAGCAGCACCCGGTGCCCCGGCCGGATCGCCCCGCTGCGCAGGGCGTCGTGCAGCACCACGAAGTGCGACGTCGAGGCCGTGTTGCCGTACTTGTCCAGGACCGCGAGGCGCGGCGGCATCAGCGCGTCGAACTCGCGCTCGGCGATCTTGTCGATCAATTCGACGGCGGGACCGCTGAACTGGTGATGGATGATGTAGTCGTAGTCCTCCTCGGCGAAGGAGGAACCGCGCGCCGCGAGGAACTCGCGCTGCCGCGACGTCCACAGCAGGTAGCGCGACTCGTTGTGCATCGCGCGGTTGTCGGTGTAGAGCGCGACGCCGGGCCCTTGGTCCGAGGGCATGCCGAGGCACAGCTTCGCGAACGCCGCGCTGGTGTTCAGCTCGACGTAGTCGAGGCCGGGGCCCTCGTCGCCGGTGGCCTCGAGCACCACCGCCGCCCCCGCGTCGCCGACGGTCAGCGAGGCGAACTGCGGGTCGTACTTCTGCGCGATCTCGCGGACCGCGGTGTCGGAGATCGGCGTGATGCACTCCCCGGACACCACGAGACCCCGGCGCACCGCGCCCGAACGGATGAGCCGGTCGAGCACGAGCACGCCGGTCAGCATGCCCGCGCAGGCGTTGGAGACGTCGAAGTGCTGGGCCGCGGTGGCACCGAGCTCGTTACGGAGCATCAGCGCGAACGACGGTTCGAGGCAGAAGTCCGCGCCCCTGGTGCGGGTGATCGAGCACGAGATGACGACGTCGAGGTCCTCGGGCGCGTGGCGCGAGTGGCGCAGCGCGTCGCGCGCCGCGGCGAGGGCGATGGTGAACGAGTCCTCCGCCCGTCCTTCGGCGTCCACGCCGCGGACCCGGCGCGCGCGCACCCCGCTGACCTTCTCGAGGTCCAGCGGCGACTCGACCGACAGGCGGGACAGCAGCTCGGTTGTGGTCAGTTCCGTTGTCGGCAGATAGGCGCCGACCGCCTCGATCGTTGATCTCACCATCGTGTTCACTTCCGGAAATCGCCCTCGACACGCCGTGCTCCACCGGTGCGTCCCGGCGATCCTAGACGCACACCTTCACTGGGCGGTTCGGGTCGACTAGATTCGATCGGGGTGTGGAGTTCTGCCCGACGTCATGAATTAACCCTACTCGCCGCCGGCCAGCCCTGGCTGCCCGGTTTGCTGCTGCTCGGGCGTGTCGCCAAGCCGATCCGGCGGGTGCCCAAACTCGGCTGGTTCGTGGCCGATCCGCTGGTCGCGCGCCAGATCTACAACGACAGCACCCACTTCAGCATCGTCTCCGAGGGGGCCGCCGGGCACTGGTGGGCCCAGGTCATCGGCGACTGGGTGGAGGACCTGTTCGAGGGCCCGGGGCACACCGACCTGCGCAACCGGGTGCGCGACCTGTTCACCGCCGCGCACACCGACGCGCTGGTCCGCCGGGTCATCGGCCCCGACCTCGACGACGTGGCCGCCCGGCTCGCGGCGGGCGAGACCGTCGACATCGCCGCCCGCGCCCGGATCCTGGTCGGGCGCAGCGTGTCGGACCTGGTCGGGATGCGGCCCACCGACATCGCCGCGGCCCTCGGCGGCGATCCCGACGCCGACTCCGACGCGCTGTTCCTCCGGTTGTTCCACCACGTCGAGGAACTGGTCAACCTCGCCTTCGGCACCATGGCCTCCACCACCCTCGACCCGGCCGCCGTCGCCCGCGCCCGCGAGCTCGCCGCCCGCCTCGCGGTCAACGTGCCCGACGCCTACGCGCGGGCCGATCCCGACACGACCCTCGGCCGCTGCCGCGAACTGGGCCTGCCGGTCGAGCACGCGGGCGGGCTTGCCATCCTCATGGCCGTCGCGGGCACCGACACCCTGGCCAGCGCCATGTCCCGCATGGTCGCCCTGCTGCACGACACCGGCGAGCAGCACGCCCTGCTCGCCGCGCCGGAACGGCTGCCCGACGCCGTGCGCGAGACCCTGCGCGTCACCAGCCCCGCCTACCTCGTCGGCCGCTCGGTCACCGGCGACGTCGAGATCGCGGGCCGCACCCTGCGCGCCGGCGAGCACGTCAAGATCCTCACCTGGACCATCAACAACGCCCCCGGCGACTTCCGCGTCTCCCGCGACTACCTGCCCGAGACGCGCCAGCTCTGGTTCGGCGGCGGCCGCCACCTCTGCCTGGGTGCCCAGCTCGTCCACTCCGAACTCACCGCCCTGCTCGAGGCCCTCACCGCCGCGGGCCCCTACGAGATCGTCTCCCGCCGCTACCGCCGCAAGGTCTTCATCCCCACCTACGAATCCCTCCTGATCCGCGCCGTGGCGACGACGTGAATCATGCACCTCGAGCCCTGTTCGTCCGGTTCCCCGGCGAGGAGACCAGGACTGTCGCGGCACCTCCTGGTCTGATGGGTCGCATCGGCTGAAGGGGGCGGGGAAGCGGAGTAGACAGGACGGATGGCTACCCCGACCGGTGACGACGGTCCTGAAGCGCTCGAACACATGTCCGGGGACAAGCGGTGGGCCGAAACCACGGAGTGGGTGCGGAGCAGTCTGGCGGCCAAGCCGGTCGGATTCGTGCTCAATCTCGGACCTCGCGCCCACCACACCGACGGCGAGACGCCCGCCCCCAACATCCAGTGCGTCCGCCTGGAGAAGGGGGTCTATCTCGTTCGGCGCGCCTTCAACCCGCTACCCAACCCGCTCCTGGTCACCTTCGCCATCGACGGTGTCCCGCTGGACCATTGGTTCTTCGACGACCACTTCGAGGACGGCACCGACAGCTACCTGTTCACCCGCAACCGCCGCGCCGTCGCCGCCGTGATCGAACACTGGTTCCGCTACGAGAACAGCGTCGATTCGCCCGCCGCCCTCGGCTGCGACTACCGCTTCCCCCAGCGCCTGCTCCCCGTCGACTGGGACCGCGACGAGGACTACCGCTTCCAGGCCATCGCCCGCCCCCCGATCGAAGGCACCGAATTCGGCCGGATCATCTTCGAAGGCTACGGATTCGGCTCCACCAGCTGAGCCGGTACTCACCGGAGAGGATGCCGCGATGCGCGGTCAGTGGATGCCAGGTTGGCTGATCCTCTTGTGGATCCTCGCGGGCACCTGGTTTTTCCTGCCGCGCCCGGCCCCCTGGGCGCCGGTTCGCCCGGTGCCGGTCGCTCCGGTCGCGCCGCCGAACCCGGGCTCCCCGCTGCACGCGCAACTCGAACAGCCGGCGCCACTTTTTCGCGCTCCCTGGTCACGTCTCATCCAAGCGCGCGACGTGGTCGGCAGGCTGCTCGCTCAGGGGTGGATAGATCCGCACGGCACGCGTGGCCTGCCGCAGTCCATCCAGCGATTGCAGGGCCTCGCGATGGCCGCCGGAATGACCGACCACCTCGGCGGCCGTCGCTCCGATACCGTCGAGCGACAGATCGTCCAGCTGGGCGACCTGCTCATCGCCCTGGCCGACGAGGCGGTCGAACTCCAGGCCGCGGCCGGCAGCACCGATTTCACCCCGGCGACGCTGGCCGCGGCCGCCGAACGTCTCACCGCGGACCGGGCGGCCTACGCGGAACTCATGGCGCTCGGTGGCGCGCATCCGGGGCCGGTGGCCTGAGGCGGCCGGCCCCGGGGGAGTTCACCTCGGGGTGATGGTGGCGACGATCTCGTGGATGGTGCCGTCGGGGATGCGGAACGTCTCGTGGATCTCGACGGTGGTGAGGGGGATGCCGGACCAGCCGGTGTCCAGGAGGTAGTGGGTGGTGACGAGGTCGCCGGATTCGGTGATCTCGAGGTCGCGGATGCGGTCGATGATGCGGTACTGGGGGCCGTTCTCGAGGTCGTGGGCGAGCTGGGGGCCGGAGTAGCCGGTCTGGATGCCCGCCTCGACGCGGGTGGCGCCGGGGGCGAAGGGGACGGCCGAGGCGTCGTGGGAGACGAGGGCGTCGAGATAGGCGCGGGCGATGGCGGAGCGGGGGCTCTCGGCGGCGGCGCCGGGCGCGAGGGCGACGGCGGCGGTCAGGACGCCGAAAGTGATGTGCAGTACACGAAGACGCATGGGGCAGATCGTGATCCCGCCCGGGCCCGAGCGCAAACCGACAGTTCGGAAGGGGTGCGAGGGAGTCACCATCGTGCAATCCCCGTACTGGACCTAACGGTACGTATCTCGCGGTGCGCCCGGGTGCTGGGTAGTCTGCCAGCCCAACGGTACCCGCCTCACCCCGCTGGACTCGCTGTGCATGAATGGACTTGGCACCCGGACGACTTCGCGTCGCTGTGGCGCACGGAATTCGACGACGTGCTGCCCCGGCACCTGCTGTTCGGGGAGACCCGGCGAGATGCCGAGCGGGGGGCGACCCCCGCGTTCGAGGGCGCGGTCGGGCGGCTGGCGCGCTCGGACATGCGCATCGAGATCCGGTCCTTCGTCAACCGGCCCAAGCGCAGCCCGGACGAGCTGCGCATCATCGGCGCCCGCGAGCCCGGCGGGGCGGTGATCCTGGTCCAGTCGGTGACCGACGGCGTGGCGGGCGACATCCGGGTCCTGCCGGGCAGCCTGGAGGGCCTGGCGCCCGGCCTGGTCGCCCGCCTGCCGCGGCTCGGCCCCGGCCGGGGCAGGCCGCTGGATCTGCAACTGCAGGACCTGATCCCGCGCCGGCCCGACCCACGGGTGCTGACCACGGAGGAGACCCGGCGCGAGGAGTACCGCAGGCTGATGGACCGGCCCATGCTCGGCAACGGCACCGCCGCGCTGTATCTGGGCGGCCTGCACGCCCGCCCGAGCGCGACGCGCACCCTGTGGTGGGACGACTTCTGCGGCGACGGCCGCTATCTGCGCGAGCAGATCGGCGAACATCTCCGCGTGCGCGCCGCCGACGCCCAGGACGTGGCCCGGCATTTCAACCGCTGGTTCGATCTCGGCGTGCGCCGGGAACGCGAGCTGCGGGTGCGCTGAGCTCGACGTTTGCCGGGCGATTGCGAGTACGCGCGTACTGTATCGATTCGTTACCTGATTTACGCGGAAAAGCGTAACGAGAAATATCGGCGACCTGATCTCATGTGCGTCAGATGATGTGGCATCGAGTTGTGGAGGGTCGCGGTGAAACCGGTTGCTGTGGGGTTCATCCAATCGGAGGTCTCGGGAATCCGACAGCACTGGGACGAGACGCAGTTGCGCAGTCTCGCCGCGCGCTTCGGTTACGACCTCGCGAAAACCGTGGTGCTCAAGGGACGCACCGGCGACGCGATCGATCAATTGTGTTCGGTGGTCGCACGGCTGAACGCGGTGTGTGTCTTCACCCCGAGCACCGCGCATCTCGGCGGCCGGATCCCGGTCGAGCTGAGCAGGCTGGCCGCGGTGGTGACGGTCGACGACCGCGAGACCTACGCCCGCGGCGGAACCGGCGCCCCGGAGCCGAGCGCCGCGTCCTGAGGGTCAGCCGAGCAGGGTGGGCAGCCGCCGGGCGTGGGTGACCTCCGGCGACACGGTGACCACCTCGCAGTCGGCCGCCAGCCCGGCGGGCAGCACCCCGCCCAGGTGCGCCAGGTTCGGCACGACCACCGCTTCCGCGCCGACCGTGGCGACCACCTCGCGCAGCCGCCCGATCGGGTCGGTGGTGCGTTCGGAGAAGACCACCGTCTTGGTGAACCGGTAGCCGAGTTTCTCGGCCAGCGAACGGATCTGCGTCTCGTCCCAGGGCTGTGTCACGCCGGAGATGTCGCGGCGCAGATATCCGATCGCCGGTGGTTTCATGTATTCGACGGTACCCGTCGTAATCGCCGCGCGAATCCGGCAGGGAGCGAACGCGTTCCGAACAGCGGACGAACTCCCCGCGTGTGCGCGCCGGTCATGCGGGCGCGTACACGTAGGCCTGGAGGGTCTCGCGCATGTCGGCGGCGGTCCGGGAATCGGGAAAGTATTCGCCGAGCAGGACGTCGAGCTGATTGATCTGTTTGCGGACCCAGGAGAAATGGCCGGTCACCGGCGTCTCCATCACCGGGGCGACCTCGGCGATGCAATTGTCGAGATCGCCGAGCCGCGCGTGCGCGGTGGAAAGGTAGATCTGGCTGAGCATTTCGTCGCCGGGTGAGCGCTGCGCCTGCCACGCGTCGATGGCCTGCTTCGACGCCGCGATCGAATTCGACAGCAGCGCGGGGTCTTCGGCCCACATGAGCGAGAAGCCGCGGTAATACATCTGTTTGGCGGCGGTGAAGGTGAACAGGCCGGGCAGGGCGTCGGGCCCGGCGTTGTCGCGAGCACGGTCGGCCGCGTCGAGCAGGGACAGCGCACGGTGCTCGTCGCCGAGGTTGGCGACCGAGGCGGCCAGCCCGCACAGCAGCCGGGCCTCGCCGGTGCCGGTGGAGCCGTCGACGTAGTTGAGCCCATCGGTGGCCGCGTCCCGGGCGGCGGTGAAGTCGCGGACGAAGCGGTGCGCCAGGGCCTGGGTGCCGCGGGCCCACACGCGCAGGCTGTTGTCGTCGGCGCGGTCGCCGAGGCGGAAGGCGGCCTCGGCGTGCACGTGCGCGGTGTCGGCCTGGCCGAGATCGAGGGTCAGGTAGGCGAGCACCCCGCAGACCCGGCCGAGCGCGACGTGCAGGTCGCGGGTGGTGGCGGGGGTGTGCGCGCCCGCCCTGATGCGGCGCATCAGCTCCGACCGTAAGGCCAAGGCGCTGTGCAGGGTTCGGTCGTAGGGCTCGAAGCGGGCGTTGGTGGCCAGGTCGATGACGTGCTGCCCGATCTCGGCGAGGGCGGCGGTGTCGGGCTCGGCCAGCAGCTGCTCCGATTCGCGCCGCGCCTGTTCGAGCATGCGCACGGTGTCGGCGAGGCGGGCGCGGTCGCGCTGGTCGGCGTCCCACGCGTCCACCAGCTGCCCGCGCCCGCGTAAGGCGAGATCGGCCCGCTCCGCCCAGCCGCGGTCCTTGGGCCAGCGCCTGCCCGCCTCGACGTTGGACAGCCAGGATCGTGCCGAGAACAACAGGCTCGCCACATCACCCAGCGACAGGGCCCGTTCCTCGCGCAGCCTGCGCAGAGTGGTACCCGTCCGGTTAGGTTCCATGTCGAGCAATCGTGCCGCAATCGAATCCAACGCGCACCCGCTCCCGCTGTTTCCAAGTGGAGGTCAAGCGTTTTGGAAACAGTGTAGCCGCGTGCTCTGCAGCGAATACATGGTGAACTCGTTGTGGGCGACGAACCGGTCAACCCGGACGCAACCCGACACGTGTGGTCGATCTACGGGAGGCTCGCATGGTCAGGACAGCGGTGATAGCGATCGATCGGCTACGCATCCGGCGTACCCGGGCAGAGGTGGAAGTCGCGGCGCGGGAGATCGCCGCGGCCCACGGGTACGTCGTGGTGGGGGTGCTCTGCGGTCCGGAGTTGCTGCTGCCGGACATCTTGGACTTCGTGCTGGACAACGACGCCGACGTCCTCATCGTGCCGACCCTGGAGCACGTCGACGGCAACACGGCGTTCGTCCGCGAGATCTGCGACCTACAGGCGATGATGCCGCCCGCGCACTACACGCGCCTGCACCGGGCTACCGCCTAGCTATGAGTGAAACAAGAGAGTTTTCGATTCTGGACGTGTGACCCGTCACAATATGTTTGACTCTCGCCACCATCGCACGGACGTTCCCGGCGGTGGCCCGGCCGGGGCAGCCGGCCAGAGCAAGTGGAGAGTCGGACATGGCGGAGAAGGTAGTGCGGCGGACCGTGGGTTCGCTGGCGGTGTGGGCGGTGGCCGCGGGATTCGCGGTCGCCGCGGGCGCGGGACACGCGGCGGCGGCACCGGGCTCGATCACCTGGGCGGACGGCAACAGCAAGTTCACCAGGACGATCTCGAACGTGACCCCGACCGAGGGCGAAACGATCACCGTGCAAACGACATTCGAGCGCACCGCGATCCCCTTCGAGATCATCCAGGAGATCAAGGACCTGCACCCCGCCTGCCTGACCCCGGTCGCCGGTTCGACCAAGATGTCCGGTGACGCGGTGAGCATCGACAGCTCGGGGCCGGACTGGATCAAGGTGAAGCTGGGGCTGACGAAGTACGCGGTGTACCCCAACATCGAGCCCAAGTCGCGCACGTTCGAGGTCCAGTACAAGGTCGGCAACTGCGTCCGCGACACCGCGCTGCCCACCTCCATGCACTACAGCGGTTCGCTGGGCGAGGGCGTGTACCAGGACAAGGGTCCGGCGATCACGGTGGCCCGCAACACCACCGGCGTCACCCTGACCGCGCCCGCGACCGCGAAGGTCGGCACCGCCGTCTCGCTCTCGGCCGTGGTCACCGGCGCCCACGCGGGCGACACGGTGGAGTTCCTCGACGGCGGCACGGTCGTCGGGTCCGGCACGGTCGACGCCGCGGGCGCGGTGAGCGCGAGCTGGACCCCGTCGACCGCGGGCACCCGCACGCTGACCGCCCGCTACGGCGCCACCGCGTGGGCGTTGGGTTCGGTCTCGCCCGCCCGCTCGGTCAAGGTCGAATCCGTCGACGGCGGTGGCACTCCCGGCGGCGGCGAGACCCCGGGCGGCGGGACCGGAACCGGCTCGTTCGGCTTCTAGACCACGCGCTCCTGACCCCGTCTGGCGGGACGGGGTCAGGAGCCCTCCGACCCGCCGGGGAAGCCGCTACCAGGTCTCGTTGGAGTTCAGCGCCGACAGCAGCTGGCGGATCGCCGCGACCCGGCGTTCCTTGCCGGGCAGCTCGTCCAGCGCGCATTCCGGATCGGCGGGCGGACCCAGGTGGGTGCAGCCGCGCGGGCAGTCCTCGATCGCCTCGGCCAGGTCGGTGAACGCGGCGATGACGTCGTCGGGCGTGATGTGCGCCAGGCCGAAGGACCGCACGCCGGGCGTGTCGATGACCCAGCCGCCCTCGGGCAGCGGCAGCGCGACCGACTGCGTGGAGGTGTGCTTGCCCTTGCCGACGCCGGAGACCTCGCCCACCGCCCGCTCCGCGGCGGGGACGAGCCGGTTCACCAGGGTCGACTTGCCGACGCCGGAATGGCCGATCAGCGCGGTGAGCCGGTCCTTCAGCAGATCGAGCACCGGCTCGACCGGGTCGTCGATCCCGGCGTAGAGGATCGTCAAATCCAGATCCTCGAAGGCCGTGGCGAATTCGGATTCCGCCGCCAGGTCGTGCTTGGTCAGCACCAGGATCGGTTGCAGGCCACCGGCGTAGGCGGCCACCATGGCCCGCTCCACGAAACCGGTGCGCGGCGGCGGGTCGGCGAGGGCGACCACGATGAACAACTGCTCGGCGTTGCCGACCACGATCCGCTCGAACGGGTCGGTGTCGTCGGCGGTGCGGCGCAACACGGTTCGCCGCTCGGCGACCCGGACGATGCGGGCCAGGGTGTCGGGCCTGCCGGACAGGTCGCCGACCACGTCGACCTGATCGCCCACCACGATCGGGGTGCGGCCCAGCTCACGGGCGCGCATCGCGACGACCCGCCGGTCGGGGTCCCCGTCCAGGACGCACCCCCAGCGGCCGCGGTCGACCGAGACCACCATGGCCGCCTCGGCGTCGGAGTGCTGGGGACGGGTCTTGGTCCGCGGACGCGACGCCTTGCCGGGGCGGACCCGGACATCGGATTCGTCGTAGCTGGCGGCGGCGCGTCCCCGGCGGCTCAGCGCACCGCTCCCTCTTCCGACGGCGCGAGCATGCGCTCCCACAGCGTCACGAAGTTCGGCAGGGTCTTGGCGGTGGTGCCGATGTCCTCGATCTCGACGCCGGGCACACGCAGGCCGATGATCGCGCCCGCGGTGGCCATGCGGTGGTCGGCGTAGCTGTGCCAGCGGCCCGCGTGCAGGGGGGCCGGGGTGATCTCGAGACCGTCCTCGGTCTCGGTGACGGCGCCGCCGAGCCGGTTGATCTCGTTGGACAGCGCGGCGAGCCGGTCGGTCTCGTGGCCGCGCAGGTGCGCGATGCCCCGCAGCCACGAGGGGGAGTCGGCCAGCGCGGCCAGCGCGGCGACGGTCGGGGTGAGCTCGCCGACATCGTGCAGGTCGATGTCGATACCGGCCAGGCGCTCGGGGCCGCGCACGGTCAGCACGCCGTCGAAGACGCGGGCCTCGGCGCCCATGCGGACCAGGATCTCGCGGATCACGTCACCGGGCTGGGTGGTGCCGCGCGGCCACATCGGGACGCTGACCTCGCCCCCGGTCACCGCGGCGGCGGCCAGGAACGGGGTGGCGTTGGACAGGTCGGGCTCGATCTCCCAGTCCACCGCCCGGATCGGGCCCGGCGCCACGGTCCAGGTCTGCGCCTTCCGGGAGTCGGCGGGGGTGGTGACCGCGACGTCGGCGCGGCGCAGCATCTCCACGGTCATCTCGATGTGCGGCATGGACGGCAGCGCCTTGCCGTCGTGGTGCACCTCGATGCCCTCGGTGAACCGGGCCGCCGACAGCAGCAGGCCCGAGACGAACTGCGACGACCCCGAGGCGTCGATGACGACCTTGCCGCCGCGCACCGCGCCGGTGCCGTGCACGACGAAGGGCAGGCCGTCGCCGTCGATGTCGACGCCGAGCGAACGCAGCGCGTTCAGGATGGTCGAGAGCGGGCGGTGGCGGGCCTGCTCGTCACCGAAGAAGGCGACGTCGCCGCCCGCCAGCGCGGCCACCGGCGGCAGGAAGCGCATCACGGTGCCCGCCAGGCCGCAGTCGACCGCGCCCGCGCCCAGCGTGGCGGGGGTGACGGTGAGGGTCTCCGCCTCGCCGGTGATCTCGGTGCCCAGGCTGCGCAGCGCCTGGATCATCAGGTCGGTGTCGCGGCTGCGCAGCGCGCCGGTGAGTGTCGACGGACCGTCGGCGAGGGCCGCGAGGATGAGGGCGCGGTTGGTGATCGATTTCGACCCGGGCAGGGTGACGGTCGCGTGGACGGGGACCTCGACATGGGGCGCTGGCCAGAAGCTCACCCGTTCATCTTTCCCCATCACGCGGCCCGGCACACTACCGGTGCGTAAAACTCGCGGCCGCGTCGCGCCGGGTGTCCCGGTGTTGTCGGTCGCCGGTGGCAGCATGGGGACATGTGCGGACGATATGCGACGACCACGAATCCCGGCCGCCTGGCGGCCGACCTCGACGCCGTCGACGAGACCGGTGACGAGCCGGCGACCGCGTTCGCCGACAACGCCGATTACGCCGACTACAACGTGGCCCCGACCACCCGGGTGCTCACCGTGGTCGAGCGCCACGACCACGAACACCCCGACGACGATCCCCGCCTGCGGGTCCGGCGAATGCGCTGGGGCCTGATCCCGTCCTGGACCAAGGCCGCCGAGCCGGGCGTGCCCGCGAAGGGCAAGCCGCTGTTCAACGCCCGCGCCGACCGGGTGGTGAGCGCGCCGTCGTTCCGCGACTCGGCCCGCCGCAGGCGCTGCCTGGTGCCGATGGACGGCTGGTACGAGTGGTTGGTCGAGCCGGCGCCGACCGGCAAGGGCAAGGCGGTCAAGCAGCCGTTCTACATGGCGCACGCCGACGGCTCGCGGCTGTACATGGCCGGGCTGTGGTCGGTGTGGCGCGACCGCGACACCCCCGACGCGCCGCCGCTGATGTCGTGCACCATCCTGACGACCGACGCCATCGGCGACCTGGCGCGCATCCACGACCGCATGCCCCTGCCGATGCCGCGCGAACACTGGGACGCCTGGCTGGACCCCGACCATCCGGCCCCGGCCGACCTGCTCACCGGCGCCTCGCCCGCGGAAGTGGAGTCGATCGTCGCGCGCCCGGTGTCGACGCTGGTCAACAACGTGCGCAACAACGGGCCCGAACTGCTCGCCCCGGCCGCGGGTGCGGCCGGGGCGGAGGGACAGCTCGGACTGCTGTGACCTAGATCGGGCAGCCCACCGAGTCGGTGGCGATGTTGATACCGCACTTGACGATTCCGGTGACCAGATCGATCACGTCCTCGGCGACGCCGCCGCCGAGCTTCTCGGCCTTCTCGGCCTGACGGTCCTGCGGGGTGGACTTGCCACCACCCGCGCCCGGCCCGTCGAACGGGTACTCCGGTGCGGCGGCGGCGAACGGCGCCTGGGCCGCGACACCGCCGGTGACCAGGGCGGCGGCCGCGAAAGCGGCGACGACGGCACGGCGGACGCGATGGGGGGACTCGGGCACGGTGATCACTCCTCGACATCGAACACGCGAACGGGCATATGACAACCTGCGTCACAAGGATATTCGGAACCCGCCGCCGTGTGGGTCGCCCGCGCCGGTCGCTCAGGCGGTGATCGCGGCGGTGACCGCGCCCGCCGCCCGCACCAGATCGGCCGGGGCGAGCTCGATCTCCAGCCCCCGCCTGCCGCCGCTGCACAGCACCCGATCCCAGGTCAGGGCCGATTCGTCGACGACGGTCGGCAGCGCCTTCCGCTGGCCGAGCGGCGAGACACCGCCCAGCACATAGCCGGTGGCGCGCTCGGCTTTCGCCCGGTCGGCCATCGCGGCCTTCGGCGCGCCGAGGGCGGCCGCCGCGGCCTTGAGCGACAGTTTGGCGGGCACCGGCAGGACCGCGACCGCGAGCGCGCCGGTGGACAGCTCGATCACCAGGGTCTTGAAGATCTGGCCCGCCGCGACGCCGAGCGTCCCGGCCAGCGCGTCGACCGCCTCGGTGCCGTAGGACTCCGCGCGCGGGTCGTGGGCGTAGGAGTGCACGCGATGGGCGATGCCCGCGGTGGTGAGTGCCTTGATCGCGGGAGTGGAGGCGGCCATGTCCGCAACCCTAAGCATCACCGCAACCGCATTTCGCCGCCGGGAACACCGTTACCGGCGGCCGTGTTGCATCCAACGACACGACGATCGCGCACCAGGCGCGCCGCAGGCAGGAGGATTGGCAGTGACCGTGCTGCTCGAAGACCGTCCGGTCCGGGCGGTGGCGCCGCACCGGGGTGCGCCGACGATCCATCCCTACGAGCCGGTAGATTCGAGAGCTACGGCGATCGAAGGGATTGGTGTGACGAGCGACGACGACGCGGTGCCCGCCGAGGCGGAGACCGGCGCGGACGCGGCCACCGTGGACGAGGCGGAACTGGCGGCGCGGTTCGAGCGCGACGCGCTCCCGCTGCTCGACCAGCTCTACGGCGCGGCCCTGCGGATGACCCGGAATCCGGCCGACGCCGAGGACCTGGTGCAGGAGACCTACGTCAAGGCCTTCCAGGGGTTCAAGTCCTTCAAGGAGGGCACCAACCTGCGGGCCTGGCTGTACCGCATCCTGACCAACACCTACATCAACTCCTACCGCAAGAAGCAGCGCCAGCCCGCGCAGTACCCGACCGACGAGATCACCGACTGGCAGCTCGCCGCCACCGCCGAGCACTCCTCGACGGGCCTGCGCTCGGCCGAGGTCGAGGCCCTCGACGCGCTGCCCGACGACGAGATCAAGTCGGCGCTGCAGCAGCTGCCCGAGGAATTCCGGATGGCGGTGTACTACGCCGATGTCGAAGGCTTCCCGTACAAGGAGATCGCCGACATCATGGGCACCCCGATCGGTACCGTGATGTCCCGGCTGCACCGCGGCCGCAAGCAACTGAAGGGCCTGCTCGCCGACGTGGCGCGCGACCGGGGATTCGACCGTGGGGAACGCCAGGAGGTATCGAAGTGAGCGAGCGCCAGCGAGTGAACCATGGGCGCAGCGCGCGGTCGCGCACGACGGCGACGAGCGTCAGCGAGGTGGCGTCGTGAGCGATCCCGACATGGAGATGGACTGCACCGCCGTCCTCGCCGACGTGTGGCTCATGCTCGACGGCGAATGCGACGCGGCCACCCGCGCGCGGCTGCAGGAGCACATGGACCACTGCAGCCCCTGCATCGAGGCCTACGGTATCGAGGAGAAGATCAAGAGCCTGCTGGCCCGCAAGTGCGGCGGCGAGCACGCCCCGCAGGGCCTGCGCGACCGGCTGACCTTCGAGATCCGGCGCTCGATCACGATCACCCGCGTCGAGTCCGGTGACTGCGAACCGCAGCCCTGATCGACCCCGCGACGAAGAACAGCACGTGTCCCCTCGGGGAGCACGTGCTGTTCTCGTCTGTGGCCGCGTGCGCGGCCGGCAGCTCAGGCGTTGGGACGCTTGCCGTGGTTGGCGGCGTTCCCCTTGCGGCTGCGCTTCTTACGTCCACGCTTACCCATAGGTAGCTCCTCTCTGTGGGTCCTCCCCGCGAACCCGCGGAGGACGATCTGGTCGAGAGCCATTGTTTCATGTGTGGTTGGCTGTACTTTCGGCGGATACGGCCATCCATCGTCGCGGTGGCCGAACGACTACTGAACGGGGTGTCATGGCTGAAGAGGTGCGCGCGGAGATGGTGTCCACCGTGCTCGCTGTCGAGGTCGCGGTGGGCGAGCACGTGGTCGTCGACCAGACGCTGGTGCTGCTCGAGTCGATGAAGATGGAGATCCCGGTGCTCACCGAGGTCGAGGGCGATGTCACCTCGGTCGACGTCCAGCCCGGCCAGGTGCTACAGGCAGGCGACCTCATCGCCACCATCGCCTAGGAAGCGAAGCGGTAATCCTCTCGTGTCGACTCTGAGCGAACTGCTGGCCGAACACACCGATCTGCCCGGCCTTGCCGTGGACCATCTGCAACGGGTGGTGGGGGACTGGCAGTTACTGGCCGACCTGTCCTTCGCCGACCTGCTGCTCTGGGTGGGCGCGGGTCCGGTGTCCGAGGGCGCGGACGTGGTGTGCGTGGCGCAGATCCGCCCGACCACCGCCCCCACCGTGCACCACGAGGACAAGGTGGGCTCCACCGCCTCGCGCGCCGACTTCCCGCAGGTCTTCGAGACCCTGCTCACCGGCGCGGTGGTGCGCACCGACACCGAGATGGAAGTGGGCGGGGTGTATCACCCGCGTCCCGTGCACGCCGTGCGCGAGGCCATCCCGGTGCGCTGTGGCGAACACGTCATCGCCGTGCTGAGCCGCGACTCCGACCTGCAGCGCACGCGCGTGCGCAGCACCCTGGAGACCGCGTACGTGGCCTGCGCCGACGACCTGACCCAGATGATCGCCGACGGCAGCTTCCCGGTCGCGGAGGACCGCGCGGCGACCCATTCGACGCCGCGCGCGGGCGACGGCTTCATCCGCCTGGACACCGCGGGCATCGTGGTCTACGCCAGCCCCAACGCCCAGTCGGCCTACCACCGGATGGGGTTGCAGTCCGATCTGGTCGGCCAGGACCTGGCGGTGACGACCCGCTCGCTGATCACCGACCCGTTCGACGCGCAGGAGGTCGTCGCCGACATCCAGGCGGCGCTGGCGGGCCGCACCGGCAGGCGGATGGAGGTCGAGGCGCGCGGGGCGACGGTGCTGCTGCGCACCCTGGTCCTGCGGCCGGGCGGCGAGCTGGCCGGCCCGGCGGTGCTGGTGCGCGACGTCACCGAGGTCAAGCGGCGCGACCGCGCGCTGCTGAGCAAGGACGCCACCATCCGCGAGATCCACCACCGGGTGAAGAACAACCTGCAGACCGTCGCCGCGCTGCTGCGCCTGCAGGCCCGCCGCACCGAGAACCCCGAGGCGCAGGTCGCGCTGACCGAGTCGGTGCGCCGGGTCACCTCCATCGCCTCGGTGCACGAGATGCTGTCGATGTCGGTGGACGAAGAGGTCGACCTCGACGAGGTCGTCGACCGGCTGCTGCCGATCATGGCCGACGTGGCGACCGTGCACACCGCCCGGATCACCGTGCGCCGCGCGGGCTCGCTCGGCGTCTTCTCCGCCGAGCGGGCCACCCCGCTGGTGATGGTGCTGACCGAGCTCGTCCAGAACGCCATCGAGCACGCCTTCGACGCGGGCCAGGAGGGGACCGTCACGATCCGCTCGGAGCGCTCGGCCCGCTGGCTGGACGTGATCATCAGCGACGACGGCCGCGGCCTCCCGCCCGGCTTCCGCCTGGAGAGCTCCGACCGCCTCGGCCTGCAGATCGTCCGCACCCTCGTGACCTCGGAACTGGGCGGCTCCATCGGCCTGCACCCCGGCGCCGACATCGGCACCGACGCCGTCCTCCGGGTCCCCCTCGGCCGCCGCGGCGGACGCTGATAGATCCCCAAGGGCCACAACCGATTCCGTCAAGTCGCGCGAGGTCCATGCTCCACGTGGGCCGCACCGCTCGGCCCGCACTACCGCGGGCCGGACCCCGGCGTGGTCCGAGCCTCGTGGCTCGCCCCGGGTGTGGGCTGGCCTCCCGTGGGTCGCCTCGGGTGTGGGTCGGCCTCCCGTGGGTCGCCTCGGGTGTGGGCCGGCCTCCCGTGGGTCGTCCCGCGTGTGAGCTGCCCTCCCGTGAGTCGTGGGCCGACCTCGAGGAGGCCCGCCCGCGCAGCGGGCGTCGCGGCCGTCCCGCCGAAGCGCGGGGGTTTTCGTAGCAGCGAAGTCGCACGAAAACCCCCGCGCTTCGGCGGGACAGAAGGGGCCGCGACCAGGGCGCACCAGCGCCCAAACAAAACAGCCCGGCACCTTCGCGGTGCCGGGCTTTCTACCTGCGTTACCGGGCCGGGCTGTGATGGCCCGGCAACGCCGTTGTCGTCCGGGTCAGACGACGGTGCGCGTACGGGTGCGCGCGTTGCGACGCTTGAGCGCGCGACGCTCGTCTTCGCTCATGCCACCCCACACGCCGGCATCCTGTCCCGACTTCAGGGCCCACGACAGGCAATCGGCGGTGACGGGGCAGCGGGCGCAGACCAGCTTGGCATCGGCAATCTGCGCGAGCGCAGGACCACTGTTACCCACCGGGAAGAACAGCTCGGGGTCCTCGTCGCGACAGATGGCCTTGTGGCGCCAGTCCATTCCTCTGCTCCTTTGCATGGGCACCCCAAAGGGCACCGCTGGTTGGTGGATCGTTCACTTGTGCGACTCGAATGTTTCCGCACGGTTGCTTGTGAATGCTTTCACGAACACCGTAGATGTCAATAGGTATCCAGTGCACCGTGGGGAAGCTCACGCTGTGAAGGCCCCTGCATGGGGGACCTGCCCGGTCCTTTGTACTCGCACCCGCGGGTTTTTGCAGCGCAACCGGGAGATTTTTCGCGGCGTTTCCCCGCTAGGAAGGCTTGGGGGCGACCACATCCAGTACCTCGGGCACGGATGTGAAATGCACCATGTTGCGTTTACCGAGGAAGTCGCCATCGATTTGCAGGCCGATCGGCTCCGGCGTCTCGATCCGGACCGACGGCGCGTCGTCGACCCGAAAGAGGGCGTCCGACTTCGGGTTTCCCGAGGTCGACAGCAACTGTCGGGCGACGAGCAGGGTGTCGATCAGTCCCATGGACCGCATGGCGAACACGCCGAGCCCGGTTTCGAAGGACGTTCCCGGATTCGTGCGAATCGGGCGGTCCTCGAGATAGGTCCACGGGCTCGAATTCGTGACGAAGGCGTAATGAACCTCGTCCACCGGATCATGCCCGGGGACCTCGACGGTGACCGTCGGCGCATTGCCCTTCGCGTGCAGGAACCGGCTCACGGTGGTGCGCAGATAGCGGGCCGGGGTGGCTTTGTGTCCCTTGGCGCGCGCGGCGTCGATCGATTCGCACACGTCGGCGTCGAGGCCGACGCCCGCGCTGAAGGTGAACCAGCGGTCGTCGGCCAGGCCGAGCCCGATCCGGCGGTCGGCGTCGCGGGCGAGCAGGTCGATGAGCTGGTTGGTCGCGGTGACCGGATCGGGGGACAGGCCGAGCGCGCGGGCGAAGACGTTGGCCGAACCGCCGGGGATGATGCCGAGGCGCGGGCGCCACACCTCCTCGTCGCCGACCTGGGGCAGCGGCAGGAAACCGTTGATGGTCTCGTTGACCGTCCCGTCGCCCCCGTGCACGACGATCAGGTCCATCTGCTGGGTGGAGGCCCACTGGGCCAGCTCGGCGGCGTGGCCGCGGTGCTGGGTGTGCGCAACGGTCAGCTGCGTGCGGCTCTCCAGGGCGTGGGCCAGCAGGTCCCTGGTCGCCGGGGTGGTCGAGGTGGCATTCGGGTTGACGATGAGCAGCGTGCGCACACCATCGAGGGTAGTGGCTGTGCGCGGGGCCACTGCCCGCCGCGTCGTACGCTGGGCCGCGTGGCAGAGCGAGACGAGACCGAGGCCGGTGTCCCGGCGACCGTGCGCGCGGCGGGCGTGCTGGTCACGCTGGAGGGCGTGACCGGCGTCGTCGCGGCGATCGTGAACGTGGTGCGGGCCGCCCTCGGCGAGGACCAGTCGATCGTGAGCGGCGTCGGCAACGCGATCTGGTTCGGCGCCATCGGCGGCGGCGTCCTGGCGGCGGGCGTCTCGCTGCTGCTGGGCAAACGCTGGGGCCGGGCCATCGCGGCCATCGCCAACCTGCTGCTGCTCCCGGTCGCCTGGTCGCTGCTCACCGATTCGCACCAGCCGCTCTACGGCGTGCTGCTCGGTGTCGTCGTGATCGCCACCCTGGCGACGCTGTTCGCGCCGCCGTCCAACCGCTGGATGGCGCGCGACTACGGCGAGCTGCCCGCCGACTGACCGGCGGCCTTCAGCGCCTCCCTGCACAGGTGATCGGCGCGGCGGGTGGTCTCGGGCTGGCGGAATCCCCGCGTCAGCGCCAGCACCTGCGCGCACGCGGTGTCGAGGTCGATGAGATGGCCCACCGAGACGAACAGCGGCTTCACCGCGTCGCGGGTGCGCAGCGCGCGCCCCACGACCTCGCCGTCGATGGTCACCGGGGTGGCGTCACCGCGCCGCGGGCCGGGCTCGGCGTAGTCGCCCCACACCGATTTGGCGACGCCGATCGTCGGCAGGCCGGCGAGCAGCCCGACGTGGCAGGCCAGCCCGAACCGGCGCGGGTGCGCCAGCCCCTGCGCGTCGCACACCAGCAGGTCGGGGGTGACGGCGAGCTGCTCCAGGGCCGCGACCGTCGCGGGCAGCTCACGGAAGGCGAGCAGGCCGGGGACGTAGGGGAACGTCGAGACCCCGTGCGCCACCGCCGTTTCCACGGTGTCCAGGGTGGCGGTGTCGAGGACGACCGCGGCGGTGGCGACGGTGCCGTCGGCGGCGTAGGCCGAGTCGATCCCGGCGACCGTCGCGAACCGCGGCGGCGCCGGGTTCTCCGCGCGGACCGCGGGCCGCAGCCGGTCCTGCAGCGCGATCGCCTCGTCCGGGGTGGCGGGCCATTCCCGCGGCCGGTCGATGCGCACCCTCAGCCCTTCGCGGCCAGGGCGGCCAGCGCGTCGCCGGAGAGGCGGTAGCCGACCCATTCGTCCTGCGCGTCGGCGCCGAGGGACTCGTAGAAGCCGATCGACGGGGTGTTCCAGGTGAGCACCGACCACGCCACCCTGCTGTACCCGTGCTCGACGGCCTCGGCCGCCAGCGCCGCCAGCAGCGCGCGCCCGAGCCCGGCCCCGCGCGCGGCGGGGCGCACGTAGAGGTCCTCCAGGTAGATACCGTGCACGCCGTCCCAGGTGGAGAAGTTGAGGAACCAGATGGCGCAACCGGTCACGACGCCGTCGAGCTCGGCGACATGGGCGAACAGCGCGGGCCGGTCGCCGAACAGCGCCGCGTCGAGCTGCTCGGCGGTCAGCGTGCACTCGTCGCGGGCCTTCTCGTACTCGGCCAGGTCGTAGACGAGGTCGACCAGCGCGGGCACGTCGGCGGGCACGGCGCGACGCACGGTGAGGCTCATCGGGCTCCTCCGGGATCGAGGTGGGTGGTGAGGTTGTGGTGCAGGATCGTGCGCGTGTCGTGCTCGTAGCCGAGGACGCTCACCCCGGCGGTGGACAGCGCGAACCGGCGGCCCTCGGTGACCGGGAACTCGGCCCAGCGGGCGATGAGGACCCGGGAGAAGTGCCCGTGCCCGACCAGCACCACATCGCGGTCCGCCAGCAGCGGCGTGACCGTCCCGAGCACCCGGTCGGCGCGCACCCGGACCTGTTCGGCCGTCTCGCCGCCGGGCACCGGCGCGGTCCACACCGTCCAGCCGGGGACGGTCTCGCGGATCTGGGCGGTGGTGGTGCCCTCGTAGTCGCCGTAGTCCCACTCCACCAGGTCGTCGTCGACGCGCGGGTCGGGCAACCCCGCCAGCTCGGCGGTGTGGACCGCGCGCCTGCGGGGGCTGGTGAGCACCAGGGGATTCCGCAGGTCCAGCGCCGCCACGACGGCGCCCGCCTGCTTCGCCTGCGCCTCGCCGTGCGGGGTCAGGGGGACGTCGGTGGTGCTGGTGTGCCTGCGGGCCCTTGCCCATTCGGTCTCGCCGTGCCGCAGGACGACGAGCCGGGATTCTTCGGAAGCCGCCATGGGAGCCATCATGGCAGCCCGGCAGGCGCGGGCGTTCAGCCCAGGGCGTAGGTGCGGTCGCCGCGGCGCTCGACCACGGTGGTGCCGACGACGGCGGTGGAGATGGGGCCGCCGTGATAGTCGCCGCGGGTCACCGGGATGCGGGTGACCGTGGCGCCGGTCTGCGGATCCAGGGCCAGCACCCCGTCGGGGACGGGCACGAGCAGGTCACCGGCCATGGACGCCGGGGGGCCGAGCACGCCGGACACGCTCCACAGCACGTCCATGGTGGCGGCGCTCAGGGCGATGAGGCCGTCGCCGGTGAAGACGTAGTAGGTCGCCGCGATGCGGGTGGTCGCGGTGTCCTTCGTCAGCGGGGCGGTCAGCCGGTGGGTGGTGACCGGGTTGCCGGACGCGTCGTAGATCGCCAGCCGGGGCGGGGTCTCCGGGCCGGTCGCGGTGGCCGGGGCGGGCGGCAGGTAGACCGCGATCTTGGTGTCGGAGGTCGCCACCACGCGCGCGTCGGGGGAGTCGGCGCCGGGTTCGGTCAGGACGTGGGAGCCCTGCTCCTCGGGGACGGTGGAGTCCTTGGGGGCCGGGGTGAGCACCGTCAGCCGGTTGGACGGGTCGTCCGGGCAGCGCTCGAGCACCGCCAGGCGGGCCGAACTCGAGGCGCCGGAGAGCAGTTCGCAGTCCTTGCGCGGCTGGGTGCGCGGATTGACCGGCGCGTCGACGTAGCCGTACTCGAGGGTGCGCACCAGGTCCGAGCGCCACAGCTCCAGGCGTTCGGCGCCGCGCGCCAGCAGGTAGGTGCCGTCGCCGGTCAGGGTGATCTCGGGATCGGAGTAGCTGCTCCGCGCGCCGCGTCGGGCGCCGGTGTCGCCGTCGAGCATGGTGACCTGGCTGCACCCGCGCTGGTCCCTGTACACCGCGATGACCATGCCGAACTGCGACTCCAGCGCGCACAGCGGCATGTCCCGGCGGTACCACCACACCTGCTCGCCGGTCACCGGGTCGCGCCCGCTCACCGTCCCGTCCTCGCCGGTGACGACCACGCCGCCGGAGACCAGAGCCCGCCTGCTCGTCGTGTCGGCCGCGCTCCACAGTTCGCGCAGGGCCGAGGGCAGCGCCGTGGCCGCCACCGGCGTGGTGACCGGCGTCTCGGCCGTCGCGGATTCGGTCCCGGTGACATCGGCACGGGCCCATACCACGATCGCCGCCACCGCGACGGCGACGGCGATCGCCACTGCGGCAAAGATATCGGCGCGCGTCCGCCGCTCCGGTGCGAGCACGGGGCCGAGTGTAGGGGAAAGTGGCCGTGCGCGGCCGAGGGGGTTGGCCCGGCGCGGCGACGGCACGCGACCGAACGGTGCGAGGCCGTGACGCGCACGGGGAAACGAAACGGTCGCCGCCACTTCCGGTCGGGGAGTGGCGGCGACCGTGGTCACCGGGTCGCGCCGCGGCGCGATCCGTCAGGCGCGCGCGGGCACCGGATCGGCGGTCGCGGGCGCGTCGGACTCCGCGGCGGCGGGCTTGCGGCGACGGCGGCGGGCCGGCTTGTCGGCGGCCGCGTCGCCTCCCTCGGCGGGCGCGGAATCCGCTGCGGCGGAATCGGTGTCGGCGCCCTCGGCGGAGGTACGACGGCGACGGCGGCGGGCGGGCCTGTCGGCGGGCGCGTCACCGGAGTCGGCCTGCGCGGCCTGCGCGGCGGCGTCGCCCTGCGACTCGGCGGCCGGGACGACGTCCACGGCGGCCTCGCCCTGCGCGGACTCCGCCGGTGCCTGCGTGGTCTCGGCGCCCGCGGCGTCGCCCTGGCCGCCGGTGCGGCGGCGACGGCGACGGCGCGCGGGCTTGACGCCCTCGTCCGCGCCGCCTTCAGTGGTGGCCTCGGCGGCCTCGGCGGCCTCGGCGGCCTCGGCGGTCTGCGGGGTGCCCGCCTGGCCCGCCTCGGTGGCGCGGCCGCCCCGGGTGCGGCGACGGTTGCGGGTGCTCTTGGGCCGCTCGGCGCGCTCGACGACCGTGTCGCCCTCCTCGCGGGCCGGGCGCGGCTTGCGGACGGTGCCGGTGACGCCCTCCGGGATGCCGAGGTCGCTGAACAGGTGCGGCGAGCGGGAGTAGGTCTCCACCGGCTCGGGGATGCCGAGGCCGAGCGCCTTGTCGATGGACGCCCAGCGGTGCAGCTCGTCCCAGTCGATCAGGGTGACGGCGACGCCGGTGCGGCCCGCGCGGCCGGTGCGGCCGATGCGGTGGACGTAGGTCTTCTCGTCCTCGGGGCACTGGTAGTTGATGACGTGGGTGACGTCGTCGATGTCGATACCGCGGGCGGCGACGTCGGTGGCGACCAGCACGTCGATCTTGCCCTCGCGGAACTTCGTGAGCGCCTTCTCACGGGCGATCTGGCCGAGGTCGCCGTGCACCGCGCCGACGGCGAACCCGCGCTCGGCCAGGTCGTCGGCGACCTTCTGCGCGGTGCGCTTGGTGCGGGTGAAGATCATGGTCGCGCCGCGGCTCTCGGCCTGCAGCACGCGCGCGACCAGCTCGCTCTTGTCCAGGGCGTGGGCGCGGTAGACGAACTGGGCGGTGCGATCGTGCACCGCGGAATCGCTGGCCTCCTCGGCGCGGATGTGCGTCGGGCGGGTCAGGAAGGTGCGGGCCAGGGTGATGATCGGGCCGGGCATCGTCGCCGAGAACAGCATGGTCTGGCGGGCCTCGGGCACCATGTTCAGGATGCGCTCGATGTCGGGCAGGAAGCCGAGGTCGAGCATCTCGTCGGCCTCGTCCAGCACCAGCACGCCGATCTTGCCGAGGATCAGGTGGTTCTGGTTGGCCAGGTCGAGTAGTCGGCCGGGCGTGCCGACGACCACGTCGACGCCGTCCCGCAGGGCCTCGATCTGCGACTCGTAGGGGCGCCCGCCGTAGATGGCCGCGACCTTGAGCGCGCCCTTGTGGTTGGTGAGGTACTTGCTGGCGTTCTCCAGGTCGTTGGTGACCTGGATGCAGAGCTCACGCGTCGGCACGATGACCAGCGCGCGGGGGGTGCCGTCGAGCGGGGTGGTGCCCGAGCCGGCGGTGGCGACGCGGTGCAGCAGCGGCACGCCGAAGCCGAAGGTCTTGCCCATGCCCGTGCGGGCCTGGCCGATGAGGTCCTCACCGGCCAGCGCCAGCGGCAGGGTGAGTTCCTGGATCGCGAAGGTGCGTTCGATGCCGATCTCGCCCAGCGCCCGCACGATTTCGTCGCGCACGCCGAGTTCGGCGAAGCTGGGGGCGGTATGGGTGGTGTCCAGTTCGGCCGTCAGCAGGGTGTCGGTGACACCGGGTTCCTGTTCGACACTGATCTTGCTCAGGGTTCGCGCCTTTCCTCGTATCGCATCTCGCACGCACGAGGTGGGGCGGGCCGGTCGGCCCGCGACGACCACATATCCGCCTGTGATGTTCACTGCGGCCACCGCCGGCCACCTGCCCGGGCCAGGCGTTTCGCGTGGCCGCTCGGGAGGGTCGCGGCGCGGCGCGTCGGTGATGCGGATCCGAGTGCGCGCACATTTTCCGTGGACTTCGCGCCGCCGAGCCGGTCACCGGGGGCAACCGTGGCGGCAAATGAGCGTTGTCCGAGGTTATTGTAGCGTGATATTGTGCCGCGCCCGAATTACACGCCCGGCAATTGGCGGGCAATTGGCCGGCGCGGCGCCCGCGCGCCTGCGTGACGGCGCTGTGGCGCACCGCAATTCGATCGCCGCCGGGCGCCCGGCGACGCCGGTGTAATCGAGCTCACTTGGTACCGCCGGTACCGCCTGTGAGACATTTCTGTCGTGAGCATCACCGACACCGTCGCCCTCGCGGCCCGCAACGCCTGGGCGCTGACCTTCGGCGGCGGGATCGAACCCGTCGATCCCGCGCCCTCCACCGTGCTGTTCGACGAGCCGCACCGCCTGCTCCGCCGCTACGACGGCGCCGATCCGGCGGCCGACGGCGCGGTCCTGCTGGTGCCCCCGCTCGCCGCGCCCGCGCTGTGCTTCGACCTGCGCCCCGACCAGAGCCTGGCCCGCCACCTCGTCGACACCGGTCGCGCGCCCTACCTCGTCGACTACGGCGACATCGGCTTCGCCGACCGCGCGATGGGCTTCGAGGACTGGGTCGCCGACATCCTGCCCGAGGCCGTGCGCCGGGTCAGCGAGGACCGCGGCGGCGCCCCGGTCGACCTGATCGGCTGGTCCATCGGCGGCCTGTTCGCCCTGCTCACCGCCGCCGCGAACGAGGAACTGCCGATCCGCTCGGTCACCGCCGTCGGCCCGCCGCTCGACTACAGCAGGCTGCCGATGGTCCCGCAGCTGCGCGCGGTCGCCCGCCCGACCGGCGGCCGCGTCGTCTCCTCGGCCATCCGCGCCCTCGGCGGCGTCCCCGCGCCGGTGACCCGGCTCAGCTATCGGCTCACCGCCCTCGACCGCGAGGTCAAGCGGCCCTGGTTCATCGCCTCCAACATCACCGCGACCGACACCCTGGCCCGCATGGAATCCATCGACCGGTTCCAGGCGCGCATGCCCGGCTACCCGGGGCGCTTCTACGGCCAGCTGTGGGGCCGGGCCATCCTGGCCGACGACCTGGGCCGCGGCAGGCTCGAGCTCACCGGGCACACCATCGAGCTGTCGAAGGTGACCGTGCCCGTGCTGCTGATCGGCGGCACCGCCGACGTCATCGTGCCGCGCGCGATGGTGCGGGCCGGCCTGCGCACGCTGACGGGATCGCCCTCGGTGACCTACGAGGAGGTGCCCGGCAGCCACCTGGGCATCCTGGCCGGGCCCACCGCCCGGGAGACCACCTGGCCGCTGCTGGACAAGTTCCTTGCCGAGCGCGGCTGAGTCCGCGCCGGGGCTAAGCTCGGCAACCATGGGAGCACAGACCTCTGCCGCGCCGGATGCGACCGAACCGACCACCACGACCCTGCCGGTGGACCACCCCGGCGTGACCGAACTGTTCGCGGTGCTCGCCTACGGTGAGATCTCCGCCTTCTACCGGCTCGCCGAGGAGGCCGCGCTCGCCCCCGACCTGCGCGGCCGGGTCGCGGTGGCGCGCATGGCCGCCGCCGAACTCGGCCACTACGAGGTCCTCGACGCCGCGCTCACCGCGCGCGGGGTCGAGACCGAATCGGTGATGGAGCACTACCGCTCCGCCCTCGACGCCTACCACGCCTCCACCGACCCCTCGACCTGGCTCGAGTCGATGGTGAAGTTCTACGTCGCCGACGGCCTGGCCGCCGACTTCTACACCGAGATCGCGGGCGCCCTGCCCGCCGAGGTCGCCGACGTGGTGCGCGAGGTGCTGGGGGAGACCTCGCACTCGCAGTTCGTGGTCGAGGAGGTGCGCAACGCCGTCGCCGCCAGCCGCTCGGCCCGCGACCGCCTGACCCTGTGGGGCCGCCGCCTGCTCGGCGAGGCGATCACCCAGGCCCAGCACGTGATGGCCCAGCGCGACGAGCTGGCCGAGCTGGTCCTCGCGGTCACCGGCGACCTCAACGGCATCGCCGCGCTCTTCGACCGCATGCAGACCTCGCACGCGGCCCGCATGGCCGAACTCGGCCTCTAGCCCCGGCACTCAGCCCGCGCGCCCGCGCAGCAACCGCAGCTCGGGCGCGCGGGCCGCGTCTGCGCCGGGCAGCCACACCACCACGCGCTGGTCGCGGGCGGCCTCCAGCGTCTGCACGGTGAACGACAGCGTCCCCCGGTCGGGATGCTCGAGGCGCAGGCCGTGCGCGGTGTCGGCGGCGAGCCGGTGCGGCTGCCAGCGCGTCTCGAAATCGGGCACCTTCCGCAGCACCGCGATCAGCTCGCGCAGCCGCTGATCGAACGGCCGGGCCAGCAGCGCCAGCCCGAGCTGGGCCGTCAGCTGCTCGGCCACCTCCGCCCACGCCGGAAAGACGGCGCGCGCCCGGGGATCGAGGAACACGTAGCGGGCCAGATTCGGCTCGTCGTCGAGCAGGCCGAGCCCGTCGGCGAGCTCGGCCCAGCTCGCGTTGTGCGCCAGGATCTCGAGACGCGGCCCGAGGACGAACGCCGGAGCCGCGCCCAGCGCGTCGAGCACGGCGCTCACCCCGGGGTCGACCCGCAGCGAGTCGGGATCGAATCCGTTCTCCGGGCACCGGGATTCGACGCCGCCGGACAGCGCGAGCCAGGCGAACCGGCTGCGCTCGGCGTCGTTGAGCAGCAGCGCCGCGGCCAGCGCCTCGACCACCGCCATCGACGGATTCGTGTCGCGGCCCTGCTCGAGGCGGGCCAGATAGTCCGCGCTCATGCCCGCGCGGACGGCGACCTCCTCGCGGCGCAGGCCGGGGGTGCGGCGGCGTCCGCCGCCGGGCAGGCCGACATCGGCCGGGCTCAGCTCGGCCCGGCGCGCGACGAGGAACTCGGCGAAGCAGCTGCGGTGGGTCATATCGTTCGATCGTGGCAGCGGGGCGGCCCGATAGCCACGCCCTGTCAGGTCCAGGATAACGGCGGTGTGGTTAACGGACCGCGGTCCGGTCAGGCTGGGAACCATGACGACTTCCGAAACCACCACCACCGCCCTCGCCCCCGGCGCCTGGGCCCTCGACACCGCCCACTCCTCGGTCTCCTTCACCATCCGCCACCTCGGCATCGCCAAGGTCCGCGGCGGCTTCACCGGATTCGACACCGAATTCACCGTCGACGAGACCGGCGCGGCCACCATCGGCGCCACCATCGACCTGAACACCTTCGACACCGGAAACCCCGACCGCGACAACCACATCCGCGCCGCCGACTTCCTCGACGTCGCCCACCGCCCCACCCTCACCTTCCGCGCGAACGGGCCGGTCCGCGTCGCCGAGACCTTCACCGTCGCCGGCGAGGCCACCCTCGGCGACGTCACCCGCCCGGTCACCCTCGACGTCGAATGGGGCGGACTCAACGACCTGCCCGACGGCAGCCGCCACGCGGGCTTCTCGGCCACCGGCGAGATCAAGCGCACCGACTTCGGCGTCGGCGGCCCGCTGCCGGGACTGCTCTCCGACGCGGTGAAGATCGAACTCGAGATCCAGCTGATCGAACCGGCCGCCTGAACCGCCCGACAGCGCCCCGAACAGCCGCCCGGCCGTTCGCTCACAGCGCAGGCGGGCGTGTCACGGCCGTGCCCGCCCTGCACTAGCCTGGGACCGACAGCAGAAGGACTCTTCTTACGTTCGGAGGTTGGCCGTGGAGGTCAAGATCGGTATCTCGGATAGCCCGCGTGAGCTCGTCATCAACAGCGCGCAGACCCCCGAGGAGGTCGAGGCCCTCGTCTCCGACGCGCTCAGCGGCCAGTCCGGTGTCGTCGCGCTGACCGACGAGAAGGGCCGGAAGTTCCTGATCCAGTCCGCCAAGGTCGCCTACGTCGAGATCGGCGCGCAGACCGGCGGGCGCGTGGGCTTCGCCGCTGTGTAGTTGGAGCGCTGGCGCGCTCGAGTCGCGGCCCTTCGGGCCCCGACGAAGAAGACCCCGACCCCCGCGGCTGCGCCGCATCGGGTCGGGGTCTTCTTCGTCGGGGCGGCCGCGACGCTCGCTTCGCTCGCCGGCCTCCTCGGGGTCGGCCGGTGCGGGGTTGCGTTCCGGCGGAAGGTGATCGATGGTGCGGTTGTCGAGGGTCCTCGGTGTGGGCGACGGCGGTCTTCGAGATGCCGTAGGAGACGGAGGGCCGGGGGCGATGTGCCCGATGACGGTCCGTGAGGCACCGTGCCGATGACGGTCCGTGAGGCACAGTGCCGATGACGGTCCGTGAGGCACAGTGCCGACGACGGTCCGTGGGGCACGGGGCCGCGACGGTCGCTCCGCGCGCGGAGTAGCCGATACGGTCAGCCGATGGGGTGCAGCGGCACGTGGGACAGACCGCCCCAGGCCAGGGCGACCGTGGTGTCGACGGCTTCGTCCTTGGGGATCGGGCGGTCGGCCTCGAGCCAGTACCGGGCGGTGAACTGGCTGGCGCCGACCAGGCCGACGGCCAGGATGCGGGCGCGGTAGGGGTCGAGGCCGGAGTCGTGGGCGACGAGGTCGAAGACGGCGTCCACGCAGGCCTCGGTGGCCTGCTCGACCCGCCGCTGCACCTGCGGCTCGCTGGTGAGGTCGGACTCGAAGACCAGGCGGAAGCCCTGCATCTCGTTGTCGACGAAGTCGAAGTAGGCGGCGACGGCGGCGCGGACGCGCTGGCGGTTGTCGGTGGTGGAGCGCAGCGCCTGGCGCACGCTCGACACCAGGATGTCGACATAGTTCTGCAGCACGGCGAGGTACAGCTCGAGCTTGCTGGCGAAGTGCTGGTACAGCACCGGCTTGCTCACGCCCGCGACCTGGGAGATCTCGTCCATGCCCGCGGCGTGGTACCCGCGCTGGACGAACACTTCGCTGGCCGCGTGGAGCAGTTGCTGCCGCCGCGCGTCGCGCGGTAGCCGGGTGCCGCGCTTGGCCGGTGCCGGGGTGTCCGGTGCCGATCGGCGGGACGTCCTGCGGTCCACGAGGTCAGTCATCTCGGCTTTCTTGTCGTTCGCCGGTGCGCTCGGCCCGGCACTGTGATTCCCCAGACGATACCTGGGGTCCGTGCCCTTATCGATTCGCCTTTCCTCAATGTAGTACCAGCCCACTGTAGGTTTCGCGCCGTAACCGCCCAGATCGGCCCCGGCCGCCGCCCACCGCCCGGCCCCGCTGTGAGAATCTGGTGGGGTGATCGACCGACCGGAACGACCATCCGGCGCAGACCCGAGCGACGCCGATCCCCGGGACCCTGCCGCCGCGTCCGTGACGGAATCGCAGGGGCGGGAAGTCGAGATCTACGACCCGCTCGGCCTGTACTCGCCGGCCGACCGCTCCCGGCAGCCGTTGCGCGCCCGCTGGGACCCGCTGGCCGCGGACGAGGGCCGTAGTCGTGCCCCGCGCCAGCGCGAGACCAAGAAGCAGAGCCTGCTCGGCCGGTTCGTCTCCACCTACGGCTGGCGGGCCTACGCGCTGCCGGTCCTGGTGGCCATCACCGTGGTCGTCGGCGTGGACGCCGCCCGCACCACCGGCGAGACCGCTACGCGCGACCCGGGTTTCGGCGCGCTCAGCCCCGGCGCCCCGACCTCGGGCGTCATCGGCGCCCCGCCCGGCGACGGGAAGTTCCCCGCCAACCTGCCCAGCGGCGCCCTGCCCGAGGGCGGCCCCTACGCCACCACCGGCGCGGGCACCTGGCGCATCGTGCCCGGCGGCACCCCGCAGGTCGGCAAGGGCACCGAGCGGGTCTTCACCTACACCGTCGAGATCGAGGACGGCATGGACACCACGGGGTTCGGCGGCGACCAGGCCGTGGCGACGATGGTCGAGTCCACCCTGGCCAACCCCAAGAGCTGGGTGCACGACCAGCGCTTCGCGTTCCGCCGGGTCGACGCGGGAGAGCCGGACTTCCGCCTCTCGCTGACCTCCCGCGACACCACCCGCGCCACCTGTGGATTCGAGATCCCCATCGACTCCTCCTGCTACAACGCCGGGCTGGACCGGGTGGTGCTCTCGGAGGTCCGCTGGGTCCGCGGCGCGACCGCCTTCGACGGCGACATCGGCTCCTACCGCCAGTACCAGATCAACCACGAGGTCGGGCACGCCATCGGCTATCACGCGCACCAGCCGTGCGAGAACGAGGGCGGCCTGGCGCCGGTGATGATGCAGCAGACCTTCGGCACCCGCAACAACGACATCGCCGCCCTCGACCCCGACGGCGTTGTGCCCGCCGACGGCAAGAGCTGCCGCTTCAACCCGTGGCCGTACCCGCGCGGCTGAGCATGTGATCCATGCGGGACCATAGCGGGGAAGAACAACCCGCCCGCCCGCGTTGTCCTCGGGTACCGGCCCATTCGATACGAGGAGTCATCGACGTGTCATCAACCCGATCCCTACCGCCGCTGGTCGAACCGGCCGCGGAGCTGACCAGGGACGAGGTCGCCCGCTACAGCAGGCACCTGATCATCCCGGATCTGGGCGTCGACGGGCAGAAGCGGCTCAAGAACGCCAAGGTCCTCGTCATCGGTGCGGGCGGTCTCGGTTCGCCCGCGCTGCTCTACCTGGCGGCGGCGGGCGTCGGCACCCTCGGCATCGTCGAGTTCGACGAGGTCGACGCCTCCAACCTGCAGCGCCAGGTCATCCACGGCGAGTCCGACATCGGCCGCCCCAAGGCCGACAGCGCCCGCGACTCCATCCTGGAGATCAACTCCGGCATCGACGTGCGGCTGCACAAGATCCGCCTCGAGCCGGACAACGCCGTCGAGCTGTTCGCCGAGTACGACCTGATCGTCGACGGCACCGACAACTTCGCCACCCGCTACCTGGTCAACGACGCCGCCGTGCTGGCGGGCAAGCCGTACGTGTGGGGCTCGATCTACCGCTTCGAGGGCCAGGTCTCGGTGTTCTGGGAGGACGCCCCCGACGGCCGCGGCATCAACTACCGCGACCTCTACCCCGAGGCCCCGCCGCCGGGCATGGTCCCGTCCTGCGCCGAGGGCGGCGTGCTCGGCGTGCTGTGCGCCTCCATCGGCTCGATCATGGTGACCGAGGCGATCAAGCTGATCACCGGCATCGGCGAGACGCTGCTCGGCAGGCTCATGGTCTACGACGCACTGGACATGAACTACCGCACCATCAAGCTGCGCCGCGACCCCGAGCGTCAGCCGATCACCGAGCTGATCGACTACGACGCCTTCTGCGGCGTCGTCTCGGAGGAGGGCATGGCGGCCGCGGCCGGGTCGACCATCACCGCGCGCGAACTCAAGGACCTCCTCGACGCCGACAAGGTGCAGCTGATCGACGTCCGCGAGCCGGTCGAGTGGGACATCGTGCACATCGACGGGGCGACGCTGATCCCCAAGGACCGCATCCTCTCCGGCGAGGCGCTCTCGGAGCTGCCGCAGAACAAGCCGATCGTGCTGCACTGCAAGACCGGCATCCGGTCGGCCGAGGCGCTGGCCGCGCTCAAGCGCGCCGGCTTCGCCGACGCCACCCACCTGCAGGGCGGCGTGGTCGCGTGGGCCAACCAGGTGGACCCGAGCCTGCCGGTGTACTGACCGGGCGAGGGCCGGTGGCGATCGTTTCCGGCGATCGCCGACGGACCCACCCGTCACTGTTCGGTCCCCCTCTGCGCCGAGGTCACGAGGCCGAAACAACGCGGCGCCGGCCGCGCCTGTCCCGGCGCGGCGTGCCGGAAACAGGGTTATCGGCCGGTTAACGTACGGTTCGTGACTTCTGTAGAACCTCCCGAGCACGTGCGCGCCACGTTCGGGCTGCGCGAAGTGACTCCCGTGTCCCTCGGGGACTGGGACGGTGGCTGGCGGCTCGGTGACGTGGTGCTCTCGCCGGTGGCCGATCACGCGCGCGCCGCGTGGTCGGCCAAGGTCCGCGAGCACCTCGACGTCGACGGTCTCCGGGTGGCGCGCCCCGTGCGCGCCACCGACGGCCGCTACGTGGTCTCCGGCTGGCGCGCCGACACCTACCTCGACGGCGCGCCCGAACCCCGGCACGACGAGGTCGTCTCGGTCTCGCTGCGCCTGCACAAGGCGACCGACCAGCTCGAGCGCCCCCGTTTCCTCTCCCAGCCCCCGGTGCCGCCGTGGGTCGACGTCGACGTCTTCGTGGCCGCCGACCGCTGCGCCTGGGAGGCGGTCCCGCTGCGCAGCCTCCGCGCGGGCGGCGTCCCCTCGGTCCCCACCCCCGACGCCCAGCGCAGCCTCGAACTCATCGGCCAGCTCGCCACCCTGCGCAAACCGGTCCACCAGCCCGACCAGCTCGTCCACGGCGACCTCTTCGGCACCGTCCTCTTCGCGGGCGCCGCCACCCCCGGCCTGACCGACATCACCCCCTACTGGCGCCCCGCCGCCTGGGCCGCCGGTGTCATCGTCGTCGACGCGCTGGCCTGGGGCGGCGCCGACGACGGCCTCCTCGACCGCTGGTCCTCCCTCCCGGACTGGCCACAGATGCTGTTGCGCGCGTTGATGTTCCGCCTGGCCGTCCACGCCCTGCACCCGCGCTCCACCCCGGAGGCCTTCCCGGGCCTCGCCCGCACCGCGGACATGGTCCGGCTGGCACTGTGACGACCGTGCTCGGCCGTGACACGAGGCCCTGACGGACGACGAAGGCGCGCCCCGGCGGTGTGCGGGGGCGCGCCTTCGCGGGTCGGTCAGACGCTGGCGTAGGCCAGGGACGGGGCGCGGTCGGTGGCGAAGGAGGTGCGCAGGTAGCACCACCAGGTGACGCCGGCCATCGCGAGGAAGACCGCGGCGTAGGCCCAGAAGGCGGGGGCCATGGTGTGCAGGTGGACGTTGGACAGTCGCAGGGCCTGCTGGACCACGAAGCCGCCCGCCGCGCCGACGGCGCCGATGACGCCGATCGCGGCGCCGGCCTGGCGCTTGGCCGAGATGGCGGCGTCGGCGGCGTCGAGGCCGTGTTCGGAGGCGTACTTCTTGGCGGTGGCGCTGAAGATCGCGGGGATCATGCGGTAGGTGGAGCCGTTGCCGATGCCCGCCAGGACGAACAGGACGAGGAAGGCGGCCAGGTAGAGCGGGAAGCTCTTCAGTTCCACGGCGAGCACGATGAACGCGACCGCCACCGACATGCCGCCGAAGACGTAGACGGTGATCTTCGCGCCGCCGCCGAGCTTGTCGGCGACCCAGCCGCCGAACGGGCGGCTGAAGGAGCCGACCAGGGCGCCGAGGAAGGCCAGGTTGCCCAGGGTGGTGATCCAGCTGATCTTGGCCAGGTCGGGGAAGGTGGCCTTGATCAGGGTGGGGAAGGCGAAGGAGAAGCCGATGAACGAGCCGAAGGTGCCGATGTAGAGGAAGGCCATGATCCAGGTGTGGCGGTTGGTCAGCGCCAGCTTGTAGGAGCGGCCGTCGGACTTGGCCTCGGCGACGGAGTCCATGAAGTAGAGCGCGCCCAGGGTCGCGACCAGGATGAACGGCAGCCAGAACAGCACGGCGAGGGTGATGCCGAAGCGGAAGCCGCCGGGGTCCTTGGCCGTGAGGTGGGTGCCGAAGGTGATCAGCAGCGGCACGATCAGCTGGGTCTGGGCGACGCCCAGGTTGCCGCCCGCGGCGTTGAGGCCGAGCGCCGCGCCCTTCTTGCCCTCGGGGAAGAAGAACGAGATGTTGGCCATCGAGGAGGAGAAGTTGCCGCCGCCGACACCCGCGAGCGAGGCGAGGACGAGGAACACCCACATCGGGGTGCCGGGCTGGTTGACGAAGTAGATGATGCCCAGGGTGGGCAGCAGCAGCATCGCCGCGCTGAAGGCGGTGAACGCGCGGCCGCCGAAGCGGGGCACGGCGAAGGTGTAGGGGATGCGCAGGGCCGCGCCGACCAGGGTCGGAATGGAGGTCAGCAGCAGCGCGTTGCTCACCGCGGTGGGGTTGCCCTTGCCGAGGCCGGCGAGGAAGTCGAAACCGGCCGAGCCCATCGCGGTGACGATGCTGCCCCAGATGACCCAGATGCTGAAACCGAGGTTCTCGGCGAAGACCGAGAAGTACAGGTTCTTGCGCGCGGTCTGCTTGCCGCCGGCCTCCCAGAAGGCCGGGTTGTCGGGTTCCCAGTGGTTCAGCCAGCGGCCTCTGCGCTGGTACTCGAACGTCTGCGCGTCCTCGTGGCCGGTGGCGGCGACTGCGGTCATCGGCGTTCCTCTCGATCGTGGTGGTCGAGATAGAACGGTAGGAGCCGCGTGTTGCGCCGTGGTGGCCTCAGGTGACGTCGGTGGCAATTCAGGCTCACCGCAGATATTTCCGGATCGATCGACGCGCGTTACCTGCGTGACACAGTCGCCTCAGCCGCGCTCGGGGTAGTCGGCCAGCAGCGAACCGAGGAAGCAGCGGGTCGCCTGCATCGCCCGTTCCGCGTCGCCGTCGATGACGGCCTGCACGAGTTCGTCGTGTTCGGTGTCGTAGGCGTCGTCGGAGCGGGTGGCGCGGGTGTGGATGGCCTGTTCGATCGCGGGCAGCAGCGAATCGTAGAACTCCAGGTATACCGCGTTGTGGCTGGCGACCACGATCGCGCGATGCAGTTCGACGTCGGCGGCGATGGCCAGCGGGTCCGGCGCGGACCAGTCGCGGGAGTTCCGTTCGGCGAGCAGGCGGCGCAGCGTGGCGATGTCGGTCTCGTCGCGGCGGCGCGCGGCCAGGCCGGCGGCGGTGGTGTCCAGTGCCTCGCGCAGCTCGAGGATGTCGCGCTCGTGGGCGTCGGCGAAGTACTTGGCCAGGGTGCCGCCGACCTCGGAGGTGGCGATCACATAGGTGCCCGAACCCTGGCGGCGTTCGAGCATGCCGGCGTGGACGAGGGCCTGGACCGCTTCGCGCACGGTGTTGCGCCCGGTCCCGGTGAGCTCGGTGAGCTCCGGTTCGGTGGGGATGCGATGACCGATCGGCCAACGGCCGGAACGGATCTCGGCACGCAGCGCTTCGGTGACCTGGGCGATGAGGCTGTTCCGCCGGACGGGTTGCACGAAGGACAGGGTACCGCTGATCACAAACCTATTGCACCCGTCATCGGGTCATCCTATGATTTCGTGGTGACTGCGACGCTTCCCGAGACCAGAACCCCCGCCCCCACCGGCCATGACGCACCGCAGCGTCGCGTCCGCGCCCTGGTCGAGGGACGGCTCCTGGTACTGGCGGCGATCGTGGTCTCGGCGCTCACCCTGCGGGTCGCGGTCACCTCGTTCAGTCCGCTGGCCGAGCGCATCGGCGCCGACATCGGCTACGGCACCGCCGCGATCGGCGTGTTCGGCATGCTGCCCACCGCGATGTTCGCGCTGTCGGGCCTGATCGCGCCCCTCGTCGCCCGCCGCTACGGCCTCGAGCGCACCGCCCTGCTGGCCATGCTGCTGGCGGGACTGGGCATGGGCGTGCGCGCCTTCCTGTCCGGCACCGGCGACCTGCTGATCTTCTCCGCGGTCGCGCTGATGGGCATGGGCATGGGCAACATCGTCATCCCGCCCCTGGTCAAGCGGTACTTCCCGGACCGGCTCGCGGTCCTGAGCTCGCTCTACATCGTCATGGTGCAGCTGGGCACCGTCATCCCGGCCTTCGTCGCGGTGCCGCTGGCGCAGGCGCACGGCTGGCGCATCTCGCTCGGCGTGTGGGCGCTGATCGGCTTCGCCGCGGCGCTGCCGTGGATCGGCGTGCTGCGCGACCGGCGCGGCCACGACCGGGCCGACGTCACCGCACTGCCCGCCGAGACGCCCGCCGCCGCGGACAAGGCGTGGCGGTCCCCGGTCGCCTGGGGCATGGCGGGCATGTTCGGCATGACGTCGCTGACCACCTACGCGGTCTTCGCGTGGCTGCCCGCGATCCTGGGCGACGCCGGCGCGAGCGACGGGTTCGGCGGCGCGATGGTCGGGCTGTTCGCTCTGATGGGCCTCGTGCCCGCGCTGACCGCGCCCACCCTGATCTCCCGCATGCGCAATCCGTTCCCCCTCGTCGTCGGCTGCGTCGCCCTGTTCCTCGTCGCCTTCGCCGGGCTGTTGATCGCGCCGATGAGCGTGCCCGTGCTCTGGGTGGTGCTGCTCGGTCTCGGCCCGTCGACCTTCCCGATGGCACTGACCCTGATCAACCTGCGCACCCGCACCGCCCACGGTTCCGCGGCGCTGTCGGGCTTCACCCAGGGCGTCGGCTACGCGGTCGCCTGCGCGGGCCCGCTGCTGTTCGGCATGCTGCACACCGCCACCGGCGGCTGGCTCGCCCCCTTCGCCATGCTCACCGTCGCGCTGGCGGTGCTGCTGGCCGGTGCCTGGGTGGCCTGCAAGCCGCGCATGCTCGAGGACACGTGGTGACGACACGCCGCTGAATCGCGCTCCGCCACACGCTCGTGTGGCGGAGCGCATTCTTTTTGTTCACCGCTCGGGTTGCGCGCGTGTGAGCCGCGGGTAATGCTGTGTGGGTCACAGCCTCACGGCCGCGCAGCGGCATTGTCGGCCTCTTCGACACCTGCGGAAACCGTTGTGTCACACGGCCGAAACAAAGCGTGTGTTCTCACGCCGCCGGTCGGGTATTCGTGAGAAACCGTTGATTCGCGCGACATTTCCCGCAGCATTTCGGCAATACCGATTTCCTACCGTGGCTTCATCGAGGAAATCGGGAGGCCGGAGTGAGCAAGCGTAACCACGACATCGAGCACTGGGATGCCGAAGATGTCGCGGCCTGGGAGGCAGGCGGCAAGGACATCGCCAGGCGGAACCTGATCTGGTCGGTGTTCGCCGAGCACGTCGGGTTCTCGGTGTGGTCGGTGTGGTCGGTGATGGTGCTGTTCATGCCGCAGGACGAGTTCGGTATCGACCCGGCGGGCAAGTTCTTCCTGGTCGCCATGCCGACCCTGGTCGGGGCGTTCCTGCGCATCCCCTACACCGTGGCGACGGCCCGCTTCGGCGGCCGCAACTGGACCATCTTCAGCGCCTTCCTGCTGCTGATCCCGATGGTGCTGACGCTGTACTTCGTCAACCAGCCCGGCACGTCCTACACGACGTTCCTGATCGTGGCGGCCTTCGCCGGCGTCGGCGGCGGCAACTTCGCCTCCTCGATGACCAACATCAACGCCTTCTACCCGCAGCGGCTCAAGGGCTTCGCCCTCGGCCTCAACGCGGGCGGCGGCAACATCGGCGTGCCGGTCATCCAGCTGCTCGGCCTGCTGGTGCTGGCCACCCTCGGCCAGGGCTACGCCTCGATCATCTGCGCGGTCTACCTGGTCCTGATCGGCGTCGCCGGCGTCGGCGCGGCCCTGTACATGGACAACCTGCGCAACCAGAAGGCCGACCTGTCCTACATGGTCAAGGCCCTGCGGGTGCCGCAGTCGTGGGCGATCGCCTTCCTCTACATCGGCACCTTCGGCTCGTTCATCGGCTACAGCTTCGCCTTCGGCCAGATCCTGCAGATCAGCTTCAAGGCAGGCGGCGACACCGCCGCCCAGGCCGCCGTGCACGCCGCCTCGATCGCGTTCATCGGCCCGCTGCTCGGCTCGATCTCCCGCCCCTACGGCGGCAAGCTGGCCGACCGTGTCGGCGGCTCGCGGGTCGCCATCGCGACCTTCTTCGCGATGATGGCCGCCACGCTGGTCGTCGTGGTCGCCAGCTCCCGGGCGGACGCGAACAAAGGTGTCGCGACGGGCGGGGTGATGGTGGCGCTGACCGTCGGTTTCATCGCCCTGTTCGTGCTCTCCGGCTTCGGCAACGGCGCCGTCACCAAGATCATCCCGTCGGTGTTCGACGCCAAGTCCCGCTCGCTGCCCGGCACCCCCGCCGAGCAGGCCGCCTGGTCGCAGAACACCTCCGGCGCCCTCATCGGTTTCGTCGGCGCCATCGGCGCCCTCGGCGGCGTCGGCATCAACCTGGCGCTGCGCACCTCCTACGCGACCACCGCCTCGGCGACCACCGCGTTCATGGTGTTCCTCGGCTTCTACGTGCTCTGCGCGGCGGTCACCTGGGCCGTGTTCCTGCGCCGCCCCTCGTCGTCCGTGGTCTCCGACTCCGCTGTCGTGGTCGAGGCCGAGAACCTGGTCCTCGAGGCCGAATCCGCTTCGTCGGCCACGTCGTCGGCTCGCCGATAACCCCGACCATCAAGGAGGTCACTCTCATGAACAGCACTCGCAAGACAGTGGTCGTGGTCGGCCACGGCATGGTCGGTCACCGCTTCGTCGAGGCCCTGCGCGCCCGCGACGAGGCCGGTCGGTGGCAGGTCGTCATCCTCTCGGAGGAGAAGCTGCCCGCCTACGACCGGGTCGGCCTGTCGTACTACGTCGGCAGCTGGAAGGCCGAGGAGCTCGCGCTCCCGGGCAACACCTACGACGGCGACGCCCTGGTCGACCTGCGGCTCGGCCAGCGCGGCGAGGCCATCGACACCGCGGCCAAGACCGTCACCAGCTCCAACGGCGACGTCATCGCCTACGACGCGCTGGTCCTGGCGACCGGCTCCTACCCGTTCGTGCCGCCGGTGCCCGGCCACGACCTGCCCGAATGTTTCGTCTACCGCACCATCGACGACCTCGACGGCATCCGCGCCGCCGCCGAGGCCGCCGGTCCCGGCGCGCACGGCGTCGTCGTCGGTGGCGGCCTGCTCGGCCTGGAAGCCGCCAACGCGCTGCGGCTGATGGGCATGACCCCGCACGTCATCGAGTACAACGACCGCCTGATGCCCGCCCAGGTCGACGCGGGCGGCGGCGCGATCCTGGAGAAGCTGGTCACCGACATCGGCCTGAACGTGCACACCGGCGTCGGCACGGCCCGGATCGTCTCGATCGAGGAGGAGAGCGACCACAACGTCACCCTGCACCTGTCGGACGAGTCCGAGATCAACGCCTCGCTGGTCGTGTTCTCGGCGGGCATCCGCCCGCACGACGCGCTGGCCAAGGCCGCCGGCCTCGAGATCGGTGCTCGCGGCGGCGTCCTGACCGACCTCGCCCTGCGGACCTCGGACCCGGACGTCTACGCGATCGGCGAGTGCGCCGCGATCGAGGGTGTCTGCTACGGCCTGGTCGCCCCGGGCTACACCACCGCCGAGATCGTCGCCGACCGCCTGCTCGGCGGCGCGGGCGAGTTCCCCGGCGCGGACATGTCGACCAAGCTGAAGCTGATGGGCGTCGACGTCGCGTCCTTCGGTGACGCGCACGCGACGACCGAGGGTGCCCTCGAGGTCGTGCTGCACGACGCGGCCAAGGGCACCTACGCCAAGCTGGTCGTCTCCGACGACGCGCAGACCCTGCTCGGCGGCATCCTGGTCGGTGACGCCTCCCAGTACGCGGCGCTGCGCCCGCTGGTCGGCCGCCCGCTGCCCGCCGACGCCGCCGCCCTGATCTCCCCGGCCGGCGCCGAGCTGGGCGCCGACGCGCTGCCCGACGACGCGCAGATCTGCTCCTGCAACAACGTCAGCAAAGGTTCCATCTGCGGGGCCATCGCCGAGGGCGCCTGCGACATCGCCTCGGTCAAGAGCTGCACCAACGCGGGCACGTCCTGCGGTGGCTGCGTGCCGATGATCAAGAAGCTGCTCGAGCAGTCCGGCGTCGCCCTGTCGAAGGCGCTGTGCGAGCACTTCGAGCACTCGCGCGCCGAGCTGTTCGACATCGTCGCCGTCACCGGCATCCGCACCTTCTCCGAGCTGATCGCCCGGTACGGCAAGGGCTCGGGCTGCGACATCTGCAAGCCGACCGTCGCCTCGATCCTGGCCTCCACCTCGAGCGACCACATCCTCGACGGCGAGCAGGCCGCCCTGCAGGACACCAACGACCACTTCCTGGCCAACCTGCAGAAGAACGGCACCTACTCGGTGGTGCCGCGCATGCCCGGCGGCGAGGTCACCGCCGAGCAGCTGATCGTCATCGGCGAGGTCGCCAAGGAGTTCGGCCTCTACGTCAAGGTCACCGGTGGTCAGCGCATCGACCTGTTCGGCGCCACCGTCGACCAGCTGCCGCTGATCTGGAAGCGCCTGGTCGACGCGGGCATGGAGTCCGGGCACGCCTACGGCAAGTCGCTGCGCACGGTCAAGAGCTGCGTCGGCTCGACCTGGTGCCGCTACGGCCAGCAGGACTCGGTCGGCATGGCCGTGCTGCTGGAGAAGCGCTACCGGGGCCTGCGGTCGCCGCACAAGCTCAAGCTGGCCGTCTCCGGCTGCGCCCGCGAGTGCGCCGAGGCCCGCGGCAAGGACGTCGGCGTCATCGCCACCGAGAACGGCTGGAACCTCTACGTCGGCGGCAACGGCGGCCTGACCCCCAAGCACGCGGTCCTGCTGGCAGGCGAGCTCGACGACGAGACCCTGATCCGCTACATCGACCGCTACCTGATGTTCTACATCCGCACCGCCGATCGCCTGCAGCGCACCGCGCCCTGGCAGGAGGCGCTCGAGGGCGGGCTGGACTACCTCAAGGCCGTCGTGTGCGACGACAGCCTCGGCATCGCCGCCGACCTGGAGGAAGCCATGGCCAAGCACGTCGCCGGTTACAAGGACGAGTGGGCCGCGGTGCTCGAGGACGAGGACAAGCTCTCGCGCTTCGTCTCCTTCGTCAACGCCCCCGACCAGGCCGATCCCACGATCGCCTTCGACGACAGCGGCGAGCGCAAGGTGCCTGTGCTGCTCGGCCTGCCCAGTGTGCCTTCCGACACGGTCTCGGCCGGGAAATAAAGGCTTAACCCAGCGGAAACAGGGCGCCGGTACCAATAGGTAAGGCGTTCGGAGGAGGAACCCGATGACCGTTATCGACACACCCACCATCACTCCCGGCACGGCCACCACGGGCTGGACCCAGGCCTGCCGGCTGGACTTCCTGATTCCGGGCCGCGGCGTGGCTGTCCTGCTGAAGGGTGGCCGTCAGGCCGCGCTGTTCCTGCTGCCCGACGGCACGCTGGCCGCCGTCGGCAACATCGACCCGTTCGGCAGGGCCGCGGTGATGTCGCGCGGCATCGTCGGTGATCGCGGCGGCGTTCCCGTCGTCGCCTCGCCCCTGCTCAAGCAGGCCTTCTCGCTGATCGACGGCAGCTGCCTCGACGACGCGAGCCAGTCGCTGCCGGTCTACGCGGTGCAGCTCGACGGCGGCATCGTCTCGATCTCCAACGAACCGGTGCAGGTGTCTGGATGACCCTGCCCACCGACAACGCGGCGTGTCTGGCCGGCTTCACGATCGGCGTGACCGCCGCCCGCCGCGCCGACGAGTTCGCCACCCTGCTCAACCGCAAAGGCGCGACCGTCGTGTCCGCGCCCGCCATCCGGATCATCCCGCTCGCCGACGACACCGAGCTCGAACGCGTCACCGAGCAGCTGATCGCCGATCCGCCGCAGATCACCGTCGCCACCACCGGTATCGGCTTCCGCGGCTGGATGGAGGCGGCCGAGGGTTGGGGCCTGGCCGAGGACCTGCGCACCACGCTGGCCTCGACCCGCATGCTGGCCCGCGGCCCGAAGGCCAAGGGCGCCATCCGCGCCGCCGAGCTCCGCGAGGAGTGGTCGCCCGCGTCGGAGTCCTCCGCCGAGGTGCTCGATCACCTGCTCGCCGAGGGCGTGGAGGGCGTGCGGATCGCGGTGCAGCTGCACGGCGCGACGACGGAGTGGGAGCCGGTGCCCGACTTCTGCGAGGTGCTGCGCTGCGCGGGCGCCGACGTGGTGCCGGTGCCGGTCTACCGCTGGGAGCCGCCCGCCGACCGCGGCCCGATGGACACCATGATCGAGTCGATCATCTCCGGCAGCCTCGACTGCGTCACCTTCACCAGCGCGCCCGCCGTGGCCTCGATGCTGATGCGGGCCAAGGAGACCGGGCTGCTCGAGTCGCTGCTGCACGCGCTGCGAGGCCGGGTGCTGGCCGCCTGCGTCGGCCCGATCACCGCGGCCCCGCTCGAGGAGCTGGGCGTGCCGACGTCGATGCCGGGTCGTGCCCGGCTCGGGGCGCTGGCCCGCCACGTCGCCGAGGAACTGCCGCGGCGCGCCTCGCGCATCTACGCGGCCGGGCACCTGATCAGCGTGCGCGGCGGCTGCGTCGTGGTCGACGGCCAGGTGCGCCAGCTGGCGCCCGCGCCGATGGCGCTGATGCGGTCGCTGGCCCGGCAGCCCGGCCGGGTGGTCTCCCGCGAGGACCTGCTGGGCGCGCTGCCCGGCGGCGGGGACGACACGCACGCGGTGGAGACGGCCATCGCCCGGCTGCGGGCGGGCCTCGGGACGCCCAAGGCCATCCAGACCGTGGTGAAGCGCGGGTACCGCCTCGCGCTGGACGCGGCCGAGTGCAACGACAACCCGCCGCGTCCGCCGGTCCAGCCGCCGCATGCGGCCGGGATCGGCACGCCGGTCCGGACCGCGCGCTACGCCCAGCCGATGGGGGCGTGGTGACGGCCGGGCGGGACGGCGTGCCCGCCCTGGTGCTCGTCGCGCACGGCACCCGCAGCCCGCGCGGGGTGGAGATGATCGCCGCGCTGGCCGAGGCGGTCTCGCACGAACTCGGCGCCGCGGTGGCGGGGCGCGACGCCGGGCACGCGGCACCCAACCCGGCCCTGCGCACGGCCTTCGTCGACGTGCTCGGCCCGACCCCGTCGGAGGTCCTCGGCGACCTGGCGGCCGGGCCGGAAACCGGTGGCGCCGTGGTGGTCCCGGCCTTCCTGGCCTCGGGTTACCACGTCTACCAGGACGTGCCGCGCGAGGTCGCCGAGAGCGGTCACCCGGCGGTGGCGGTCACCGCCGCCATGGGACCGGACCCGGCGCTGGCCGGGGTCATGGCGCTGCGCCTGCGGGCGGCGGGGTGGCGCCCCGGCGACGCGGTGGTCTTCGCGGCCGCCGGGTCCTCGGACCCGCGCGCCCTCGCCGACGTGCGCCGCGCCGCGGACATGCTCGCCGAACGGCTCGCGACGCCGGTACGGATCGGTTACGTGGCCACCGGCGCGCCCCGGGTGGCCGACGTGGTCGCCGACCTGCGTTCCGCCGGTGCCCGGCGCGTGTTCGTCGCCTCGTATCTGCTCGCCCACGGCCTGTTCCACCAGCGCCTGCACGAGGCGGGCGCGGACGGGGTCGCCGAACCGATCGGCGTGCACCCGGCCGTGGTCGGGCTCATCGCCGACCGCTACCGCGCCGCCGTGCGCGCCCTGGCGAACGTGGGCTGAGCCGGTCGTCACACGCCCGCTCGCCGGGATGCGGCCGGGGCGGCGCGGCCAGTAGGGTTCGAACCCGGAATCCGAGCCGAGGGGGGAACCCGCGAATGTCCGATCAGGGAAACGACGCCGAGTGGGCCGCGCCCGGCGGCACCGCGTATCCGCCCGAGGTGGACTGGCCGCAGGCCGACCGCGCGACACCCGGATCGGCGCCCGGCGCGATCCCGCCCCCGCCGGTCGCCTCGCCGGTCCCCGGCTTCCCGCCGGATCCGGCCGTGGCGGCGGCGCCCGGCGGCTGGACGCCGTATCCGGCGGCGGAGACGCCTGTCCCGAAGCCGGTGACGATCGCGTTCTGGGCGATGATCGCGGGCGCCGTGATCACCGTGCTCGGCGCGCTGATCGGGGTCGCGCAGAGGAACGCGCTGCGGGCGGAGACCCAGGGCAGGCTCGCGGGCGCGTTCTCCGACGACTTCGCCGACACCCTGTTCTACGTCTCGTTCGTCGGCGGCCTGGTCATGGCGCTGATCTCGGCCGGGCTGTGGACCTGGATGGCCTTCACCAATCGGGCGGGCAAGAACTGGGCGCGGATCACCGCGTCGGTGTTCTTCGGCATCAACGCGCTGTCGTTCCTCGTCGGGGTGATGAGCGCGGCCGCCACCCAGACCAGCACCGCCCAGGCCGTGTCGACGGCGATGGGGCTGCTCGGCTTCGTGGCGGGCCTGGTCGCGGTGGTCGCCCTGTGGCAGAAACAGTGCGCGCCCTACTTCCTGCCGCTCCCCGCCGCCGCGCCCTACCCCTACCCGCCGTATCCGCCGTACCCGCCGCGCTGACGCGCGCTTGTCGGTGACCGGGCGCACACTACGTCCATGGCATACGACGAGGAACTGGCCGAGCGGGTCCGCGGCGTGCTCGACGGCGGGCCGCTGCCCACCGAGAAGAAGATGTTCGGCGGCCTCGCCTTCCTGATCGACGGGCACATGGCCGTGGCGGTCAGCGGCCGTGGCGGGCTGATGGTCCGGGTCGACCCCGAGGCGGGGGAGCGGCTCACCGACGCCCCCGCCGTGGCGCCGATGGTCATGCGCGGCCGGGAGATGCCCGGCTGGCTGCGGGTCGCCGCCGAGGCGGTGGCGGGCGACCGCGAGCTGCGCGCCTGGGTCGAACGCGGGGTGGCCTACGTCCGCACCCTGCCGCCGAAGACGGCGAGGAAGAAATCGGCGAAGAATCCGTGAGATGTGTCGAGATCGGCGTGACGGCTCCGACCAGGTGATGAGAGCACGAACCCTTCGAGTCGTCAGGAGCACATCATGTCGGTCAACACTTTCCTCTGGTTCGACAACGCCGCCGCCGAGGCCGCCGACCTCTACGCGAAGGTCGTCCCGAACTCGCGCGTCGTCGAGACCACCCGCCAGGGCGACGGCAGCGTCTTCATCGTCACCCTCGACCTGGACGGGCACGCGGTCACGCTGATGAACGGCGGTCCCGGTCACCCGCACACCGACGCGGCCTCGCTGCAGATCGTGGTCGACGGTCAGGACGAGGTCGATCGGATCTGGGACGCGCTCACCGAGGACGGCGGCGCGCCGGGTTCGTGCGGCTGGCTGACCGACCGGTTCGGGGTGTCCTGGCAGGTCGTCCCGGCGCAGCTGCCCGCGCTGCTCGGCGGCGACGACCCGGCCCGCACCATCGCGGTCGGCACCGCGCTGCGTGGCATGTCCAAGCTCGACATCGCCGCGCTGCGGCGCGCCTACGACAGCGTCTAGCCGGGGGCGGGGCCGCCGGTCAGGCGATGTGCCGCCCGGCGAACGCGGCCATCGGCGGCCGGTCGAGCAGGCTGACGTCGGAGCGCTCGCGGCGCCACGCGCCGCGGTCGGGCAGCAGCCGGGTGACGCCGATGCCGGAGTCGCGGATGCCGAGCCGGTCGAGCAGCGTCGCGATGACCTGCCTGCTGGCCGCGCCCGGATCCTCGGGCGCGGACGCGCGCGGCACGGGTTCGCCCAGGTCGGCCTGGGCGACGGCGCCGGGGCCGTAGCGCTGCCAGCAGTCGACCAGGACGCCGAGGTCGGCGCCGTCGCCCGCGGCGAAGGGGATCGAGGTGAGCAGGGCGCGGGTGGCGGCGTATTCGCTGCCGAGGGGCTCGGTGACCTCGGCGAGTGCGGGGGCCAGCGCCGAGAGCAGCGGCCGGGCGACCAGCTGGTCGATCCGCTCGCCGCCGGTGGCCACGGGTCCGGGGCGGTAGCAGCCCTTGACCAGCTGGATGCCGGGGTCGGTGAGCAGGGGTGCCAGCAGCGCGGGGACGAGGTCGGGGTTGGGTTGGGCGAGGTCGGCGCCGAGGAAGACCACCAGGTCGCCGGTGGCCACCGCGAGCGACCGCCAGAGCACCTCGCCGCGTCCGGGACGCGGCGGTACCTCGGGCAGGGCCTCTTCGCGGGTGTAGACGAGCGCGCCCGCGGCACGGGCGCGGGCGACGGTGCGGTCGGCGGACCCGGCGTCGACGACGAGCAGCTCGTCCACCAGCCCGCCCAGCAGGGGCCGGACCGAGGCGAGCACGCCGGCGACGGTCGTCTCGTCGTCGCGGGTCGGTAGGACGACCGAGACCCGCCGGTCCTGCTTGGCGTCGATCAACGCGGCGACGGCGGGCACCCGGTCGAACCAGCGGATGACGCCCTCGTAGGTCTGCATGGGCTTGCCTCTCTGACTTCTCCTTCCCCTCGAGTTAACGCCACCGGGGGGCACGGGGTCACGTTTCCCGCGCGATCCTGTGACCGCTGCTCAGTCCGCGGTCCGCGCACTGTTTCGCGGGACAGCGGGAGGGGCCGGCGGCCGCCGCGGAGAGGAGCGCGACGGCCGCCGGAGGGCGCTACAGGCCGGCCGAGCCGGTCGGCAGCAGGTTCGACGAGCCGGTCCCGGTGCCGCCGCCCGGGGTCGTCGGCGCGTTGGTCACCTCGACGGTGACCGTCTTGGAGCTGACGATCTCCTGCACGGCCTTGATGGTGTGCGATCCGGTGGTGGTCGGCGTCCAGGAGATGGTCGCCTTGCCGTCCTTCACCGACACCGGCTCGCCGATCTGGGTGCCGTTGTCGGTGAAGGTCACCTTGAACAGGAACGAGGTCTCGGTGACGTCGGCGGTGACCGTGTAGGCGGTGCCGACGTAGTGGGTGCTTCCCGACACCGTGACGCCCTGCACGAGTGCCGAGGCCTGCGGCGCGACCAGCACCGATACCGCGGCGACCGCGGAGAATGCCGTCAGCCCGAATCCGGCGCGCCGTGCCCGGTAAGTCTTCATGGGTACTCCTTCGTACTGCCCCCGGCCCGGGGGTGAAGCAGACAGTAGTGCGGCACAGAACGCCCGGCGGAAGATTGAGAAAAATGAACGTTTAAAACTTGGTGCGGCGGTCCGGCGGTTCATCCGCAGTGGGTGAGGTGGGTGCGCCGCGCGGAGGGCAGAGTGGCTCCCGACGGGCGGACGACGAGGTCGAGGAGGGCAGCGCGGATGGCCGGACCGGTGCGGTATCAGTTCGTCATCGACGGTGAACTCTCCGACCGCGCGATCGCGGCCTTCCCCGAACTGCGCCGCAGCGAGCATTCCGCGTCCGGCACGACGACCCTCTACGGCACCGTCCCCGACAGCACCGCGATGCGGGGCATCATGGCCCGCATCGATGTCCTCGGGCTGACCCTGGTCGGCCTGTCCCAGCTTCCCGATTGAGCCCGGCGTCGATCTGGTAACGAGCCCGCCGTCGAAATAGCTGAGTGCCGGTGCCCGGCGTTACGTTTCGCATGCCGACGCGGTGGGAACACCGCATGGCCGTCTCGTACGCTGCGAGTTCGGGGAGTGACTATGACGATGTCGTCGGGTTCGCCGTATCGCCACGACGCTAGCTCGGCCGTAGCTGTGCTCGGCGCCGGTACCCTGCCCGCGCTGCCGTTCGCGCCGGTGCGCAGGCCCGAGATCATCGCCCGCCTCGACCGGGCGATGGCCGAGGCCGGGCACACCGTCCTGCTGACCGGCCCCGCCGGGGCGGGCAAGACCGTCCTGCTGGCCGACTGGACGGCCCGCCTCGGCGCCCGCCGCGGCGAGGTTACGGTGGGGTGGCTCGCGATCCCCGACCGGCCCGCCCGGGCCGCCGACCTCTGGTCGGCCGTCGCCGAGGCGCTCGGACTGCCCGCCGTCCTGGTGACCGAGGGGGCGCTGGCCGCCCCGGCGGGCTACGCCGAGCGGCTGGTCGAGGCGCTGCGGGAACGCGCGACCCCGACGGTGCTCGTCCTCGACGACGCGCACCTGCTCACCGACCCGATGCAGCTGGCCGCGCTCGAGCTCTTCCTCGCGCACGCGCCGATCACCGTGCTGGTCGCCGGCCGGTTCGACCCGCCGCTGCACTGGCACCAGCTCGAGCTGGCCCGGCGGCTCACCCGGATCGGCTCCGCGGAACTGGCCTTCGGGTCCCGCCAGATCGCCCGCGTCTTCGACCAGCACCACGTGCGGCTGACCGAGCCGGAGATCGCGATCGTCGCCGGCCTGACCCAGGGCTGGGCCGCGCTGGTCCGCATGGCCGCCATCTACCTGTCCGCGCACGCCGGCGACCGCGAGACGGCCTTCACCGCGCTGGCCCGCCCGGCCCACGCGGTGGCCGACTTCCTCGTCGTCGAGCTCATGGACACCCTGCCCGAGGATACCCTCGGTTTCCTGCTGGCCACCGCGGTGCCCGACCGGTTCTGCCTGCCGTTGGCCGAGGACCTGGCCGGGCCGGGAGCCCCGCGCATCCTCGACGAACTGCTGCGCGCGAACTTCCCGCTGCACGCCGTCGCCCACGGTGACCTGCTCTGGTACACCTACCACCCGATGCTGCGCGCCTACCTGCTGGCCGAGCGGGCCCACACCCGCCCCGACCTGCTGGCCGAGGGGCACGAGCGGGCGGCGCGCTGGTTCGCCGCCGCCGACATGCTCCGGCCCGCCCTCGACCACACCGTCGCCGTGCCGGGCGCGCCCGGCCTGGCGGGCTTCGTGCGGGAACACGGGCCGCGCATGGTGTTCCAGGGCGCGGGCCTGCCGCTGATCGAGGCGGCCGAACGGGTCCCCGAGCTGGCGGGCGACCGGTTCGTGCGGCTGCTGCGGGCCGCGGCGGCGGTGGTGGCGGGCGAGATCGTGGCCGCCGAGGTGTATCTGGAGTCGGCGCACGCGAGCGGTCCCGACGCGGTGGCGGCGCCCGAGACCTGGCAGGCGGCGCTGGACCAGGCCGTGTCGGTCGGTGCGGCGGTGGCGGCGGGCGCCGCGGTGCCCGCCGGACGGCGGGCGCCGCTGGTCACCGGCGAACCCGATCTCGACTGCTTCACCGCGCTGCACTGCGCCGTGGCCGAGGTCTACGGCGGCGAACCCGCGCGCGGGACGGCCGCGCTGCGCCACGTGCTGGTGACCGCCGAACACCGTGGCCTGCACCGGATCGCGCTGCACGCGCGGGTGGCCGAGGCGGTCGCGGAGGGCATGCTCGGGCGGGTCGGCCGGATGGGGGAACTGGCGGGCCGGGCCGTCGCCTGCGCGCCAGCCGGTGATCTGTCCAGCCGCGCCGATCTGGCGACCGCGCACGTCGTGGCGGCCTACGCGGCGTTCCTGCGCGGCGCGGACGCCGCCCGGCCGCTGCCCGTGCCGACCGGCGAGCCCACCGACTCCACCGTGCCCGCGCCGCTGGGGCACGCCGCGCTGCTGCGCGACCTGCTCGACTTCGATCACGCGGCCGACCGGTGCGTGGCCGCCGACCGCATCGTGCGCCACGCGCACCGGCTGCTCGACGAGGCGCCCATCGTGCCTGCCACCGGCGGCCTGGTCACCCAGGTCGTGTGGCTGCTGCTGCGGTTGCAGGCCAAGTCGACGGCCGCGCAGCTCGTCGAGCACGCGACCGAGGTGCTCGGCCGGACCCCCGACACCGTGATCGCGGCGGCGGCGCTGACCGAATACGGCCAGCGCCCGGCCGCGACCGTGGAACTGATCGAGCCCCTGCTCGCCGAGCGCGACCTGCATCCGCTCACCGAGGTCACGGCCTGGCTGCTGGCGGGGGTGGCCTACGACCGGCTCGGCCGCGGCGGCCGGGTGCACGAGGCGTTCGAGCGCGCGGTCGCGGCGGCCGTGGGGGAGAACCTGGTCCGCCCGTTCCTCGACGTGCCCGCGGCGGTGGACATCCTCGACCGGTTCGGCGGCCGCTTCGGGCTGTACGACACCTTCGTCGGGCAGATCCGCGGCCATCGCGGCGCCCGCACGGCGACGGGGTCCGCGCACCTGACCGACACCGAGCTGATCGTCCTGCGCCAGCTGCCCTCCGGGATGACCGCGGTGAGCATCGCCGCCGACATGGGGGTCTCGGTCAACACCGTGAAGACCCATCTGCGCGGCATCTACCAGAAGCTCGGCGTCAACGCCCGGTCCGCGGCGATCGCCCATGCCCGCACCGTGGGCCTGCTCTGAGCGGGCCCACGGCGCGGGGACCTCAGACGCGCGCGAGCGCGTAGTCGGCGGCCTCCAGGGTCATGCCGTTGACGGCGTAGAGCACGTGCAGCCCGTTGGGCGGCCCCGCGGGCGCGCCGTCGCAGATCGTGTCGCCCGCGACGCACAGCTCGAGGGTCTTGGACTCGTAGGCGGGCCCGACCCGGACCGCGGGCGCGCCGACGTCGTTCATCCAGCGGTCCGAGGGCCCGCCGAACAGGACGACCGCGGCGACGTGCCCGGCGATGTCGGCGGGCAGCGGCGGCGGCAGATAGCCGGCGTCGGCCTCCGAGACCCCGTCGGGGACACCGGCGATGGTGGTGAATCCGGCCAGCGCGGCGCCCTGGGAGTAGCCGCCGAGCACGATCCGGGTGGCCGGGCAGGTCGCGGCGAGGGCGATCAGCTGCTGCTGGGCGTCCCGGATGCCGCCGAGCACGGTGTGGGCGAAGGCGCGGGTGTCGCCGAAGTCGCTGCTGGCGGGGTAGTCGACGGGGCTGGCCTGCACGGTCCGGCCGCCCGCGCGGGCGCGGACGGCCTCGGTGAAGGACTGGCCGGTCCAGCCGAGGCCGGGCGGCTCGGCGGTGCCGCGGGCGAAGACGACGGCGATGTCGGCGCAGCCCGCGGCGGTGGCGGCCGGCTGCGGCAGGGCCCAGGGTGCGACCGTGGCCACGGCCACCGCACCGAGCAGGAGAGCGAATGTGCGACGGGTCATACCGGCAGCCTAATAGTTGCCCTCCGGTTGCCGGGCCGGAAATGCCTGGTCCGGGGCCCGTGTCACCACCGATCCGGGGTGACCGGCGCGTCCCAGGCCTTCGCGAACCGGGTCTTGTCGCGGGAGTCGATCTCCTTGCTCCGGTACACGATGTAGGGCCGGGTCAGGTAGCCGACCGGCGCGCTGAACATGTGCACCAGCCGCGTGTAGGGCCACACGCCGACCAGCAGCAGCACGACGAGCCCGTGCAGCTGGAAGGTCCAGGGCACGTCGACCATGAGCGCGGGCTCGGGGTGGATGGTGAACAGGCTGCGGAACCACGGCGAGACGGTCTCGCGGTAGTTGTAGGTGCCCCACAGCAGGTTCGAGCCCCAGGTGTTGAGCAGGCCGGTCACCAGCGCGAGGGTGAGCAGCGTGTACATCAGGATGTCGTTGCGGCTGGTCGCCTTCCGCACCGCGGGCACCACCAGCCTGCGGTAGCAGAGGATGCCGACGCCCGCGACGACCATGAGCCCGGCGATCGAGCCGAGGCCGACGGCCGTCACGTGGTAGGCGTGCTCGGAGATCCCGACGGCCGAGGTCCACGCCTCCGGGACGAGCAGGCCGAGCACGTGCCCGCCGAAGACGCCGAGCATGCCGAAGTGGAACAGCGGGCTGCCCAGTTGCAGCAGCCGGGACTCGTAGATCTGCGAGGACCGGGTGGTCCAGCCGAACTGGTCGAACCGGTAGCGCCACACGTGCCCGAGCACGAACGAGGTGGCCGCGATGTAGGGCAGGATCAGCCAGACGCCTTCGGGGATGGGGAGGGTGGCGTTCATCTGCGGCCTTCCGATGTGTCGAACAGCGAGGGGTCGATGGCGAAGGGGTCGAGCCCGACTTCCTCCTCGGGCGGTCCCTGCGCGGCGAGTTCGGCGATGCGCCTGCGGTCGGCGGTGGTCACCGGGGGCAGGGTCGCCAGGACGGCGGCCAGGACGCCCGCGTACGGGGACCCGGTGTCGCCCAGCGACAGTCGCAGCAGTTCCAGCACCGGCACGTGTTCGCCGAGCAGGCGTTCGCCGCCGATCGGGTCGACGGTGGCCGCGAACTCCAGCAGGACGGGCAGGTGGTCGGGCAGTTCCTCGTCGCCGAGTTCCACGCCCGCGTGCCGGTAGGCGTGCTTGAAGCGCAGCAGCGCCATGCCGCGTTTGCGGGTGTCGCCGTAGGCGTAGAAGGTCAGGTGCAGGCTGGCTCGGCGCCGCATGTCGAAGGTCTCGACGTAGGCCTGCGCGAGTTCGATGGGGTCGTTCTCGCGCAGGTGGTCGACGACCGGCAGCAACTGATCACGGACCTCGGCGGGCAGTTCGCTCGCCGCGCCCGCCAGCCGGTCGACCAGGTCGAGGGTCGCCGGGCCGGGATAGTCCAGCAGCAGCGCCGCCAGCCGCCACACCACGCGCCGGTCGTGTTCGGCGAGTGCGGTGGCGGGCGCCGGGCGCCTGCGGATCGACAGCAGGCTCACGGCGTGGCTCCGGTGACGGCGGTCTCGGCGGTGCTGTCGGCGGCGGCCGCGGCGGCGCCGTTGCCGCCGTGACCGTTTCCGTTGGTCCCGGTGGTGGGGACCAAGCCCTCGGTGCTGCGGCCGTCCCAGTTGAGCAGGTTGATCCGGCCCGACTTCTGCTCGGGGGCAGCGGTGTTGGTGTCGGTGAGGGAGAACTTCTCCACCATCTGGTCGAAGGCGGTCATGCCGGGGCCGCCGTCGGTGTCCAGCGAGCAGCCGGTGGCCAGCGAATCGAGTTCGTGCGCGCGGGAGGTGGCGCCGGTCGGGATGACGTAGCGGTGCTCGTACTTGGCGATGGCGAGCAGCCGGTACATGGCCTCGATCTCCTCGGGTTCGAGGCGGACCGAGGGCGCGATGGTGGGATCGGGTTCCTGGCCGAGGTTCACCGAGCGCATGAACGAGCGCATCCCGGCCAGTCGTTGCAGCGCCGCGCGCACCGGCCCGATCTCGCCCGCGGTGAACAGCTCGGCCAGGTACTCGACCGGGATGCGCAGCGCGTCGATGGCGCCGAACAGGTTGCGCGCGTCCTCGCCGTCGTGCCCGGTCTCGCTGAGCACGTCGACCACCGGCGACAGCGGCGGCACGTACCAGACCATGGGCATGGTCCGGTATTCCGGATGCAGCGGCAGCGCGATCTGGTAGTCGACGATCAGCTTGTAGACCGGCGAATCCTGGGCGGCCTGAATCCATTCCGGCGAGATGCCCGCGGCCTCGGCCTCGGCGACGACGCGCGGGTCGTGCGGGTTGAGGAACACCCCGAGCTGGGCCGGGTAGAGGTCCTTGTCGTCCCGCACCGACGCGGCCTCGAGGACGGCGTCGGCGTCGTAGAGCATGACGCCGATGTAGCGCAGCCTGCCGACGCAGGTCTCCGAACACACGGTCGGGATGCCGACCTCCACGCGCGGGTAGCAGAAGGTGCACTTCTCGGCTTTGCCCGTCTTGTGGTTGAAGTAGATCTTCTTGTACGGGCAGCCGGTGATGCACTGCCGCCAGCCGCGGCACTTGTCCTGGTCGACGAGCACGATGCCGTCCTCGGCGCGCTTGTAGATCGCGCCGGAGGGGCACGAGGCGGCGCACGAGGGATTGAGACAGTGCTCGCAGATGCGCGGCAGGTAGAACATGAAGGTCTCTTCGAACTCCAGTTTCACCTTGTCCTCGAGCTTGCCGAGCAGCGGGTCCTTGCCCACCTGCTCGGGGCCGGACCCGAGGTCGTCGTCCCAGTTGGCGCCCCAGGTGACCTTGGTGTCCTCGCCGGTGATCAGCGACTTGGGCCGCGCGACCGGGGTGGTGTCGGTCGGCGGGGAGGCGAGCAGGTTGTCGTAGTCGTAGCTCCAGGGCTCGTAGTAGTCCTCGACGGTCGGCAGGTCCGGGTTGGCGAAGATGTTCATCAGCCGCTTCATCCGGGAACCGGACTTCAGGGTGAGCTTGCCGCGCTTGTTCAGCGTCCAGCCGCCCTTCCACTTCTCCTGGTCCTCGTAGCGGCGCGGGTAGCCCTGGCCGGGCCGGGTCTCGACGTTGTTGAACCAGACGTATTCGGTGCCGCCGCGGTTGGTCCACGCCTGCTTGCAGGTGACGCTGCAGGTGTGGCAGCCGATGCACTTGTCGAGGTTCATGACCATCGCGAGCTGTGCCATGACGCGCATCAGTTCCGCCTCTCCGTCTGGTGAACGAGATCCTGCATGTCAGTACTCGACTTCCTGGCTGCGCCGGCGAATCGTCGTGACCTCGTCGCGCTGGTTTCCGGTCGGCCCGTGGTAGTTCAGGGCGAAGGACTGCTGGGCGTAGCCACCGATGAGGTGGGAGGGCTTGATCAGCACCCGCGTCAGGGCGTTGTGGATGCCGCCGCGCTTGCCCTTGCCCTTGGTCTCCGCGGTGCCCTCGATCCGCGGCACGTCCACCGCGCGGTCCTGGGCGTGGTACATGAACACGGTGCCCTCGGGCATGCGGTGGGAGACGATGGCGCGGGCGACGACGACACCGTTGCGGTTGATCGCCTCGATCCAGTCGTTGTCCGCCACACCGATCTTGGCGGCGTCCTTGTCCGACATCCAGATCGTCTGGCCGCCGCGCGAGAGCGTCAGCATGTGCAGGTTGTCCTGGTAGGCGGAGTGGATGGACCACTTCGAGTGCGGGGTCAGGTACCGCACCGTGACCCCGCCCGCGGCGACGTTGCCGATGGTGGGTTCGCTGAACAGCGCGGTCATGTCCAGCGGCGGCCGGAAGATCGGCAGCTGCTCGCCGAGTTCGATCATCCAGTCGTGGTCGAGGTAGAAGTGCTGGCGCCCGGTGAGGGTGTGCCAGGGCTTGAGCCGCTCGACGTTGATGGTGAACGGCGAGTAGCGGCGGCCGCCGGATTCCGAGCCCGACCATTCGGGGGAGGTGATGACCGGCACGGGCCGGGCCTGGGTGTCGGCGAAGGAGATCCGCTTGCCCTCGGCCTCGGCGGCGAGGTCGGCGAGCTCGGTACCGGTGCGCCGTTCCAGGGCGTGGAAGCCTTCCACGGCGAGGCGCCCGTTGGTCGTGCCGGACAGGGCGAGGATGGTCTCCGCCGCGTAGGTGTCCTTGGCCAGCGACGGCCTGCCCGCCGCGACGCCGGAGACGACGGTGCCGTTCTTGCCCGCGAGGTACTCGACCTCGGCGTCGGGGTAGGTGGTGATGCCCTTGGTGGTCACGCCGAGGGTGTCGACGAGCGGGCCGAGCGCGGCCAGCTTCTCCGCGATCTTGGTGTAGTCGCGTTCGACCACCACCAGCTTGGGCATGGTCTTGCCCGGGATCGGCTCGCACTCACCGGCTTTCCAGTCCAGCACCCGGCCGCCCGCCTGGGCGAGCGCGTCGGGGGAGTCGTGCTGCAACGGCACCGCGACGAGGTCGCGGCGGGTGCCGAGGTGCTTCTCGGCCAGCCAGGAGAACCCGCGCGCGATGCGGTGGAACGCCTCGAAGTCGGTCTTGGCCTCCCACGGCGGGGAGATGGCCGGGGAGAAGGCGTGCACGAACGGGTGCATGTCGGTGGAGGACAGGTCGTGCTTCTCGTACCAGGTGGCCGCGGGCAGCACGATGTCGGCGAACAGGGTGGTGCTGGTCATGCGGAAGTCCAGCGCCAGCAGCAGATCCAGCTTGCCCTCGGCGCCTTCCTCGCGCCACACCAGTTCCTGCGGGCGCACGCCGGTGGCGTCGGTGGTCTGGAGGTTGGACCCGCAGCCGAGCAGGTGCTTCTGGAAGTACTCGTTGCCCTTGCCGGAGGAGCCGAGCAGGTTGGCCCGCCACACGGTGAGCACGCGCGGGAAGTTCTCGGGCGCGTCGGGATCCTCGCAGGCGAAGCGCAGGTCACCGGACTTCAGCCCGTCGACCACGTGGTCGGCGGGGCTGACGCCGGCCGCCTCGGCCTCGTCGACCAGGTCGAGGGGGTTGCGGTCGAAGGTCGGGTAGCTCGGCATCCAGCCCAGCCGCGAGGCCAGGGCGATGTTGTCGGCGGCGGTGCGCCCGGCGAACCGGCCGGTGCCCAGCGGGGAGGCGAAGGTCTCGGAGCTGAAGGGGTCGTAGCGCCACTGGTCGTTGGTCAGGTACCAGAACACGGTGCCCTGCATCTGGCGCGGCGGGCGCTGCCAGTCGTTGGCGCTGGCCAGGGTCTGCCAGCCGGTGACCGGGCGGCACTTCTCCTGGCCCACGTAGTGCGCCCAGCCGCCGCCGTTCACGCCCTGGCAGCCGGTGAGCAGCGTGAGGGTGAAGAAGGCGCGGTAGATCTGGTCGGAGTGGAACCAGTGGTTGGTGCCCGCGCCCATCAGGATCATCGAGCGGCCGCCGGACTTCTCGGCGTTGTCGGCGAATTCGCGTCCGATCCGCGCGGCCTGCGCGGCGGGCACGCCGGTGATGGCCTCCTGCCAGGCCGGGGTGTAGGGCGAGTCGGCGTCGTCGTAGCCGGTGGCCCACCGCCCCGGCAGTCCGGCGCGGCCGACGCCGTACTGGGCGAGCAGCAGGTCGAAGACGGTGGTGACGCGCTTGCCCGCGACGATCGTCGTCGGGACGCCGCGCACGATGGTGCCCGCGCCGTCGGTGTCGAAGCGCGGCAGCACCAGTTCGGCCGCGTCCCCGCCGTCCTGCCCGTGCAGGGTCAGCAGCGGGTCGACGCCCTCGAGGTCGAGGTTCCACTTGCCCGCGTCGGCCTTGGTGAAGCGGTGGCCGAGGGAACCGTTGGGCACCACCGGGTTTCCGGCCTGGTCGAGCAGCACCGGCTTGTGCTCGGCGCCCTCGCCGGTCTCTCCGAGGTCGGCGGCGGTGAGGAACTTGCCGGGCACGGCGCCGCCCCGGTCCGCCGCCTCGTCGAGGCAGATCAGGTACGGCAGGTCGGTGTAGCGCTTGATGTAGTCGTCGAACGGCGCGGTGCTGCGGTCGACGAAGAACTCCTTGAGCACCACGTGACCCATGGCCATGGCCAGGGCGGCGTCGGTGCCGGGGCGCGCGGGCACCCACTCGTCGGCGAACTTCGTGTTGTCGGCGTAGTCGGGGGAGACGACCACGACCTTCTGGCCGCGGTAGCGGGCCTCGGTCATGTAGTGCGCGTCCGGGGTCCGGGTCACCGGGACGTTGGAGCCCCACATGATCAGGTAGCCCGCGTCGAACCAGTCGGCCGACTCCGGCACGTCGGTCTGGTCGCCGAAGACCTGCGGGGAGGCGACGGGCAGGTCGGCGTACCAGTCGTAGAAGGAGAGCATGTAGCCGCCGAGCAGCGAGACGAACCGGGCCCCGGTGGCGTGGGAGACCATCGACATGGCCGGGATCGGCGAGAACCCGGCGACGCGGTCGGGCCCGTACCGCTTGATCGTGTGCACGTGGGCCGCGGCGGCCATCTCGGCCGCCTCCCACCACTCCGCGCGCACGAATCCGCCCTTGCCGCGCGCGTTCTTGTAGGTCTTGGCCTTGACCGGGTCCTCGACGATGGACTCCCAGGCCAGCACCGGATCCTTCAGTTCGGTCTTGGCCTTGCGGTACAGGTCGAGCAGGACGCCGCGCACGTATGGGTAGCGCACGCGTGCGGGGGAGTAGGTGTACCAGGAGAACGAGGCGCCGCGCGGACAGCCGCGCGGTTCGTACTCGGGCTTGTCCGAGCCGACGGAGGGGTAGTCGGTCTGCTGGGACTCCCAGGTGATCACGCCGTCCTTGACGTAGATCTTCCAGGAGCACGAGCCCGTACAGTTGACGCCGTGGGTGGAGCGCACGACCTTGTCGTGGCTCCAGCGGTCCCGGTAGAACTCGTCGGCCCGGCGGCCTCCGGTCTTGAACACCGAACGCTGATCGGACGAGACCTCACCGCGCTGGAAGTATTTGCCCAGGCTCAGCAATACATCGCCTGCGCCGGCCGTCGCGGGCGACGTTCCCTGAGTGCGTGAATTGACCACGACGCCCCCTTCGAGCTGTTGAACCGGGCTGATGGGGACACTGTAAGGAGCCGAATTCGCGCCGCAAAACGAACTTCTCACAATGCGCGAAAGGGGCCTGTGCGTTGTGAGGTCGCCGAAATCTGCCGGTCATCTACCGCCGTCGCCCCGATGCGCTCCCGGCCACCCCGACCTGGGAAAACGTCGCGCTCCGTGGCGCGGTGACCCCGCCGTGGGGCGTGTCCGGCACGCGATGGTGAAGCTTCGGAAACCGGTGCTTCTCCGGCGGTTTACATTTGTTAACACATCCGCGCCGGATATTTTCGGCCCGTCGTATGCGTTCGCCGTGCGTGTCGCGGACCGTGTGCGCGCCGCCGTTTATCCCGAAATGTGACCGCGCGCACAGGGTGCCGTATCCGGGTCTGAATTCGGCCGGGAGGGCGAATATCCCCGAGGTCGGCGCGGTGCGGCGGCCGGGCAGGCGGAGGATGCGCGGGTGCGTCGGGCCGCGGCGTTCGCGCGGGTGGGCGGGCCGGACCCGTGCGGGAGTCCGGCGCTGATCAACGGCGCCGGGCCGGCGCCGGGCCGGGCGGCCGCCCGGCGAATTGTGACGGGGGTCACCGCGGTCGGCGGTAGAGCATACTCGATCTCGACTGGAAGTAATTTCGTTTCGCGGAACAAGCTGCGGGTCAACGTATCCGGCGGCGGCGGGTAATGCTTCGCGGTGGTAACTGCCCAATTGCCGTGCGCTCAATATAAAGAAACGATATCGGTTGACGGCGGCGTTTGGTGCGAGCTTCAAGTGTGGCTGAGGATGGGCGCGTGCACCGGTCGACATGCGATTCCACCGCTGGTCGGCGTTTCGACGACGCAAGGGGGAGGGGCGAGATGCCACCCAGACCGTCCACGGCCGATCCGGCGGGCCCGCCGAAACCACCGACCCTGGGCGGGCTCTTACGCCGTCTGCGTGACGAACGCCGGATCTCGCGCGAGAAGCTGGCCTTCGCCGCGGGCGTGAGCTCGAGCTACATCACCCATCTCGAGGGCGGTGACCGCGACCGCCCGACCCTGGTCGTGGTCGAGGCCCTGCTGCGCTACCTCGACCGCATCGAGCCGGTCACCGAGATCGAGCGCAGGCACCTGTTCGACCTGGCCGGACTGTCCGAGCCGGGGTATCCGACCGTCGCCGAACTGCGGGAGCGGATCACCGACGAGATGCGCCACGGGCTGGCGCTGCAGGAACCGAACCTGGCCGCCTACGTCGACACCCGATGGAATGTGCTGGCCGCCAACGACTCCTACGCACGCGCCTTTCCGGGGCTGCTGGAGGACGTCAACATTCTGCGCTGGTTCTTCGGTAATCCGCTCTCGCGCAAGGTGATGCGCGAGTGGGAGAAGGAGTCGGCCCTCACCGTGCACTGGCTACGCGGGCTCCTCGGCCAGGACGGCGGTGCCGACTGGGCGGGCGAGCTCCTCGACGAGATGGCCGAGTACCCCGATTTCCGGCGGCTGTGGAGCGCGGGGGACACCGTGTACGGGCGCAGCGATGCGGCCATGTTGCTCCGTGACCTCGACACCGGGGCGGACTTCACCATCGTGGTGCAGTTGTTCCGGGTCGATTCGGTCACCTCGCCGGGCCGCATCCAGTTCTATCTCGGTACGCGCGGGCCCGATCAGGAATGACCCGCGCTCGCCGCGATCAGGCGCAGCAGCGCGCCGGCGACCGGCGCGGGATCGGTGAGCGCGCACCCGTGCCCGGCACCCGCCACGGTGACCGATTCGACGGGACCGCCCAATCCCGCGGCGAGTACCGCGCATTTCTCGGCCGTGCTCGAACCGTCGAATTCCCCGCGGGCGACGAGCGCCGGGACGCGGATTTCCGGCAATCGGTCGATCACGTCGTCGCGGCCGACGAGGGCGGCGGCGGCCGGGCGTAATCCGGCCCGGTCGCCGGTTCGCCATTTCTCCTGCCAGCGCGGCCAATACGACGGATCGCCACCGATCAATTGCGGCGCGAGCGCCGCGGCCGACGGCGCCGGATCCGCCGCGCCCCACCAATTGTCGAAGAAATCCGAATACCAGGCGACATCGGCGGCGGTGCAGGCGCCTGCCTCGGTGTCGAGCAGGGCGAGCCCGCTCACCCGGTCCGGCGCGAGCAGCGCCGCGCGCAGGGCGCTGTAGCCGCCCTGGCTCACGCCGCCGAAAACGGCCCTCTCCAGGCCGATCGCGTCCAGGACGGCCAGCGCGTCGCGGGCGAGGTCCCAGTAGTCGAAGGGCGCGCCGTCGCCGTAGCCGGTCCGGCCGTGCCCGCGCGCGTCCCAGGTGACCACGGTGACGCCGTGTGCCTCCAGTATTTCCCGGAGGCCGTCGAACATGGTCTCGTCGAGCAGGAAACCGTGTCCGAGGACAATGGTGGGGCCGGGGCCGATGGTGCCGGTGGTGCGGAAATGCACGGGCACCGACCCGGAGTGCGCGAGGGGCATGCCCGAACAATACAAAGACGAGCGCGGTGTTCCGGGCAAATGCCGAAATTCGTTGTGATACCGGACAGGGCGCCATCGGCGAGGTGAATTCACTGGGGAGTGTATGTACCTCAGGGGGCCTTCGCATTGTCGCGAAAATATGGACATCGGTGTTCACGTCCTGTTTCATGGAATACACGAGCAGCGCCGGACACGCACAGCGGGGAGTGATGAGGGTGGACGAACGGAATCGGCAGGCGCACGTCAGTTTGGCCGCGGCGGGGGACGATGTGTCCTCGACGTTCGCCATCTGCGGGGCGGAGGGGCGGGCGCTGTGGTACGGGCCCTACCTCGACAACGACGTCGACCACCCGCGCGGCAGCAGGCACGCCGCCGCCATGGGCGCGGCGGGCCGGGCGATCTGGCTCGCCGCCCGTGCCATGCGGGACGTGGGCGCCGCGCGGGCCACCCTGCACCTGTCGGTCAGCGAACCCGCGCTGGACGTGGTCACCCTGGCCTGCACGGCGTCCATGTCCGGTATCGCGCTCGACCTGCAGGTGACCCAGGACAATCCGGCACTGGACTGGTGCCAGGCCTTCGGCAGGCTCGACTGGAACCCCGGGTCCCTGCCCGGCCTGATCGAGGACGACGAACTGCCCGAACTCCCCGCCCTGCGCTCGATCGCCGGCGGCCGCACCGCACCGACGAAGGAAGGGTCCGCCATGTTCACCGATCCCTACGCCACCACCGACGACACCGATCCGGGCCGCGAACTGCGGGCCGCGCTCGAGAGCCTGCTGCTGCACGATTCGGTCGGCATGGACGCCAGGATGCGGCACGCCGTCGCCGCGGTCGTCCACCTGGCCGTGGACACCCCGCACGGGCTACCCGAGGACGCCGAGGAGTTCCTCGGCCGCCTCGACGCGGCCTGGCTGATCGCCGCCTGGCTCGGCCACGACACCGAACTCTCGCTCATCGCCACGCTGTCCGCCGGGGAGGAACCCGCCCTGTCCTGGTGCGAACTGATGTTCACCACCTCGCTGGCGCCGTGGTCGTCCAGCCCGGTCGCGGTCCACGCCCGCCGGATCTTCGCCGCCCCCAGCCGCCCGGCCCCCATCCGCGCCCTCGGCTGATCGACCTGCCCACCCTGGCCCGCCCGCTCCGTCCCTCCCGGAGCGGGCGGGCCCTGCACCGTCCGCGGCGCGGACCGGTCAGACCCGCACCTCGTCGAACGAGCCGACCCAGGTGTGCGGTGGCCGCGGTTCGTTCGGTTCGCCGTCGCGGTGCACGCCCAGCACTGCCCACCCCGCCGCCACCGCCGCGTCGAGCTCGTCGGGGTGATCGGAGAGGAACAGGATCTCCTCCGGCGGCACCCCGATGCGCGCGGCGATCGTCGCGTAGGAGGACGCCTCCCGCTTGGGGCCGGCGCCGACCAGGTCGAAGTAGCCGGCGATCAGCCCCGACAGATCGCCCGCGTCGGCGTAGGTGAACCAATCGCGTTGATTGCGTTCCGAACCCGAGGAGTAGACGTAGAGGTCGAGGCCCGCCGCCCGCCAGGCGCGCAGCGCGGCCACCGCGTCGGGGAAGAAGCGGCCCTTCAGCGCACCCTCCCGGAATCCCTGCGCGCAGATGGCGCCCTGGGCGGCCTTGAGCGGCTCGGCCTTCACGTCCGACGTCAGCCAGCCGCGCAGGATCTCCGCGACCCGGTCGGGGTCCGCCGTCGGCTCGCCCGCCAGCACGCGGGTGGCGGAGAGCACGGGATCGGCCGCGCCGCCCGCGTTCTCGGCGAGCCAGGCGGGCAGCCGCGCGGCGGTGTAGCCGTAGAGGTCGGTGCGGACGGCGTCGGTGGGGCTGGTCGTGCCCTCGATGTCGACGACGACGGCGCGGGTCACGGGGCGGCGAGCAGTTCGTCGAGGGACGGGAAGCCCGCGCTGATCGCGTCGCCGGTGAAGTCGCCGACCCAGCCGTCCTCCTCCTCGAAGAAGCGGATCGCGATGAAGTCGGGACGGGTGCCCATGTCGAACCAGTGCAGGGTGCCCGCGGGCACCGAGAGCAGGTCGCCGCCCTCGCACACCGTCGCCAGGACCGCGTCGCCGATGTGCAGGTAGAAGCAGCCCGTTCCCGCGGCGAAGAAGCGGACCTCGTCCTCGGCGTGGCGGTGCTCGTCGAGGAACTTGCCCCGCGCGCCCGCGGCGACGGCGGGCCATTCCGGGTTCGCGTCGTCGGGGTGGATGCGGGCGATGTCGATGTGCTTGTAGCGGCCCGAGGCGTTCAGCTCGGCGACCTGCGGGGCGTAGTGGGCGAGCAGGGTGTCGGAGTCGGTGCCCGCGGCGTCGTCGAGGACCTCCCAGCGCGCGAATTCCACGCCGTGGCGGGCGAGTTCGGCGGCGATCTCGGCGGGGTCGGTGGTGCGCACGCGCACGTCGGCGGCGTTGTCGGCGGCCATGACTTGGAGCAGGGTCATTGGGGTTATCCGATCTCGAGCGGCGGGGATGCGACGCGGGTGAACAGTTCACACAGCGCCTCGAGGCATTCGGCGCGATCGCGCGCCTGGGACAGATCATCGCCCCAGGCGGTGATGCCGTGCCCGGTGATGAACAGAATCGGCGGCGCGGCGGGGTGCTCGCGCAGGTAGGTCTCGATGTCGGCGCCGATGCGGGCGACGTCGGGCCAGTTGGGGAACACGGGGATGTCGGCGGCGCTCGGGTCGGGCAGGCCGAACCCCTTGAGCAGTTCCAGGTCGGTGACGCGCAGGGTGGTCACCGCGTCGATGCCGGGGGCGTGCGCGGTGGCGAGGGCGGTGGCGAAGGGCGAGTGCACGTGCACGACCGCGCCCGCCGGCCGCGTCCGGTAGACCGCGGTGTGGATCGCGGTCTCGGCGGACGGGGTGCGGGCCCGGCCGGGCCGCGCGGTCGAGTCGGCGATCGCGACGCGCGCCATGTCGTGCTCGGTCAGCTCGCCCTTGGACAGGCCGCTGCCGGTGACCAGGGCGTCTTCGCCGATCCGCACCGAGATGTTGCCCGCCGTGCCCGGCATCCAGCCGCGGGCGTAGAGGCCGCGGGCGACCGCGGCGATCGCGCGGCCGGGGGCGGCGTAGGCGTCGGAATCCCCGTACACGACACCGTTCTCGGTGACCACGGCGGTGATCAGGTCGGCCGGGGTGACGTCGAAGGCCGGGTTGAACACCGCGGTCCCGGCGGGCGCGGACGCCACCCCGGCGAACCCGGTGACCTCGGCGGCCGCGCGCTGCTCGACGACGATCTGCCCGCCGGTCGCCGTGGCGGGATCGCGGGTGGATTCCGGGGCGACCACGACGAACGGGATGCCGTGGTGGCGCGCGGCCAGCGCAAGGGGGAAGGTGCCGATCTTGTTGGCGACGTCGCCGTTGGCGGTGATCCGGTCCGCGCCGACCAGCACCGCGTCGACCTGGCCGGTCGCCATGGCCCACGCGGCGGCGGAGTCGATGGTGAGCCGGTGCGGGATCCCCGCCTCGGCCAGCTCCCACGCGGTCAGCCGGGCGCCCTGGAGCAGGGGCCGGGTCTCGTCGACGATCACGTCGGCGACCGCGCCGCGCTCGTGCAGCACCCGCAGGGCGCCGATGGCGGTGCCGAAAGCGCTGGTGGCCAGGCGCCCGGTGTTGCAGTGGGTGAGCAGCCGCAGCGGCCCGTCGCCGCACAGGCGCTGCACCAGGTCGGCGGCGTGGGTGGCCGCGGCCCGGTTGACCCGGGCGTCCTCGGCCAGCAGGTCGAGCGTCTCGGCGAGCACGGCGTCCGCGCCGTCGGCGATCCGCGTCCGGACCCGGCGCACCGCCCAGGCCAGATTGACCGCGGTGGGCCGGGCGGCGGCGATCCGGTCCGCTTCCGCCTGGACCGCCGCTGTGTCGACAACGCCGTCGACGGTGTGCGCGCGGGTCGCGATGACCACCGCGAAGGCGCCGGCGATCCCGATGGCGGGCGCCCCGCGCACCGCGAGGGTGGTGATGGCCTCGATGACCTCGTCGACCGTGCCCAGCCGCAGCTCCCGCACCTCGTGCGGCAGCCGGCGCTGATCGATCGTGACGAGGACGCCGTCGTCCCAGATCAGGGAACTGTCGTCCATCAGGTGTCTCGCCTTCCGCCCATAAACCGCTGTTGTCGCTGGTCAACGGTATCGGATCGGCCCCGCGCCGCGACCGCCGGACCGTGCCGTCGCCGCAGGGTACTCGGCGCCCCCGCCCCCGGTGCAGGGTTCGGCGCACCTCGAGCCGAGGCGCCCGCCCCCGCGGGGCACGGACCGGTCGCGGTGCCGCCGGCGTGCGCAGCCGCTCACTCCGCGACGTACTCGGCCTCCCGTTCGACGGCGTCGATGGTGGCCCGGGGGACCCGGATGGGGCCGGGGCGGTAGGTCACCGCGCGCAGGCCGCCGGTGTAGCGGAAGGTCCCGCGGCGTTCGCGCAGGTCCCAGGAGACCGGGCCGCGCGCGTCGACGCCGACCGAGATGCCGGTCCACGGGGACATGCCGACGAGCTGGATCTGGTCGGGCAGCGTGACCGGGTCGACCCCGTCGACCTCGACGGTGAAATCGGTGCGCAGGCGCGGCCGGATCTCGCCGCGCACGGTGATCGAGGTCGTGCCGGCGGGGACCGCCGCGGTGGTGACGGAGTCCCAGCGGCCGTAACCGTTGACGCCGAGGGTGACCCGGCCGTCCTCGATGTAGAGGATGTAGCCGCCCAGCGGATCGCCGTGGGCCACCAGGACACCGGCGTCGCCGGTGACGTAGCCGCTCAGTTCCGCGGTGACGGTGAAGTCGCGGTAGGCGATGAGCCGCTGGGAGCGGTAGCGCTCCAGCGTCGGTGTGCCGGGCAACAGCCGGACCGGGTCGGCGAAGCGCGCCTCCTCGGGCCTGCGGCGGAACAGGTCGGCGCGGGTGAGCAGCGGGAACACCGTGTTGGCCCAGGCGGATTCGTCCCAGGCGGCCGCGAGTTCGGCGGCCTTCTCCGGGAACTGCGCGGCCAGGTCGTGCAGTTCGGTGGGGTCGTTGCGCACGTCGAACAGCTGCCAGTTCGGGGCGTCGATGTCGGCGGCGGGATCGTAGAGGGACAGCAGCTTCCAGCCGTCGCGGTAGAACCCGCGATGCCCGGTCATCTCCGAATACTGTTCGCGGTGGTCGGTGGTCGCGGCGGCGTCGCGCAGCACCGCGGCCGCGGACACCCCGTCGAACTCCTCGGCCGGGCGCCCGTGCCGCCGGGTGGGCCGCGCGAGCCCGGCCAGGTCGAGCAGGGTCGGCGCCAGGTCGGTGACGTAGGTGTACTCGTGCCGGATCCCGTCGTCGCCCTCGGCGCGCGGCAATCCCGCGGGCCAGGACACGATCAGCGGCACCCGCACCCCGCCCGCGAAGGTCTGGCCCTTGTAGAAGCGGAACGGCGTGTTCGACGCCTGTCCCCAGCCGCGCGGGTAGTGCACCCCGAGCTTCGCGGTGCCGATGAGCTCCTCGTCGTGCGGCACGTCGCCGATCCAGTCGGGGTCGTCGATGTGGGCGAACTCGGCGAAGTAGCTGCGGGTGCCCTCGGGGCCGCCCTCGGCGGTGCCGCCGTTGTCGGAGGTGAACACGATGATGGTGTTGTCCAGCTCGCCCAGGTCCTCGAGCAGGGCGGTGATCCGGCCGAGGCTCTGATCGATGCTGTCGACCATGCCCGCGTACACCTCCATGTAGCGGGCGTAGCGGCGCTGCTCGTCGGCCGACAGCGAATCCCATTCCGCGGCCTCGTAGCCGGGTTCGGTGTTGCGGGGCTTCTGCTCGGTGCCGGGCGGGAACAGACCCTGCGCCAGCTGCCGCGCGAACCGCTTGCGCCGCACCTCGTCCCAGCCCTCGGCGTAGCGGCCCCGGTACTTGGCCAGGTCCTCGGGCTTGGCCTGGAGCGGGCCGTGCATGGCCACGTGCGCGAAGTAGAGGAAGAACGGCTTGGTCGCGTCGTGGGCGCGCAGGTCCTTGATGTAGGTCAGCGCCTTGTCGGTGAGATCGTCGGTGAGGTAATAGCCCTCGGGATACTCCTCGACGTCGACCACCGAACTGTCCGACACGAGCTGGTTGGGGTAGTAGAAGGAGTTCAGCCCCTCCAGCGACCCGTAGTAGCGGTCGAAGCCGCGCTGGGTCGGCCAGGAGTCGCGGTGGGCCGCCGGGTTCATGGTGGCGTCGCGCACCAGGTGCCACTTGCCGACCGCGTAGGTGGCGTAGCCGTTGGCGCGCAGGATCTCCGGCAGCGTCAGCACGTTGTCGGCCAGTTCCAGCCGCAGGCCCGGGTAGCCGGGGTCGGCGTTGGCGACGAACCCGAAACCGGCGCGGTGCGCGTTGATCCCGGTCAGCAGCGAGGCGCGCGAGGGCGAGCACAGCGGCGTCGTGTGGTAGTTCGACAGCCGGACGCCGGTGGCGGCCAGACGATCCAGCGTGGGTGTCTCGACCTCGGAGCCGTAGGGGCCCGTGTCGCTGTAACCCATGTCGTCGACCAGGACGACGACGATGTTCGGCGCCCCCGCGGGCGCGGTCGGCGCGGCGGTCCAGGCGGGGGTGGAGTCGGCGGCGGTCCGGCCGGCGGTACCGCGGAAATCGTCGTAACCACGAGCATGGGGTGGAACAGGCATTCTCGCAGTAAACGGACCGAAACAGCAGGTAGCCAGGGTTATGTGCATCCTGCGCGGAATCGGTGACCGGCCCCCGGCACCTTGTTAGCGTCACTGACCATGCACACGAACCGGTTCGCACCCCGCCGCTGTTCGTGTCGCGTGTCGCGCGGCTGACCGCCCCTCGCGGGCGGGTGGGCCGCCGTCGTCATGTCCTGCCGGCCCGCGTGTCGCGGAGCCGGGTGCGTCTTCTCGAGGATCGATCCCATGAACTCTGTCCCCGGTGGCTTCGACCGCCGTAACTTCCTGCGTGCCGGCGGTATCGCGGCCGCCGCGATCTTCGGGGCGGGCGCGCTGGCGGCCTGCACCTCGGCGGTGGGCGAACAGAAGGGCAGTGGTGACGACGCGGCGCCCGTGCGCGGCGGCGTGCTGAAGACCTCGATCCCGGGCGACCTGGTGCCGGGCAACCTGCTGACCAACACCGGCGCCTCGCCGACGATCATCGGCCTCGTCTACGAGTCGCTGGTCCGCTACCCCAACGACAAGCTCGATCCGCAGCCGTTACTGGCGAAGTCGTGGCAGCTCGCCGCCGACGGTCGCTCCATCACCCTCGACCTGCGCGACGACGTGAAGTTCCACTCCGGGCGCCCGTTCACCGCCAAGGATGTGGAGTTCGCCATCCGCACCTACGCCGATCCCAAGTGGTCGGCGCAGCTCAAGAGCACCGCCGCCGCGATCACCGGCTACGACATCATATCGCCGACCCGCATCACCCTGCGCTTCGCCACCCCGCTGAGCAACATCTTCGATCTGCTCGACACGGTGCCGATCCTGGACAGTGAGACCGCCGACAAGCTGCCGACCGGCGAGGCCTACATCGGCACCGGTCCGTTCACCTTCGTCCAGCGGATCCCCAACCAGCAGATCGTGTTCCAGAAGAACCCGTCCTACTGGGTGCCCGAGCGCCCCTACCTGGACCGGGCCGAGGTCTCGATCATCGCCGACCCCCAGGCCGCGCTCAACGCGCTCAAGTCCGGGCAGGTGCACGCCGCGGGCGGCCTGAGCTACCGCGACAACGAGACCCTGGCCAAGAGCGGCGGTTTCAAGACCCTCGACCAGAAGGGCGCCGAGCTGCAGACCTATGTCGGGGTCAACGTCACCGAGCCCGCGCTCGCCGACGTGAAGGTGCGTCAGGCCATCGCCTACGCCATCGACCGCGACCGCATCATCGCCGAGGTCTACCGCGGCGCCGGCTACCCGCTGAACGTGCCGTGGCCCAAGGAGTCCCCGGCCTACGACGCCGAACGCAACACCCGCTACGCCCGCAACCTGGACAAGGCCAAGGCCGTGCTGGCCCAGACCACCAGGCCGCCGAAGCTGCCGCTGACCTTCTCCACCGGTTACCCGTTCTACGAGCAGACCGCCCAGATCGTGCAGGCCAACCTCGCCGAGATCGGCATCGAGGTCACCCTCGACCCGATCGACGAGGCCACCTTCGTCAAGCGCCTGACCGGCGCCCAGTTCGCCGGGCTGTGGGTCACCGACCACTCCTGGGCCCAGTTCGTCCCCTCGACGCTGAACGTCTCGGCCTACCCGTTCAACGCCCGCCGCAACGCCTCCCGCTACGAGTCCCCGGCCTACGTCGCCGCCGCCGACGCCGCCTGGCAGCAGCCGGCCGCCACCGGGCCCGAGGCGGTCAAGGCCTACAACGCCGTCAGCGACCAGCTGCTCGAGGCCCTGTTCCTCATCGAGATCGGCGTGCACTACGGCCAGGTGTCGGTGGCGAACAAGCTGCACCGGTTCGCCTGGACCAAGCGCCGCGAAACGCTGCTCACGGACGCGTTCCTCTCGTGACGCGCTACCTGCTGCGCCGGCTCCCCTCGGCCCTGCTCGTCCTGTTCGGGGCGTCGGTGCTGATCTTCCTGCTGCTGCGCCTCGTCCCCGGCGACCCGGCCACGATCCTGGCGGGCAACGACGCCACCCCGCAGTCGATCGCGGCGATCCGGCATCAGCTCGGCCTCGACCGGTCGATCGTGGCCCAGTACCTGAGCTGGATCGGCGACGTGCTCACCCTCGACCTCGGCCGCTCCTACCTGATCGGCGGGCAGATCGGGGACCTGGTCGCGCGCGGCCTGACCAACACGATCGTGCTCACCGCGACCGCGCTGCTGCTGGCCGTGGTGACCAGCCTCGTGCTGAGCGTGTCGTCGGTGCTGTGGCCGAGCCGATGGCTGAAATCGGTGATCGCGGCCGCCAATACGGTGTCGGTGGCGCTGCCCACCTTCGTCACCGGGCCGCTGCTGGTGCTGGTGTTCGCCATCGCGCTGCCGGTGCTGCCCGCCGGTGGCATCCCTCCGGACGGCTTCATCGCCCGCCCCGACATCGCGGTGCAGTACCTGCTGCTGCCCGCGATCTGCCTGGCGCTGCCCGTCGGCGCGGCGCTGACCCGGTTCCTCACCGAGGCACTGGAGACCGAGCTGGCGAAACCCTATGTACTCACCGCCCGTTCGCTCGGCGTCTCCCGGTGGCAGATCGTGACCCGCGGCGCGCTGCGCAACGCCCTGCCGACCATGCTGACCGCCCTCGGCATCCAGACCGGCAACCTGCTCGGCGGCGCCGTGCTGGTCGAAGCGGCCTTCGCCTGGCCCGGGATCGGCCAGCTGATCGAGCAGGGGATCAGTCGCCGGGACTACCCGGTCGTGCAGATCCTGCTCCTGCTGTCGGTCGCGGTGTTCGTGATCATCCAGCTGATCACCGACATCGCGCACGCCTGGCTCGACCCGCGCGTCCGGATCGGGGGCAGGTCATGACCGAGGCGCTGACGAGAACTCCGGTGCCGAGCACGGATTCGTCGCGGCGGCGGCACCCCCTGCTGCGGGCGCTGACCCGCGGGCAGGGCCTGGCCGGGGTGATCCTGGTCGGCGTCGTGGTGCTGCTCGGTGTCCTCGCCGGTGTGCTGGCCGACCACGACCCGCTCGCCCAGATCCCCGGCGCCAACCTGGTCGGCCCGAGCGGCGACCACCTGCTGGGCACCGACCAGCTCAACCGCGACGTGTACTCCCGCGTCCTGCACGGCATCCGGATCGATCTGCTGATCGCGTTCCTCGCCGTCCCGCTCGGCGCGCTCGTCGGCTCGCTGGCCGGGCTGCTCGCCACGGTGAACCCGGTCGCCGACGTCCTCACCCAGCGGGTGTTCGACCTGATCCTGGCCTTCCCCGCGCTGATCTTCGCGATCGCGCTCGCCGCGGTCACCGGGCCCGGCTGGCACGCGGTGGTCATCGTGATCGTCGCCTCCGAGGTGCCGATCTTCGGCCGCCAGGTCCGCACCGCGGTGCTCGCGGTGCGCGAACAGCCCTTCGTCGAGGCCTCGGAGGTCATCGGCGCGAGCACCTGGTGGACGCTGCGCAAGCATGTGCTGCCCAACGCCGTCGAACCGCTGGTCGTGCAGCTGGCGCTGTCGCTGTCGGTGGCGGTCTTCCTCGAGGGCGCGATGAGTTTCATCGGCATCGGGGTGCGGCCGCCCGATCCGTCCCTCGGGTCGCTCATCGGCGAGTCCATCGCCAATCTCGACGCCAACCCGTGGATGGCGGTGGGCCCGCTGGTCGTGGTGTCCGCGCTGACCCTCGGATTCCTGCTGATCGCCCAGGCACTCGGCCGGGCAAGGAGGCTCGCATGAGCGAGGAGAGCACCGTCCTCGAGGTCACCGGCCTCCGGGTCGCCTTCGGCGAGCGCGTCGTGGTCGACGGGGTCGACCTGCGGGTCGACCGCGGCGAGGTGGTCGCGCTGGTCGGCGAGTCGGGGTCGGGCAAGTCGCTGACCGCCCGCGCGGCGCTGGGTCTGCTGCCGCCCGCCGCGCACGCCACCGGTTCGGTCCGGCTGACCGGCACCGAGGTGATCGGCGCGACCGAGACCGACCTGCGCGGCCTGCGCGGCGTGCGGGCGGCCATGGTGTTCCAGGAGCCGCAGGTCGCGCTGAACCCCGTGCAGCGCATCGGCACCCAGATCACCCAGGCGCTGCGCGCGCACCGCCCGATCGGCCGGGCCGCCGCCCGCGCCCGCGCGGTCGAGCTGCTCGCCGCCGTGGACATCCCCGAGCCCGAGCAGCGCGTCGACTGGTACCCCCACCAGCTCTCCGGCGGCCAGAAGCAGCGGGTCGCCATCGCACTGGCGCTCTCGGGCGAACCGGATCTGCTCATCGCCGACGAGCCGACGACCGCGCTCGACGTCACCGTGCAGGCCGAGATCCTGGCGCTGCTGCGGTCGCTGCAGCGCAGCCACGGCACCGCGGTGCTGTTCATCACCCACAATCTCGGGGTGGTCGCCGAGATCGCCGACCGGGTGGTGGTCATGCGGGCGGGCGAGGTGGTCGAGGACCGGCCGGTCTTCGACCTGTTCGCCGAGCCCGCGGCCGGTTACACCCGGGACCTGCTCGGCGCGGTGCCACGGCTGCCCGGCGGGGGCGAGCCCGCCCCGATCCGGGTCGTCGGGGAGGCCGCCGAGGAGCCGGCGCCGCCCGCGCCCGTGCTGCGGATCGAGGACCTCTCCGTCGTCTATCCCGCGCGCGGCGGCAACCCACCGTTCCCGGCGCTGCGCGAGGTGTCGCTGACGCTCGCGCCCCGGGAGGTCCTCGGGCTGGTCGGCGAGTCCGGCTCCGGCAAGAGCACGCTCGGGCGCGCCGCGCTCGGGCTGGTCCCGGCGACCTCGGGCGTCGTCGAACTGCGGGGCGAACGGCTGCGCGGCCTGTCGCTGCGCGAGCTGCGGGCGCTGCGCAAGAACGTCGCGCTGGTCCACCAGGACGTCAGCGCCTCGCTCGACCCGCGGCGCACCGTCGCCGACGCCATCGCCGAGCCGCTGCGCGTGCACCGCGTCGCCGATGGCGCGCTGGCCCGCGCCCGCGTCGCCGAACTGCTCGAATCCGTCCGGCTGCCCGCCGAGTTCGCCGCCCGGCGCCCCGGCGAACTCTCCGGCGGACAGCGCCAGCGGGTCGCCCTCGCCCGCGCGCTGGCCCTGGCGCCGCGGCTGCTCGTGGCCGACGAGCCGACCAGCGCGCTCGACGTCTCGGTCCAGGCGCAGGTCCTCGACCTGTTCGCCGACCTGCGCGAGGAGTACGGATTCGCCTGCCTGTTCATCAGCCACGACCTGGCCGTCGTACACCAGGTCGCCGACCGGGTCGTGGTGCTGCGACAGGGGCGGGTCGTGGAGACCGGGCCGGTCACCGAGGTCTTCGCGACCCCGCGACAGGACTACACGCGCGCCCTGCTGGCCGCCGTCCCCGTGCCCGACCCGGCGCTCGCGCGCCGCGGCGGCGAGCCCGGCGCGGGCGACCTCGTCCGGCTCGGCGCCTGACCGGCCCGGAAACAGCGAACCGCCGGAGTCCCGAGGGACTCCGGCGGTCGCGTGCGCTACCGGAACTCAGATGCGGCCCGGGCGGCGGTCCTCGCGCCGCTCCTCGCCCGCTCGCATCTCACCCTGCACTGCGTCACCCTGCTCCTGCCGCTTCTGCTGCTGTTGCTGCTGCCGCGACATCTGCTTGGGCTTCTTCGGCGTCTTCTTCTGTCGATCAGCCATCTCCACACGGTCCTTTCCGAGGGATCAAACAATCGCCTGATGAAAACTGCGTCCGACGTGGTCCGTCATGTTCGAACGTTGTGCAGGGCGGGCTACGCCTGACGGATCCACGATAGCCCGACCCGCCCCGACCTGCGGCGATGCGCGCGAAATGGCCGCCGGAACGGCCCGGGTGCGGCGTGTCGGTGTCCTCAGACGGTGAGCGGCAGGAACTCGACCGTGGCGCCGTCGGCGGCGCCGGGCGGGACGAGGACGATGCCGTCGCGGCCGACCAGGCCGGCCAGGTGAGCGGTGCGCACGGTAGGGTCGGCCAGCCAGCCGCCCTCGGGCGCGTGGCGCGCGGGGCAGAGCCGGGTGACGGTCGTGGCGCATTCGGCCGCGTTGTGCAGGGGCCCGCGCAGGGGCCGGGGGAGCGGGGCGCCGATGCGGCCCGCCACCACGGCGGGGGTCAGCGCGAGCAGCACGGCGACGGCGGCGAACGGGTTACCGGGCAGGCCGACCACGGTCGTGGTGTCGGGGAGTTCGGCGACCAGGGTGGAACCGCCGGGGCGGAGGCGCAGCCGGGGCACGGGCACGCGCGCGCCGGTGCGGGCCACCGCCGTGCGGAGCTGATCCGCCGCGCCGCCGCCGGTCGCGCCGACCACCAGGATCAGGTCGACGCCGCCGGTGGCGGCGAGCATGTCGTCGAAACCGCGCGTCGTGTCGCGCAGGTGGACGTGGTCGACGACGCGGATCCCGCAGCGGGACAGCAGGTCCGGCATGACCGGGCCGATCGAGTCGCGCGTCTGGCCCGCCTGCAGCGGACCCTCGGCCCGGATCTCGTCGCCGGTCATGACCAGCCGGGCGCGCACGGGTCCGCGCACCACGCCCGCGGTGACCTCGACCGAGGCCGCCGCGGAGATCAGCGCCGCGGTCACCGGGGTGCCCGCCGGGGCGACCGGGTCGCCGATCCGGCGGTCCTCGCCCCGGCGGCGGATGTCCTCGCGCACGGGCGCCTCGGGCAGGCGGGACAGCAGATCGCCGTCCCGGGAGGCGAATTCGTCGCGCAGCACGGCGGTCGTGTCGTCGGGGACGTGCGCGCCGGTGGCGATCCGGACGGCCTCGCCCGGCAGCAGGCCGGCCGGTCGCGCGCCGCCGGCGAACCCGATGTCACGGCGCAGCCGCCACGGCCCGTCGCCGCACACGGCGTAGCCGTCCATCGCGGAGACGTCGAACCGCGGCAGCGGCCCGGCCGCGGCGAGCGGCTCGGCGAGGGCGGCGCCGCGCACCTCCCGCAGGTCGGCGCCGTAGGCGACCAGGGGCGAGAGCTGTTCGGCGAGCAGCTGTCTCGCGGTCTCGATGGTCGGCGGGGGCTCCGTGCCCACGGCGGCCCGGGCCCGGGCGACCTGGTCCTCGGTGTCGCAGTCGGCGGTGCCGGCCACGGCGACCAGCCGGGTCTCGGCCGGAACCAGCGCCTTCATCGGCTGGTTCTCCCAGGTGCCGAGGCTTGCCAGCCGCGCGCTCAGCGCCGTGCGCCGCCACACGCCGACGAGGTACTGCGGACGCCCGGAGTCGTCGATGGCGAAGACCGCCTCCGCGCCCGACTGCCCGGCGGCGGCGAGCAGGGCGCGCACCGTGTCGGCGGTGAGGAAGGGCATGTCCGAGGCCAGCACCACCACCCACGGCGCCGCGCCGTCCCCGAGTTCGCGCAGCCCGGCCCCGACCGCGGCCACCGGCCCCGAGCCCGGCGGAACCTCGCGGGTCTGCCGGATCTTCGGGTCCAGTTCCGGGCGGTACGGCCCGACGACCACCGTGGTCGCGCAGCCGTCGACCGCGCGCAGCGCGGCGTCGAGCATCGAGCGGCCGCCGATGACGATGCCCGGCTTGTCGACCCCGCCCATCCGGCTGGCGCGGCCGCCCGCCAGCACGATGGCGTCGGCGGCGGTCACGGGACGACGGGGGCCGGAGTCATGGACCCGATGCTAGTCCGGACCGTGGCGCGCGGGCGGGTCCGGCGGTCGCCCGCGCCGCGTCAGGGCTCGATCGCGAAGTGGTGCCGCGCGGCCCGCAGATCCACCCGGCCGTCGGTGACGGGCACGCCCTCCTCGGCGAGCAGCCGCAGCTGCCGCGCGGCCAGGTGCGGGGACGGCCGCCCGCTCGCGCCGAGGACGCGGTGCCAGGGCAGGTCCGCGGAGTCCGTGCGCATGATCCAGCCGACTGTGCGCGGCGTGGACAGACCCGCCGCGCAGGCGATGTCGCCGTAGGTGGCGACCCGCCCCGCCGGGATGGCCGCGACGAGCGCGCGGACCCGTTCGATCTGGGCGTCGGTGGTGGCCACGGCTCTACAGTACGGAGCGCACCAGCCCGGCGGTCTCGGCAGGCCGCGCCTGGGCGACCATGTGGTCGCAATCCCACACCAGGTCACGCAGATTCGGGCCGAGCCGCTCGGCGAGCGCGGCGCGGAACTCCGGGGTGACGAACGGCGGCCGCACCCGGCCCGCCCGCACGAGCACCGTCGGCACGGACGCGGGCGGCAGCACGAACGGCCGCGCCAGCTGCCCCCAGTAGGAGGTGATGGCAGGCTGCGCGATCCGCCAGCCGACGCGCCCGCCTGCGGTCGGCACCAAGTGCTCGGCGAGCTCGGCCTCGAGCAGTTCGTCCGCGACCTCGTCCCGGCCCCACGCGCTGGCGCGCTTGTCCGACCGCGCCTCGGCGACGTCGGTGTAGTCGGGGGAGTCCAGGTTGGCCTGGGCGATCGTGCCCATCCGTTCCGGGTCGACCGCGATCGCCGGATCGAGCAGCACCAGCGCGCGCACCCGTTCCGGGTGGCGCGCCGCCAGATGCACCCCGGCCGCGCCGCCGAACGAATGCCCGACGACCGCCACCGCCCCCGCCCCCTCGGCGTCGAGCAGGGCGACCAGGTCCGCCACGATCGTCTCGAAATCCCACGGCGGCAGCGCCGTGGAACGGCCGTGCCCCCGCAGATCCGGCGCCAGCACCCGCGCCTCCGGCAGCAGCCCGGCCAGGTGTTCCCAGCGCTTCCCGTGGCCGGTCAGCCCGTGCAGCGCGAGCACCGTGACCCCGTCGTCGGGACCGAACCGATGCAGATGAAGCGCAGACATGGGCCTCATTCTGACCGGCCGAACGCCGGTGCGCGCCCCGAGGTGCCCGCGATCACGCCCTCCACGCCGTGACCCGCGCCGAGCGTGCCCGCGCTCTCTGTCACCGCCATCTGTTGAAATTGCCGATGTGGTGCGATCGGATAGCTCGGTGCGACTGGTGCGCCGGACACGCCAGGCGCCCCGGGCGCGGACCTGGGGTGCCGGTGTTCGCGCGCTGTTCGCCGAGCGGGCGGAGTCGGCGCCCGGCCGCCCCGGATGGTCGCCGTGGCAGGTGCTCGGCGGTCCGGGCACGGGCAAGACGTCGTTGCTGGTCGACCTGGCGGTGGCGTGGATCGCCGGGGGCGGCGATCCGGAATCGGTCCTGGTGCTGACGCCGGGGAAGCAGGCGGCGGGGTCCGTGCGCGCGGCGGTCACGGAGGGACTCGGCGGCGGGGCCGGGGTGCCGGGCGCGACGCGCGAGCCGCTGGTGCGGACGCTGCACTCCTACGCGTTCTCGATCCTGCGCAAGCACGCCGCGATCCACGGCAACCCGCCGCCCCGGCTGCTCACGGGCGCCGAGCAGGACGGCGTCCTGCGGGAGATGCTGCGCGGCGAGCTGGCCGACATCGAGGCGGGCGCGCGGGGGCTGTGGCCCGAGCGGCTGCATCCGGCGCTGGCGCTGGGCGGCTTCGCCGAGCAGCTGCGCGACCTGATGTTGCGGGCGACCGAGCGCGGGCTCGGCCCGGAGGACCTGATCGAGCTGGGCCGCGCGCACGACCGGGACGAGTGGGTGGCGGCGGGCGGCTTCTTCCGCCGCTACGAGGAGGCGCTGCTGCTGCGCTGGTCGGTGGGTGTGGCCGCGCCGGAGGCGACCGCGCCCGCCCTGGACGCGGCCGAGCTCGTCGGTGCCGCGCTGGACGCCCTGGCCGCCGACCGCGACCTGCTGGCCGCCGAACGCGACCGCCTGCGCCTGCTGCTCGTCGACGACGCCCAGCACCTGGACCCGCAGGCGGCCACGCTGGTGCGCGCGATCGGCAGCGGCAGCGCCCGCACCGTGATCGCGGGCGACCCCGACCAGGCGATCTTCACCTTCCGCGGCGCCGACCCCCACTTCCTGACCGGCCTCGACCCCGCGCCGGGGCGCCGGATCGTCCTGGACACCGACCACCGCGGCACCGCCGCGATCCGGCTGACCACCGCGCGCATCGCCGCCCGGATCCCGGGCTCCGCCGCCCACCGCGTCGACCCGCACCGCGGGCCGCGTCCCCCGGCGCCGTCCGACGACCTCGCAGCGTCCCCCGCGTCCCCCGAGTCCCCCGCGTCCCCTGCGGACCCCGCGACGCCGCAGTACTCGGTCGGCTTGTTCACCGAACAGGGCGGGGTCGAGTCCGGCGCGGGCGGCACAGCCGCGATCGCGGCGCCCGATTCCGGCCGGGCGCCGGGGAACCGCGTCCCGGACACCGGCGGCGACCCCCTTCCGCCGCCGGACGACGCCCCGGATCCCGGCTCCGACCTCGCGGCGGTCCGGGTGCGCGTGCTGGCGACCCCGGCGAAGGAGGCCGCGCTCATCGCCGACCATCTGCGGCGGGCGCACCTGACCGACGGGGTGCCGTGGTCGGAGATGGCGGTGATCGTGCGGTCGGTGCCGCTGTCGCTGGCACCGCTGCGTCGCGCGCTGCTCGCGGCGGGGGTGCCGGTGCGGCGGCCCGCCGTGAGCGAGCCGCTGGCCCGGCGGCGCGGCGCCTCGTGGATGGTGCTGGCGCTGCGGGCGGTGCTGGCGGGTGACGCCGGCCGCCCGCAATCCCGCCGGGCGATCGACGCGATGTTCTCCCCGGAGGACGCGATGGATCTGCTCGCGGGCCCCCTCGGCGGCGCGGATCAGATCGCCCTGCGCCGGCTGCGCCGCGGTATCCGGCGCAGCGTCCTCGATCTCGAGCGCAGGTCCGCGCACCGCCCCGACGACGATCCCCACCCCGACGACGCCGACCAGTTCCTGCTGTGGGCCGAACAGCCCGCCCCCGCCTGGGAGCCGCCGCCGGAGGACGACGACCCGCCGCCGGAGCCCGGGTCCGGCGACCCCGGCTGGACCGCGGACCTGGACTGGCTGCGTCCCGAACCCGACCCGGTCTTCGACCCCGCCGACGACCTCCCCGACCCGCTCGCCGACCTCGACGCGGAACCGCGTCCCGCCGGGCCGGAGCCCGAACCCGCTGCGGCCCAGCGCCTTCCGGTGACCGCCCTGCGCGACCAGTCGTCGGCCGAGGTGCTGCGCGACCTCATGGTCGGCATCGGGGAACCCCGTCTGCTCGACGGGCTCACCGAGGTCGAGGCCGCCCCGCTGCGGCGCGTGCTGCGCTCGGTGGAGAAGGCGAGCACGGCGCACGCCCGCGGCGAGGGCGTCGAGGACGTGCTGTGGACCCTGTGGACCAGTTCGCGGCTGGAACGGCGCTGGTTCCGCCAGTCCCGCAAGGGCGGCGCGACCGGAATGCAGGCCGACCGCGACCTCGACGCCGCCGTCGAGCTGTTCGACGTCGCCGCCGCCTACGTCGACCGGCTGCCCCGCGCCGGCGTCGAGGGTTTCGTGGAATACCTGCTGCACCAGCAGATCCCGCAGCAGGGCAGGCCCGCGGCGGTCGACACCGAGGCGGTGTCGCTGCTCAGCGCGCACGCGGCCGCGGGCCGGGAGTGGGACGTCGTCGCGGTCGCCGCCGTCCAGGAGGGCATCTGGCCGAACCCGCGCGCCCGCGGAACCCTGCTGCACACCGAGGAACTGATCGACCTGCTCGCCGGGGTCGCCGAACCGGGCGCCCAGGTGAGCCGCGCCGCGCCCGTGCTCGCCGAGGAACGCAGGCTGCTACTGGTCGCGTGCAGCCGGGCCCGCCGCTCGCTGCTGGTCACCGCCGTCGAATCCGCCGCGGGTGAACAGGATCTGGTCCCCTCGCGGTTCCTGACCGAACTGCTCGGCGACGACGACACCGGCGAGCCCGGCGTCCTGCCGATCGCCGACCCCGGCCGCGCCCTGGTCATGCACGCGCTGGTCGCCGAATTGCGCGGCGTGGTCTGCGACCCCGGCGCCGACGCCGACCGCAGGGCCCGCGCGGCGCGGCAGCTGGCCCGGCTCGCCGACGCCGGGGTCCCCGGCACCGACCCCGAGGACTGGTACGGCACCGCCGAACTCAGTTCCGAGCGCGCGCTCTGGGAGGACGACCAGGTGGCGGTCGACCTGTCCCCGTCGACCGTGGAACTGCTGCGGACCTGCCCGCTGCGCTGGGCCCTGGAACGGCACGGCGGCACCGACGGCGACAACCCGCACGCCCTCAAGGGGAACCTGGTCCACACCCTGGTCCAGGCGCTGGCGGGCGACGTGCCCGAGCGGGAGGTCAGGGCGGCCCTCGACGCCGCCTGGCACGCCGTCGACCCGGCCGACGGCTGGCACTCGCGGCAGGAGCTGCGGCGCACCGAGGCGATGCTCGAGACCTTCCTGGCCTGGATCCGCAACACCCGCGGCGAACTCACCCAGGCGGGGGTGGAGGTGCCCGTCGACTGCGTGCTGCCCCCGCGCAGCCGCTCCGAGCACGCCGTGCGCATCCGCGGCCGCATCGACCGGCTCGAACGGGACGCCTTCGGCCGCTTCGTCATCGTCGACATCAAGACCGGCAAGACCCCCATCTCCAAGGACGCCGCCAGGGACCACGCCCAGCTGGCCACCTACCAGGTCGCCGCGGCCGCGGGCGCCCTCGACGGGCACGCGGATCCCGGCGCCGAGGAGGACCCCGGCGAGGACACCAGGGCGCCGGACCCGGCCGACGGCGCCGCGCCGCGCCGGGGCGGCCCGGCCGAACCGGGCGGGGCGCGCCTGGTCTACGTCGCCAAGCCCAGCAAGGAGGACGGCGCCGCGGTGCGCGAGCAGCCGCCGCTGGACGGCGCGGCGCTGGCCGAGTGGCGCGGCACCATCCACGACGCCGCCGAATCCACTCGGGGCCCGGACTATCTCGCGGTGCGCAACGAGGGATGCAGGCACTGCCCCGTCCAGGGGAGCTGCCCGGTCCAGGACCGGGGCAGGCAGGTGACCGACGAGTGAGCGCCGGACAGGTCACCCCGCAGCGGCTGGCCGAGGCGCTCGGCCTGCCCTCGCCGACCGAGGAACAGGCGGCGGTGATCTCCGCCCCCGCCGGGCCGACCCTGGTGGTCGCGGGCGCGGGCGCGGGCAAGACCGAGACCATGGCCGCGCGCGTGGTGTGGATGGTCGCCAACCAGCTGGTCACCCCGGATCAGGTGCTGGGGCTGACCTTCACCCGCAAGGCGGCCCAGCAGCTGACCCAGCGCATCCGCACCCGCCTCGCCCGCCTGGCGGGGGCCCCGCTGCTGCGCGAGCTGGACCCCACCGGCGGCCTGCGCGCCCGCATCACCGGCAGCGAACCGGAGATCAGCACCTACCACTCCTACGCGGGCCGCCTGCTGACCGCGCACGGCCTGCTGCTGCCGGTGGAACCGTCGGCGGCGCTGCTGACCCAGACCCAGCTGTGGCAGATCGCCTACGAGGTGGTGCGCTCCTGGGACGGCGACCTCGACACGGACAAGACGCCGGTGTCGGTGACCGAGGCGGTGCTGGCGCTCTCGGGCCAGCTGGCCGAGCATCTCGTCCTGCCCGAGCAGCTCGCCGAGGCCCACATCGAGCTGGAGAAGCTCGTCTACACGCTGCCGCCGGGCCCCCGCCAGCGCGGCGGGCCGAGCCAGAAGCTGCTCGACGTGGTCGCCGCGCAGCGGGAGCGCGTCGCCCTGCTGCCGCTGGTGCACGCCCTGCACGCGGCGCTCGACCGCCGCGGCGCCCTCGACTTCGGCTCCCAGATGTCGCTGGCCGCCCGCCTCGCGGCCGACCATCCCGAGGTCGCCGCCGCCGAACGGGCCCGCTTCGCGCTGGTCCTGCTCGACGAGTACCAGGACACCGGCCACGCCCAGCGCGTGCTGCTCTCGGCCCTCTTCGGCGAC
>NZ_BAGK01000189.1 GCF_000308795.1 Nocardia thailandica NBRC 100428 | reverse complement strand
GGTGCCCGCCGCGACCGCCGTGGCGACGGCGACCAGCAGCGCGGCCGCCGCGGCGGCGATCAGCAGCCCGCGCCGCCGCGCGCGCTGCCGGGGGCCGCCTCGATCCGGACGGTGCGTTCGGCCGCGGCGCGGGCCGCGTCGGCCAGCGCCCGGCAGGTGGGGTAGCGGTCGGCCGGGTCCTTGGCCAGAGCGGTGGCGACCACGTCGTCGAAACCCCGTGGCGCCCCGGCCTTCTCGACGGCGGGCGGTGGGTCGTGCCGGTGCGCCCAGAGCGCGGCGGCGGGCGTGTCGCGAGGGAAGGGCGGTGCGCCCGTGAGCAATTCGACCAGGACGCAGCCCAGGGCGTAGACGTCGGCGCGCCGGTCGACCGGGCCGTCGCCGATCAGTTCGGGCGCGGCGTACGCGGGGGTCGCGGCGAACCCGTCGCCGGCCTCGGTGGCCGCCGCTCCCGCCGGGCGGGCGACGCCGAAATCGGTGACCAGCACGCGATCCGGCCTGCCGTCCTGTTCGGCGATGAGGATGTTGGCCGGTTTCACGTCCCGGTGCACGATGCCCTTGCGGTGCAGCGCGTCCAGCCCCTCGGCGGCCTCGGCGACGATGCGCACCACGCGTTCCAGCGGCAGCGCGGCGGGTCCGCGGCGGATCAGTCGCGCGAGATCGGTGCCGTCGACGTAGTTCATCGCGAGCCACAGGTGGCCGCCGTGCTGCCCTCGGTCGCGGACCGTGACGAGATTCGGGTGCCGCAGCCGCGCCGCGGTCGTGGCCTCCCGCAGGAATCGCGCGCGGAAGACCGGGTCGCCGGAGTGCTTGTCGGACAGGATCTTCAGGGCGTCGCGGCGGGGCAGGCGGGGGTGCTGGGCGAGGAAGACCGTGCCCATGCCGCCCGCGCCGAGATATCGCTCGATCCGATATCCGGCGAAGTCCATGCCTTCGGTGACAGTCAAGAACGCAGTGCTTTCCCCGAGCCGTTCCGCGCCGGGACCCTTCCGGCGCCCGTCGACCGAAATCCGCGCACGGCGCGGCCGACGGGGCGACTATAACGGACCGGGGGCACCTCGCGCGGGCTACCGAATCCCCGGCCGGGTGAACGAAGTGAACGAATTCGGACCGCGTCCGCGCACCGCTATGTTGTCTAGCGTTGCTAGAATGTCTCGATGAGCACACAGACCCGCAAGGAACGCGAACGGGCGCAGCGGCAGCAGCGGATCATCGACACCGCGCGGGAGCTGGCCGAGGCCGAGGGCTGGGACGCGGTCACGGTGCGGCGCCTCGCCGACCGGATCGAGTACAGCCAGCCGGTCCTCTACAGCCACTTCGCGGGCAAGTCGGCCATCGTCGGCGCGGTCGCGGTGCAGGGCTGCGTGGAGCTGACCGCCGTGCTGCGGGCGGCCAGGGACGCGGCGGGCGCCGATCGCGCGCGCCGGTTCGCCGGGCTGGCCACCACCTACCTGGACTTCGCCGCCGCGCACCCGGCCACCTACGACGCCATCTTCTCCCTCGACACCGACCTGATCTTCGGGCTCGGCGCGCTCGAGCCCCTGCGCGAGGCCTTCGCCGAGATCGAGGCGGTCTTCGCGGGCAGCGTCGCCGACGCCGACCTGCCCGCCTACACCGAGCTGTGCTGGAGCGCGCTGCACGGGCTGGCCGACCTCGACCGCAGCGGGCGGCTCCGGCCGGAGCTGCGCGCCGACCGCCTCCGGCTGCTCATCGACCAGTGGACCGCGGTCGCGGCCCGGAACGGCTCCTGAGCCGACCGCCACAGTGACGGCCGTTCCCCGGGACCGGCGGTAGCGTGGGCGGTATGAGCGAGGTCGTGGTCGTAGGGTCGGGGCCGAACGGGCTGGCGGCGGCGGTGATCGCCGCGCGCGCCGGGCTGTCGGTGCGGGTGCTCGAGGCACAGGAGCAGGCCGGCGGCGGTTCGCGGACCGCCGACCTCACCCTGCCCGGCTTCCACCACGACGTCTGCGCGGGGGCGCATCCCATGGCCCTGGCCTCGCCGTTCTTCCGCGCCTTCGACCTGCCCGGGCACGGCGTCGAACTGATGACCCCGCTGGTGTCCTACGCCCACCCGCTCGACGGCGGCGTCGCCGGGCTGGCGTGGCGCGATCTCAAGGCGACCGTGGCCGACCTTGGCCGCGACGGCCCGGCCTGGCGGAGCCTGTTCGAGCCCCTGGTCGACCACTGGACCGACGTCGTCGACCTGGCCATGTCGGATCTGCGGCGCCCGCCGAAGCACCTGGCGACCGCGGTCCGGTTCGGCCTGCGGCTGCTCGAACAGGGCTCGCCTCTGTGGAATCGGCGTTTCCGGGGCGAGGTCGCCCCCGCCCTGCTGACCGGTGTCGCCACCCATGCCATCACCTCCCCGCGCGCGCTGCCCGCGGTCGGGGCCGCCCTGCTGCTCGGCACCCTCGCCCACGCGGGCGGCTGGGTGATCCCGCGCGGCGGCAGCCAGGCCATCCCGGACGCCATGATCGCCGAGATCCGCGCGCTGGGTGGTGAGGTCGTCACCGGTCACCGCGTCGACTCGCCCGCCGACTTCGCCGGGGCGCGCGCCGTCCTGTTCGACACCGCGCCCGCCGAACTGCTGCGCGTGTGCGGCGACCGGCTGCCCGAGCGCTACCGCGCCGCGCTGGCCCGGTTCCGCTACGGCGGCGCGGCCTGCAAGGTCGACTTCGCGCTGTCGGGCCCGGTGCCCTGGACCGCGCCCGGCTGCGACCTCGCGGGCACCCTGCACGTCGTCGGCACCAGGGCCGAGGCGATGCGCGCCGAACAGCGGGTGGCCGAGGGCCGCTACGCCGAGCGTCCCTACGTGCTGGCCATCCAGCCCGGCACCGTCGACACCACCCGCGCGCCGGAGGGCGCCCAGACCTTCTACACCTACGCCCACGTCCCGCACGGTTCCGACCGCGACATCAGCGAGGACGTGATCGCCCAGATCGAGCGCTTCGCGCCCGGCTTCCGCGACCTGATCCTCGGCATGCACGTCACCCCGGCCGCGGGCATGCCGACCCACAACGCCAACTACGTGGGCGGCGACATCTCGGCGGGCGCGATGACCCTGCGCCAGACCGCCTTCCGTCCGCTCCCGCGCTGGAACCCCTACGCCACCCCGATGCCCGGCGTCTACCTGTGTTCCTCCTCGACCCCGCCCGGTCCCGGCGTGCACGGCATGTCGGGCCTGCACGCCGCGGGTCACGTGCTGCGCGAGCGGTTCGGCATCACCACCGACCCGCTCGACCTGCTCCGCGGGGCCCCGGTGGCCTACCACTGATCAGGCCGGATCGGGGAAGCGCTCGGGCCGGAACACGTCCGGCTCCAGGTAGACCGCGCAGATGTGGGGGACCGCGCGCCGGATGCGGCCGTCGGCGGCATCGATGGCGGTGCCGACCTCGTCGATGTCGAGGCCGGGGCGCAGGGCGATCTTGGCGTTGACCAGCAGGTCCTCCGGGCCCAGATACTGGGTCTGCATCCGGATCACCCGCTCGATGCGGGGATCCTCGACGATCGTGTCGCGGAGCAGCCGGTCCTCGGCCGCCGTGGCGCCCTCGCCGATGAGCAGGCTCTTGGTCTCCACGATGAGCACGATCGCGTTCACCCCGAGCAGCAGGCCGATGAGCAGCGTGCCGACCCCGTCCCAGACGGCGTTGCCGGTCAGCACCGTCAGCCCGACGCCGCCGAAGGCGAACACCAGGCCGGTCAGCGCGCCCGCGTCCTCGAGCAGCACCACCGGCAGCTCGGGGTTGCGGGTGTGCCGGATGAAGTGCCACCAGGTGTGCCTGCCCTTGAGCGGCGCGGACTCCCGGCGCGCGGTCGCGAAACTGAGCCCCTCCAGGACCATCGAGACCAGCAGGATCACGATCGCCACCAGCGGGGAGCTCAGCTCCTCCGGATGCAGGATCTTGTGGACCGCCTCGTCGATGGCGAACAGCGAACCCATGGTGAACAGCACCAGCGCCACCACGAAGGAGTAGAAGTAGCGGTTGCGCGCGTACCCGAACGGGTGCAGGGTGTCGGGCCTGCGCTCGGCGCCCTTGCGGCCGACCAGCAGCAGCGCCTCGTTGGCGGTGTCGGCCACCGAGTGCACCGCCTCGGCCAGCATCGAGGAGGACCCGGTGACGAACGCGCCGATGAACTTCGCGACCATGATGCCCGCGTTCGCGCCCAGCGCCGCGAGGACCGCTACCCTGCTGTCGCCGCCTGCCATGCACCGAACGCTACCGGCGCGAGCGGGCCGCCCGCGCCTCGCCGCGCGGTCCGGGTGCCGAAAACGCCGCCGTCCCGGGCGGAACGGCGGCGTCGGCGGCGTCGCGCGAGATCAGGCCGGGGCGACCTCGCGGTACAGGTCCGGCTCCAGGTAGATCAGGCCGGTCGCGGGCACCGCGGCGCGCACCCGCGCCTCGGCGGCGTCGATGGCCTCGGCGACCTGGGCGATCCCGAGTCCGGGCGCGATGGCGACCTTCGCGGCGACCAGCAGTTCCTCCGGGCCGAGGTACTGGGTGCGCAGGTGGATGACGCGGGTGATGCGCTCGCTGTCGACGAGGCTCGCGCGGATGGCGGCGGTCTGGTCGGGGGTGGCGCCCTCGCCGATGAGCAGGCTCTGCATCTCCACGATCAGCACGATCGCGATCACGCCGAGCAGCAGGCCGATGGCCAGGGTGCCGATGCCGTCGAACACGGGGTTGCCCGTGACCATGGTGAGCCCGACCGCGGCGAACGCGAACACGAGGCCGATCAGCGCGCCGGTGTCCTCGAGCAGCACCACCGGCAGCTCGGGGCTGCGCGAGTTGCGGATGAACCGCCACCAGCTCGCGTCGCCCTTGAGCGGCTTGGACTCCCGCATCGCGGTGACGAAACTGAAGGTCTCGAGGCCGATCGCGATGGCGAGGATGACGATGGCCACGATCGGCGCGTTCAGCTCCTCCGGGTGCTGGATCTTGTGGACGCCCTCGTAGATGGCGTACACCGAACCCAGCGTGAACAGCACCAGCGCCACGACGAAGGAGTAGAAGTACCGGTTGCGGCCGTAGCCGAACTGGTGCAGCTCGTCGGCCTCCTGCTCGGCGCGCTTCTGCCCGAACAGCAGCAGGCCCTGATTGGCGGTGTCGGCCACCGAGTGCACGCCCTCGGCGAGCATCGAGGCCGATCCGGTGATCGCCGCGCCGACGAACTTCGACACCGCGATGCCCGCGTTCGCCGTCAACGCGGCGATGATCGCCTTCTTGCCACCACCAGCCGACATGAGTGCCCGCCCTTTCTCGTCCTGACGATGAAAAACCGTCAACAGCCTAGAGGACGGGGCAAACCGGACGTGCGGCTAGCGGCCGCCGCCGACGCAGGCGCGGAACAGCTGGGTCGGCTCCGACCCCGCGCGCACCCGCACGGTGCGGTCGGCGGCCGAGATCCAGGCGGCGCCACCGCAATCCAGCGCCAGCTCCTCGCCGTCCTGTGTCAGCCGCGCCGACCCCGCGGTGCACAGCACGATGCCGGGCCCGTCCACCGCGACCACCGCCTCGGCGCCGGGGGCCAGGTCGAAGCGGCTCAGCGCGAACTCGGGGGCGGGCGTGCGGTAGCGCAGCGCGCCGTCGCCGTCCGGTTCGGGTTCGATGATCGGCAGGTCGATGGGCTCGAAGTCGAGCACGCGCAGCAGTTCGGGCACGTCGACGTGTTTGGGCGTCAGGCCGCCGCGCAGCACGTTGTCGGAGTTGGCCATGATCTCCACGCCGAGCCCGCGCAGGTAGGCGTGCAGGTTGCCCGCGTCGAGGAACAGGCCCTGGCCCGGTTCGAGGGTGATCCGGTTGAGCAGGAGCGCGGCCAGCACCCCGGCGTCACCGGGGTAGGCCTCGGCCAATTCGAGGGCGGTGCGCACCTCGGCGCCGAACGCGCGGTCGCCCTTCCCCGACAGGTAGCGCACGCACCCCTCGAGCACGGCGGGCAGCAGGGTGCTCAGCGCCTGCTGGGGCAGCGTGATCCAGGTGGTGAACAGGGTGCGCAGCCCGGCCGAATCGGGCTGGGCGGCCAGGAGTTCGGCGTAGTGGTTGAGGCCGTCGACGTCGAGGGCGCGCAGCAGCTCGACGGTGCGGTGCGGGTTGCGGAAGCCGGCCAGCGCCTCGAAGCGCTCCAGCGCGACCACGAGCTCGGGCTTGTGGCTGTCGTCGCGGTAGTTGCGCATGGGGGAGTCCAGCGCGACCCCGGTCCGGTTCTCCCGCTCGAATCCCGCGGCGGCCTGCGCCGAGCTCGGGTGGGCCTGCAGCGACAGCGGTTCCTCGGCGGCCAGCACCTTCAGCAGGAAGGGCAGGCGGGCGCCGAAGGTCTCGGTGACGGTGCCGAGCTCACGGTCGGGGTCGGCGGTGACCACGTCGAGCAGCGAGCGGCTCGACCCGTTGCGGCGCACCCGGGCGGGATCGGCGGGGTGCGCGCCGAACCACAGTTCGGCTTCGGGATGGGCCGACGGCACCGGCCGTCCGCACAGCTGAGCGAGCGCGGTGCGCGATCCCCAAGCGTAAGAACGCAGCGCACCAACGAGTTCCTGCACTAGTAGTGTCCCCCGTCGTAGGCCTCCGGAGCCGGCGCCGCGACCCCGCGGCCCGCGGTGAGCCGCAGGTAGGCGGCCGCCATTTCCAGGCGCAGCGCCAGCACGGCGAGCTGTTCGATCTCCCCGCCCCCGCCTGCCGCGGCGGCGGACGCGCCCTCGGGGGACGGCGCGCCCTCGGCCGGCAGGGCGTCGGACTCGGTGTGCACCAGATCGGCGTCGACCAGGCCGCCGCCCGCGCCGCCGAAGACCGCCAGCCTGCGCCGGGTCGCCGACCGGTCGGCCGCGGTGCTCAGGGCGAACACGCGCACCCGCTCGACCGGGGCGGGGCCGTCGAGTTCCTCGTCGTGGAACAGCGGATCGAAGTCGGGGGCCGCGGTGCCCGCGGACTCGACGAGGCGCGCGTGCGCGGCGATCGCGTCGGAGAGCCCGACCGCGGTCGCCGGCCTGCCCGCGGCCTGCAGCAGCACGTCGGCGGCGTGCCCGGCGAGTTCGGTGGTGGCGGGGGTGTCGCCCGCCAGCACGATGCCGCGATCCGACATCCGGCCCGCCAGGTTCTTGGCGGGGTTGTGGAAGGACTCGTGGTGCGGGCCGTCGCGCAGGGCCTCGGCGTCGAGCACATCGGCCAGCTCGGCCAGGTCGGGCACGAGCGCGCCGCTGCGCTGGGCGTCCACGGTGCCCAGCACGGCGAGCCCGACGGCGAGGAAGCGCAGCAGGTGGTTGTGGGCGAGCACGGGTACGCGCGGTTCGAGCACCACGGCCCGGCCCGCGGTGACCGCGCGCAGCGGCCCCTCGTCGGGGGCGGCAACGACGACCTCGGCGCTGCGGCGCAGGCCGCGGTCGACGGCGTCGATCAGGCGCGGGTCGCCCGCGTCGTCCCCCGCGACCAGCACCACGTCCAGCGGACCGACCCACGGGGGCAGCGCCGAGACGGGCACGATCGGCAGGCCCGCCCGGTCGGCGAGTGCGGCCACGAGCAGGCCGGCGGCCCTCGCCGCGCGGCCGGAGCCCGAGACCAGCACCAGGCTGCGCGGCCGGAGGTCACCGAGCCGCCGCGTGAACGCGCTCTCGGTGATCGCGGCGGCGGTGGCGCGCACCTGCGCCCCGGCGGACGCGGCCGACCGCAGGGCACCGCCGGTGTCGGCCGCCTCCAGCGACGCGGCATCGTCGAGGTCGAATACCGGTGTTCCAGCGATCATCGCCGAGTCCACCTCCCCTCATCGCGCTGTGTCGTCTGCCGGCCAACCGTCGGCGAATACAAGGTCTGTGATTCCACTATTCCAGTCAGGAGCGCACGATGCCGAGTATCTCTGTCACGAGTGTGTCTACTTCCTCCGGCGATCCGGCCTCGACGTTGAGTCGCAGCAGCGGTTCGGTGTTGGAGGCGCGCAGGTTGAACCAGGCGTTGCCCGGCAGGTCGACGGTGACGCCGTCGAGCCGGTCCACCGCGAGCGCGCGGTCGGCGAAGGCCGCCACCACCGCGGCGGTGCGCTCGGCGGCGTCGGCGACGGTGGAGTTGATCTCGCCGGAGGCGGCGTAGGTGTTGTACGCGGCCATCAGGTCCGACACCGGGCGCTCGCCCTCGCCGAGGGCGGCCAGCACGTGCAGCGCGGCCAGCATGCCGGAGTCGGCGCCCCAGAAGTCGCGGAAGTAGTAGTGCGCGGAGTGCTCGCCGCCGAAGACCGCGCCGGTCGCGGCCATCTGCTGCTTGATGAAGGAGTGGCCGACGCGGGTGCGCACCGGCGTGCCGCCCAGCTTCTCCACCAGCTGCGGTACCGCGCGCGAGGTGATCAGGTTGTGGATGACGGTGGCGCCCGGCTCCTTGGCCAGTTCGCGTTCGGCGACCAGCGCGGTGATCGCCGACGGGGAGACCGGCTCGCCGCGCTCGTCGACGACGAAGCAGCGGTCGGCGTCGCCGTCGAAGGCCAGCCCGATGTCGGCGCCGCTGCGGCGCACGAGGTCCTGCAGGTCGACGAGGTTCTTCGGGTCGAGCGGGTTGGCCTCGTGGTTGGGGAAGCTGCCGTCGAGCTCGAAGTACAGCGGCACGATGGTGATCTGCGGCAGGGTGCCGAGCACGGCGGGCACGGTGTGGCCGCCCATGCCGTTGCCCGCGTCGACCGCGATCGTCAGCGGCCGGATGGCCTCCAGGTCGACCAGTTCGCGCAGGAAGCCGGCGTAGTCGGCGAGCAGGTCGGACTCGCTCGCGGTGCCGCGCGGTCCGTCGAAGGCGGGGACGCCGTCGGTGACCTCGGCGGCGATGGTGGCCAGCCCGGTGTCCTGGCCGACCGGCAGCGCGTTGGCGCGGCACAGCTTGATGCCGTTGTAGGCGGCGGGGTTGTGGCTGGCGGTGAACATGGCGCCCGGACACCCGAGTCTGCCGGAGGCGAAGTACAGCTGATCGGTGGAGGCGAGGCCGATGTGCACCACGTCGAGGCCCTGCGCCTGCACGCCGTCGGCGAAGGCCGCCGACAGGGCGGGGGAGGACTCGCGCATGTCGTGACCGATGACGACCCGGTCCGCGCCCTCGGCGCGCATCAGGCGGGCGAAGGAGGCGCCGACGTCACGGACGAAGCCCTCGTCGATCTGCTCGCCCACGACGCCACGGACGTCGTACGCCTTGATGATCGAGTTCACGAATTCGGCGGACCGCGCGAGAGTCGTCATGACCCTCACCCTAGTGGGGCCGGGGCGCTCTCAGGACTGCGGGTCGGGGAGCACGCGCAGGTGGCCGCGGCGGCCCGTGCGGGGCGCGCGCACCGGGCTCTGGCCGGGCTCGCGGTAGCCCGCGGTCTCCGGCTCGGCCGGGCGGCGGCGCAGGCCCGCCTCGCGCACGGCCTCGGCCAGCGCGGTCAGGTCGTCGTCGTCGGGGGTGCTCGAGGAGAAGCCGCCCTCGTGCCGGACGAGCTCCCAGCCCTTGGGGGCGGTGATGCGGCAGGCGTGCGTTTCGCAGAGATCCCAGGAATGCGGTTCGGCGACGGTGGCCAGCGGTCCGACGACGGCGGTCGAGTCGGAGTACACATACGTCAGCGTCGCTACGGCTGGGTTCTTGCAGCCGGGTCGGCAGCAACGACGCATGGGGATCACGACCATGAGACTAACTCGCCGCCCGGCGAATGTGGATACGCAACACGCCCGGTGGCTCAGTTTTCCGGATCGATCACATCCGGATCGACGCCGAGATACGTGGCGATCTGCTGCACGAGAACTTCGCGCAGCAGATCGACCAAGTCGTCGGGGTCGGCCGCCCGCAATTCCAGCGGTTTACGGAACAGCACCACTCGCGCGCGTGTGGCGGCGCCGCGCGAGTCGACCCCGGCGGGAATGAGCCGGGAGAGAGGTACCGGCCCGTCGGCGACCACCTCGTCCGGCCAGGTGACCGAATCGGGGTGCAGCGGACGGATTTTCGGTACGTCGTCGACGGCGATGTCGAGTTTGGTGAGCCGGTCGTGCCAGCGGGTGTCCAGCGGCGCGAACGCCTCGAGCACCAGCCGGTCGAATTTCTGCCCCCGGGTCCGCCACGCGGGCACGGTTTCGGGCAGCATCGGTCCGCGGACACCGCGACCTCTACGGGTCACCGACCGCGCGGTCGGCGGGCGGCGATGCCGGGAACGTCCCATCAGACTCTCCACCTTCTCCCAGGGGCAGCACCTGCTGCTGCCGGGGGCATCCGCCCGGAGGCGCGCCGATCGGCAGGCGCTCCGGGCCAGGCAACGAGTCTACTTTCGAACCCCTCGCTTACCCGATTCCGCGCTTCAGCCTGCGGCGCTCCCGCTCGGAGAGCCCTCCCCAGATGCCGAAACGCTCGTCGTGGGCCAGCGCGTACTCCAGGCACTGGTCACGAACCTCGCAGCCCATGCAGATCCGCTTCGCCTCGCGGGTCGAGCCGCCCTTCTCGGGGAAGAACGCCTCGGGGTCGGTCTGTGCGCACAGGGCGCGTTCCTGCCACTGCTCTTCGATGGACTCGAACATCTCGTCGAAGCCGGTGACGATCAAGCTGAGCCGAGGTGCCGCTTCGACCACGTCCCGTTCCGGCCAGCCGTTCACGGCGACAGCAGAAGCTGCGCCTGCTGTGGAATCGGTCGGCGAGACCATGTCGTGGGTCATCGTTCCGCCTCCTCACTGGTTGTTAGCGCAGAGTGATTCTTTCCGTCGGAAGGAACTCGGCGACCGACGGCACAACACCGCGACGTTGTCTCGCGGGCATCCGCAGAACCTGTCATCCAGTGAGGGAGAATCCCCTCTCGCAAACGCCCCCGCGTTATGCCTCTCGCAGTGGCCGGAATGACATGTCTGAGATTAGACACGCCGCACTTGCGCGTGGTCAAGCGGCCGTCACCCTTCCGTTACTATCCGCGCGGCCTATTCGTTTTGATCTTGTTATCTTCGATGGCAAATGCCCAGCTAATTCGGTGTGCGCGGGGCGCGGACCGGCCGCGGATAAGCTGTCGTTCCGTGACATCACAGACCTCACAACACCCGGCGCGCAGGCCCTCGATCGCCGTTCTGGTCGGCGGCGTCGGCGGCGCCCGGTTCCTGCAGGGCGTGCGGGAGCTGCTCCCCGGGGCCGAGATCTCCGCCGTCGTCAACGTCGGTGACGACGTCTGGATGCACGGTCTGCGGATCTGCCCCGACCTCGACACCTGCATGTACACCCTCGGCGGTGGCATCGACACCGAGCGCGGCTGGGGCCGGGTCGGCGAGACCTGGCACGCCAAGGAGGAATTGGCGAAGTACCACGCCCAGCCCGACTGGTTCGGCCTCGGCGACCGCGACATCGCCACCCACCTCATCCGCACCGAGATGCTGCGGGCGGGCTATCCGCTCTCGGCGGTCACCGAGGCGCTGTGCAACCGCTGGCAGCCCGGCGTCCGCCTCATCCCGGCCTCCGACGACCGCTGTGAAACCCATGTCGTGGTGAGCGATTCGCCCGAAGCCGCCGAGGCCGGCGAACGTCGCGCGATCCACTTCCAGGAATGGTGGGTCCGGCACCGGGCGGGGCTGCCGACCCACTCGTTCGCCTTCATCGGGTCCGAAAACGCCAAGCCGGCACCGGATGTGACCGATGTCATAGCGCGCGCCGACGCGGTGTTGCTCGCCCCCTCGAACCCCGTCGTGAGCATCGGCGCGATCCTCGCGGTGCCGGGCATCCGGGGCGCGCTGCGCACCACCGACGCCAAGGTGATCGGCCTGTCCCCGGTGATCGACGGAAAGCCCCTGCGCGGCATGGCCGACGAGTGCCTGTCGGTCATCGGCGTCGAGACCACCGCCGAGGCGGTCGGGCGCCACTACGGCGCGCGCTCGGCCACCGGCATCCTCGACGGCTGGCTGGTGCACACCACCGACACCGCCGACGTGCCCGGCGTCGAGGTGCGCAGCGTCCCGCTGCTCATGACCGACCCGCAGACCACCGCCGAGATGGCCCGCGCCGCACTGGAACTCGCCGGGGTGACGCTGTGACCGGCCCGGTCGACCACGCCGCCGCCGAACTCCGGATCCTGCCGGTCACCGGCCTGCCGGAGTTCCGGCCCGGCGACGACATCGCCGCACATCTCGCCGCGCGGGCGCCCTGGCTCGCCGACGGCGACGTGGTCGTGGTGACCAGCAAGATCGTCTCCAAGGCGGAGGGCCGCATCGTGGCCGCGCCGACCGACCCCGAGGGACGCGACACCGCGCGCCGCGTGCTGGTCGATCAGGAGGCCGTGCGCGTGCTCGCGCGCAAGGGCCGCACCCTCATCACCGAGAACCGGCTCGGCATCGTCCAGGCCGCCTCCGGCGTGGACGGTTCCAACGTGGCCGAGGGCGAACTCGTCCTGCTGCCACTGGATCCCGACGCCAGTGCGCGGGCGCTGCGCGCGGCGCTGAAGGAGCGCCTCGGCGTCGACGTCGCCGTCGTCATCACCGACACCATGGGCCGGGCCTGGCGCACCGGCCAGACCGACGCCGCCATCGGCGCGGCGGGCCTGCGGGTGCTGCACGACTACGCGGGCGCCGTCGACGAGCAGGGCAACGAACTGCACGTCACCCAGGTCGCGATCGCCGACGAGCTCGCGGCCGCCGCCGATCTGGTCAAGGGCAAGCTCGGCGGCCTGCCGGTGGCCGTCGTGCGCGGCCTGCCGGTGACCGACGACGGCTCGACCGCGGCGGACCTGCTGCGCGGCGGCACCGACGACCTGTTCTGGCTGGGCACCGCCGAGTCGATCGCGCGGGGGCGGCGCGAGGCGGTGCTGCTGCGGCGATCGGTGCGCGCGTTCGCGCCCGACCCGGTCGATCCGGAGGTCGTCCGGGCCGCGGTCGGCGTCGCGCTGACCGCGCCCGCGCCGCATCACACCCGGCCCGTGCGGTTCGTCTGGGTGCGCAGGGCGGGCCTGCGGGCCCAGCTGCTGGAGGCCATGGCCGAGAAGTGGCGGGCCGATCTCGCCGGGGACGGGCTGAGCCCCGAGCGGATCGAGGCCAGGGTCGCGCGGGGCCGCATCCTGCACGACGCCCCCGAGGTGATCATCCCGTGCTGCGTGCCCGACGGCGCGCACGACTATCCCGACGCGACCCGGCGCGCGGCCGAGCAGACCATGTTCACCGTCGCGGTGGGCGCGGCGGTGCAGGGCCTGCTGGTCGCGCTGGCGGCCGAGGGGCTCGGCAGCTGCTGGATCGGGTCGACCATCTTCGCCCCCGAGGTCACCCGCGAGGTGCTCGGGCTCGGCGACGAGTGGCGGCCGCTCGGCGCGATCGCGATCGGCCACCCGGTGGCGGAGGAGGGCCCGCGCCCACCGGTGCCGTCGGGGATCGGGCTGGTCGAGCTGTGAGCGCCGCGTCGCTGCACGCCTCGGCCACCGAGCTGCTCACGGACTGGCGTCCCGTCCGTGACGGGGACCGCTCGCTGCGCGAGGCCCTGCTCGCCTTCCTCGGCTCGGCCCCGCGGGGATGCCTGCGCGAGCACGCGCCGGGGCACATCACCGCCTCCTCGATCGTGTTCTCCCACGACCGTTCGCAGGTGCTGCTGACCCTGCACCCCCGGGTCGGCCGCTGGATCCAGCTCGGCGGGCACTGCGAACCCACCGACGAGACCGTCGCGGGCGCGGCGCTGCGCGAGGCCACCGAGGAGTCCGGGATCGCGGGCCTGACGTTGGTGCCCGGGCTGTTCGGCGCCCAGGCGCATCCGATCACCTGCTCGCTGGGCGTGCCGACCCGCCACCTCGACCTGCTCTTCGAGATCGTCGCGCCCGCCGGGGCGGTGCCGGTGCGCAGCCACGAGTCCACCGACCTGGCGTGGTGGCCGGTCGACGCCCTGCCCGAGGGCGCCGACATCCGCCTCGACCGGTCCCCGGTCGCCGTCTGATCGTCCGGCCCCGCGGCCGCATCCCGGACTCGGGATGCGGCCGCTGGTGTGTCCGGCGCCGGACAGGGCTTTACAAACTGAAGAATTTGTCTAGACGCAGGACAAAATTGGGCATATCGTCTGTAACAAGGAGTTACGTACATCACACCTGTGATGTGCCGCACGATGGAGACGACGATGTCGACAGATGCCACCGCGTCCGGGCCCGGGCTGGAAGCGCCCGCCTGGCGCGATTCGAAGCGCTACCTCTGGCTGTGGGGTCTGTTCGCCCCCACCGGCCTGTTCACGATCGGGATCCCGCTGATCTGGGGCCTCAACCAGCTCGGCTGGCACCGCCTGGCGGAGGTGCCGTTCTGGCTCGGCCCGATCCTGGTGTACATCCTCATCCCGCTGGCCGACCTGTTCTTCGGCCCCGACGGCGACAACCCGCCGGACGAGGTGATGGAGTACCTGGAGAACGACCGGTACTACCGGTACCTGACCTACCTGTACCTGCCGTTCCAGTACGCCACCCTGATCTTCGCCTGCTACCTCATCAGCGCCGACAGCGTCGGCTGGCTCGGCTTCGACGACGGGCTGAACGTCGTCGACAAGATCGGCCTGGCGATCACGGTCGGCATGATCGGCGGCATCGGCATCAACACCGCCCACGAGCTGGGCCACAAGAAGGTCGACCTGGAGCGCTGGCTGGCCCGCATCGCGCTGGCCCAGTCCTTCTACGGCCACTTCTACATCGAGCACAACCGCGGCCACCACGTCCGCGTCGCCACTCCCGAGGACCCCGCGAGTTCGCGTATCGGCGAGTCCTTCTACGCCTTCCTGCCGCGCACCGTGCTCGGCAGCCTGCGCTCGGCCTGGCACCTGGAGAAGCAGCGCCTGGCGCGGCTGGACAAGGGCCCGTGGACGCTGCGCAACGACGTCCTCAACGCCTGGGCCATGTCGGTGCTGCTGTGGGTGGCGCTGATCGCGGTGTTCGGGATCGGCGTGCTGCCCTACCTGATCCTGCAGGCCGTCGTCGGGTTCGGGCTGCTCGAGGCGGTCAACTACCTCGAGCACTACGGGCTGGTCCGGCAGAAGACCGCCTCCGGCCGGTACGAGCGGCCCGCGCCGGTGCACAGCTGGAACTCCGACCACATCGTGACCAACATCTTCCTGTACCACCTGCAGCGGCACAGCGACCACCACGCCTACCCCACCCGGCGCTACCAGACCCTGCGCAGCTGGGACGGCGCGCCGAACCTGCCGAGCGGCTACGCCAGCATGATCCTGCTCGCCTACTTCCCGCCGATCTGGCGTCGCGTCATGGACAAGCGGGTGCTCGCCCACTACGAGGGCGACGTCACCAGGGCCAACATCCAGCCGGGCCGCCGCGCGAAGGTTCTCGCCCGATACGGGACAGGAGTTCAGGCATGAGCCAGTACCGTTGCCCTGTCTGCGATTACATCTACGACGAAACCAAAGGTGCCCCGCGCGAGGGATTTCCGGCAGGAACGTCCTGGGCCGACGTGCCCGACGACTGGTGCTGCCCGGACTGCGGGGTCCGCGAGAAGATCGATTTCGAGGCCATGGGAGTGAATCGGTGACCGAGAGCAAGACCGGCTACAAGCTGTTCCAGTGTGCCCAGTGCGGGTTCGAGTACGACGAGGCCCTCGGCTGGCCCGACGACGGTATCGCCCCGGGCACCCGCTGGGACGACATCCCCGACAACTGGACCTGCCCCGACTGCGGCGCCGCCAAGGCCGACTTCTTCATGGTCGAGATCGAACGTCCGTGAGATTTTGACGGATGAGCGCCGCCCGTGACAGTGTCGCGGGTATGCCGCGCACCGGGACGAGGATGCCGTATCAGGAGGCGGCGCGGGAACTCCTGCGCACGACCGTCCTGGACGGGATGCGCGAGCTGCTCACCGAGCGTGACTGGTCCAAGATCACGCTCGGTGACGTGGCCGCCCGTGCCGGGGTGAGCAGGCAGACCCTCTACAACGAGTTCGGTTCCCGGGCCGGCCTGGCCCAGGCCTACGCCCTGCGGCTGGCCGACGAACTGGTCGACCACGTCCGCGAGGCCGTCGACGGCAACGTCGGCGACGCCCGCGCCGCCCTGCGGGTCGGGATGGGCGGCTTCTTCCTCTCCGCGGCGAGTGACCCGCTGGTGCGCTCGCTGCTCAGCGGCGAGATGAAGCCGGACCTGCTGCGCCTGATCACCCTGGACGCGGGCCCGCTGCTCGCGCACGCCACCACCCGGCTCGCGGCGGTGTTCACGCACAGCTGGGTGAACGCGACCGACGCCGAGGCCGATGTGCTGGCGCACACACTGGTCCGGATCGCCCTCAGCTACATCCCGAATCCGCCGGTCCCCGAGCGGGACGCGCCCGCGGAGATGAGTGCGCTGCTCAGCCCGTATGTCGAGGCGATCATCGCGACGCGCGGCATGCGAGTCGAGCAGGGGTGAGCTCAGACACATTCGCTACCGAAACTACCGGAAGCCGCGTCCTGTAACGGAGACCACGTTTGCGAGCGTAGGTCTGTGTAACGGGGCAGTGGTCTGTCACTATTCCACTTGGTCAAGTTGCTAGTTTTCTTCGGCGGAGTGTTCGTGCAATCGGTTGGCAATTCCCGGGGTTTTCGTGATCCCAAACGCTATCTGTGGGCCCTGGGCTTGATCGCCCCGGCGGCCGCTCTGCTGCCCTCACAGCTGGTGTACCGGACCGGTGCCGAGGTGTTCTGGTGGATCGGGCCGGTGATCGTCCTGATCGCCATTCCGGTGCTCGACTGGATCGTGGGCGAGGACGGTTCCAACCCGCGCGACGAGGATTACGAGGCCCTCTCGCGCGACCGCTATTACCGCTGGTGCACGTACCTGTTCCTGCCGATCCAGCTGATCGGGCTGGTCATCGCCTGCGCGATGTGGGCGGGGGACGAGCTGGACCTGGTCGACAAGATCGGCCTTGCCGCCACCGTCGGCTTCGTCAGCGGCATCGGCATCAACGCCGCCCACGAACTCGGCCACCGCGTCGAACGGGCCGAACGGTGGCTGTCCAAGATCGCCCTCGCGCAGTCCGGCTACGGCCATTTCTACGTCGAGCACAACCGCGGCCACCACGCCCGCGTCGCCACCCCCGACGACCCCGCCAGCGCCCGGCTCGGCGAGTCGCTGTACCGGTTCCTGCCCCGCAGTGTGATCGGTGGCTTCCGTTCGGCATACGCCCTCGAGCGCGATCGGCTGGCCCGCCGCGGCCGCGGCTGGTGGAGCCCGCACAACAACATCCTGCAGGCGTGGGCGATGAGCGCGGTGCTGTTCGGGTCGCTGGTCGCGGTGTGGGGCCCGGCGCTGATCCCGTGGCTGATCGTGCAGGCGGTCATCGGCGTCGGCCTGCTCGAGACCGTCAACTACGTCGAGCACTACGGGCTGCTGCGCCGCCGCCGCCCCAACGGCAACTACGAGCGCTGCTCGCCACGTGACAGCTGGAACAGCGACCGGCTGGTCACCAACATCTTCCTGTTCCACCTCCAGCGGCACAGCGACCACCACGCCAACCCCGGCCGCCGGTACCAGACGCTGCGCTCGAGCACCGAATCACCGCAGCTCCCCGCCGGTTACGCCACCATGATCCTGCTCGCCGCGATCCCGCCGCTGTGGCGGCGGGTGATGGATCCGATGGTGGCCGCGCACTACGACGGCGATCTGAGCCTGGCAAACATCGAGCCCCGCAAGCGTGCCAGGATCCTGGCCGCTCACGCGGTGAGCACGCGGTAGCCTTGCCTCGGTACTGACTACCAGGAGAGGCTGATGACGACCTCAGAAATTCCCGCGCGCACCGAGCTTGTCGCCGACGTTCGCAACGGCATCGATTACAAGGTGGCCGATCTCTCGCTGGCCGAATTCGGCCGCAAGGAGATCCGCCTCGCCGAGCACGAGATGCCCGGCCTGATGGCCCTGCGCCGCGAATACCACGACGTGCAGCCGCTGAAGGGCGCGCGTATCTCCGGCTCGCTGCACATGACCGTACAGACCGCCGTGCTGATCGAAACGCTGGTCGCCCTCGGTGCGCAGGTGCGCTGGGCGTCCTGCAACATCTTCTCCACCCAGGATCACGCCGCCGCCGCGGTCGTCGTCGGGCCGCACGGCACCGTCGACGAGCCCAAGGGCACCCCCGTCTTCGCCTGGAAGGGCGAGACGCTGGAGGAGTACTGGTGGGCCGCCGAGCAGATGCTCACCTGGCCCTCCAAGGACGGAGCGCCGCTTCACGCCAACATGATCCTCGACGACGGCGGCGACGCCACCATGCTCGTCCTGCGCGGCGCGCAGTTCGAGAAGGCCGGAGTCGTGCCGCCCGCCGACGAGGAGCACTCGGCCGAGTACACGGTCTTCCTCAACCTCCTGCGCGAGCGCTTCGAGACCGACAAGGGCAAGTGGAGCGCGATCGCCGAGTCGGTCAAGGGCGTCACCGAGGAGACCACCACCGGCGTGCTGCGGCTCTACCAGTTCGCCGCCGCGGGTGAGCTGGTGTTCCCGGCGATCAACGTCAACGACTCGGTCACCAAGTCCAAGTTCGACAACAAGTACGGCACCCGCCACTCGCTGATCGACGGCATCAACCGCGGCACCGACGTGCTCATCGGCGGCAAGAAAGTGCTGATCTGCGGATACGGCGACGTCGGCAAGGGCTGCGCGGAGTCCCTGGCCGGTCAGGGCGCGCGCGTGCAGGTCACCGAGATCGACCCGATCAACGCGCTGCAGGCGCTGATGGACGGCTTCGACGTGGTCACCGTCGAGCAGGCCATCGGCGACGCCGACATCGTCATCACCTCCACGGGCAACAAGGACATCATCCTGCTCGAGCACATGCAGGCGATGAAGGAACAGGCCATCCTCGGCAACATCGGCCACTTCGACAACGAGATCGACATGGCCGCCCTCGAGCGCTCGGGCGCCAAGAAGCTCGAGATCAAGCCGCAGGTCGACCTGTGGACCTTCGCCGACGGCAAGTCCATCATCGTGCTGTCGGAGGGCCGCCTGCTCAACCTGGGCAACGCCACCGGTCACCCCTCGTTCGTGATGTCGAACAGCTTCTCCAACCAGGTGATCGCACAGATCGAGCTGTGGACCAAGCCGGAGGAGTACGACAACGAGGTCTACCGCCTGCCCAAGCACCTCGACGAGAAGGTCGCGCGGATCCACGTGGAGGCGCTCGGCGGCACGCTGACCAAGCTCACCAAGGATCAGGCCGAGTACATCGGCGTCGACGTGGAGGGCCCGTACAAGCCGGATCACTACCGGTACTGAGCGCTGCGTGAACCGGCCCGCCGACAGCTGTCGGCGGGCCGGTCGCGTGTGTGGGGGCTGCCGGCCCGGCTCCGGCCGGGCGGGTCGGCCGTGGTGAACGAACCTCGGGGATGCCCGGCGTCAGCCGATGATCAGCCCGGTGCAGAAGATGTTGTGTTCGCTGCTGATGCCGAGGACGGCGCACAGGACCGAGTTGACGGCCTCGGAAGACCCGGTGCCGGGAGCGGCGACCGGGGCCTGGGCGGAGGCGGTGCCGCAGGCGAGGGCGGCGGTGAGCGCGAGCGCGGCGACGCTGCCACGGAAGAGTTGATGCATGGCGGAATCCTCGCGGAGAGAGCGGGCGCGGACCAGCCCACAGTTCTGTGGGTGGGTCAGTGCGGCGTCGCGGCCTGCCCGGCTACACGCCGGAAGGCAGCGGCGCCGCCGAACCGGTCGCGGTGCAGATGTATCCCGGTCCCGGCGTCATGTCGCCCGGGCTGCCGGTCCCGGTCAACCAGCACAGCGGGCTGAGCAGCAGCATCCCCAGATCGCTCGACCCCGTGTAGTAGCCGGCGCTGCCGGCGTCGGCCACCGGGCGGACGGCCGGGGTCCCGGCTGCCCGCCACTGCCCGGACTCGGGGTGCCGCATCGGGGTGAGCCCGAACAGGGCCGACCCCGCGTTCGTCGTGTCACTCCAGAGCGCGCTGGAACCGGCCGATGATCCCGACCCGGACCCCGAGCCGAGGCGTTCGGGGATGTCCGGCATCCAGTACGACGAGCCGCTGGTCGTCTCGGCGTTCGCGGTGGTCGCGCCGAGACAGAGTCCGAGCGCGGTGGTCACCGCGGCCGCGGCGGCCCCGCCTGCGGCGCCGCCGGGCCCCGACCGTCGGCGTCCCGGTTCGTCGGGCGGCAGCCGGGGGAGCGGCCCTGCGTACCCGGGCCGCCATCGGTGTCGCGGTCTTCCCCCGGGAGACGCCGGTGGACGCCGACCTCGGCGCAGGGCCGCGGTGTTCGGGCCGGCGAGGCCGGGAATCAGGCCAGCAGCAGGCAGATCGGGAGCGGGATGATCGGTTCCAGCAGGGTGCAGGCGGCGAGCTCGGCGGCCGAGCCGACCGCGGCGGAGCCCGCCTCGGCCGAGCCGGACAGGAGCCTGCCCGCGCTGCCGGTGCCCGCGTGGTGGCCGCGGTCGCGGACGGTCGCGGCGTCGGGGGCGGCGGTGGCCAGGCCGGCTCCGGTGAGCGACAGGGCGAGGGCGGTGGCCGCGACGGCGGCGCGGAGGGTGGTGCGATGACGCATGGTCGGTCCTCGTTGAGCATGCCCGCGGGGCGGGCGACGGTTACATTGAAATGAGAACACTTCACACAGCGCGGCGCGGCGTAACCGACAACTCCACGACCCCCGAAAAGCGGGGGCCGGGCCGCGCGGCGCACCGAATTCCGCCCCGTCCCGTCCGCGGGCGGGCCGGGCGGTACTCTGCACGCCATGGGCGTGTTGCTAGCGGTGGAGGGCCTCGACGGCGCCGGTAAACGGACGCTGATCGACGGCGTGCGCGCCGAGCTGTCCGCCAAGGGCCTTCGGGTCGGCACCCTCGCCTTCCCGCAGTACGGCCGCTCGGTCCACGCGGACCTGGCCGCGGAGGCGCTGCGCGGCGGCCACGGCGACCTGGCGGGCTCGATCAACGCCATGGCCATCCTGTTCGCCCTCGACCGGGCCGACGCCGCCGCGGAACTGGCGAACCTCGTCGACGCCGACGACATCGTCATACTCGATCGCTATGTCGCCTCCAACGCCGCCTATTCGGCCGCCCGCGCCGAACAGGACGCCGACGGTGAAATCGTGGCCTGGGTCGGCGAATTGGAATTCGGCAGGCTCGGCCTGCGCCCGCCCGCGCTGACGGTGCTGCTCGATCCCGGCGACGAGGTCGCCGCCGAACGCGCCCGCCGCCGAGGCGAACTGGACGCGGGCCGGGCCCTCGACGCCTACGAACGCGACGGCGGCCTGCAACAGCGCACCGGCGCCGTGTACCGGCAATTGGCCGACCGGGACTGGTACGGCCCCTGGTGGACATACCGATCCGATGACGACCGCGCGGCCCTCCTCACCCGCTGCGCCGAAATCATTGGCGGATAAGGTTTGATACGCGTCGGGTTGGCAGCATTAATGGCGTGCCGCCCCGATCCTGGCCTGGGAGATGACAACATAGAGCTATGAAGCCCAAGATTCTGGTCGTCGACGACGATATGGCACTCGCTGAGATGCTGACCATCGTCTTGCGCGGGGAAGGGTTCGACCCGCACGTGGTCGGCGACGGCACGCAGGCCCTGTCGGCGGTGCGGGAGATCCGCCCCGACCTGGTTTTGCTGGACCTGATGCTGCCCGGCATGAACGGCATCGACGTATGCCGCGTGCTGCGGGCCGATTCCGGCGTCCCCATCGTGATGCTGACCGCCAAGACCGACACGGTCGACGTGGTCCTCGGTCTCGAGTCCGGCGCCGACGATTACATCGTCAAGCCGTTCAAGCCCAAGGAGCTCGTGGCGCGGGTCCGGGCGCGACTACGGCGCACCGAGGACGAGCCCGCCGAGCTGCTGTCCATCGCCGACATCGTCATCGACGTGCCCGCGCACAAGGTGAGCCGCGGCGGCACCCAGATCTCGCTCACCCCGCTCGAATTCGACCTGCTGGTCGCCCTGGCGCGCAAGCCGCGCCAGGTGTTCACCCGCGAGGTCCTGCTCGAGCAGGTGTGGGGCTACCGGCACGCCGCCGACACCCGTCTGGTGAACGTGCACGTCCAGCGTCTGCGGGCCAAGGTCGAGAAGGACCCGGAGAACCCCGAGATCGTGCTCACCGTCCGCGGCGTCGGTTACAAGGCCGGCCCGCCGTGATCGAGCGAACGGGCATGAGGATCCGGGGACGGCGGCTTGGCTGACCAGGACGGATCCGTCGAAGCCGGGACCGGAACCGGTCCCGGCTTTCTCACGCGCGCCCAGGACCGGCTGGCGCCGGTCGTCGCGTGGTTCTCCGCGGTCGGCACCGCCCTCGGGCACCTGTGGCGCCGCTCGCTGCAGCTGCGCGTCATCGTCTCGACGCTGACGCTGTCGCTGATCGTCATCACCATCCTCGGTGTCGTGCTGACCGGCCAGATCACCGACCGGCTGCTCGAGGCGAAGATCAACGCCGCGGTCGAGGAGATGGACCGGGCGCGGGCGACCGTCGAGTCGCAGCTGACCAGCTCGCACGACGCGCAGACGGTGCAGGACCAGCTCAACGAGGCGCGCGACGAGCTGTCGAGCCGCGGCGGCACCGGGCAGTCGACGGGCGCGGCGGGCAGCTTCGGCTCCGCGCTGACCATGGTCGGCGGCACCCCGCCGCAGCAGATCCCGGCCGGGCCGATCCAGGAGGTGCCGCCGGAGCTGCGCCGGTTCGTCCAGCGCAACCAGGTGTCCTACCAGTTCACCACCGTCTCCGACCCCAGCGGGTACCACGGCCGCGCGCTGATCATCGGCAGCCCCGGCGCCGACACCCCGACCCTGGAGATCTACCTGATCTTCCCGCTGGCCAGCGAAGAGGCGAGCCTGTCGCTCATGCGCGGCACCATGCTCATCGGTGGCGTCGTGCTGCTCGTGCTGCTGGCCGCCATCACCGCGCTGGTCACCCGGCAGGTGGTGCTGCCGATCCGGTCGGCCGCCCGCATCGCGGGCCGTTTCGCCGACGGCAGGCTCAAGGAACGCATGCTGGTCCGTGGCGAGGACGACATGGCGCGGCTGGCGCAGGCGTTCAACGAGATGGCCGAGAGCCTGTCCAACCAGATCACCCAGCTCGAGGAGTTCGGCAACCTGCAACGCCGGTTCACCTCCGACGTCTCCCACGAGTTGCGCACCCCGCTGACCACGGTGCGCATGGCCGCCGACCTCATCCACGGCTCGAGCGACGATCTCGATCCCGCGCTCGCGCGCAGTTCCGAGCTGCTGGTCAACGAGCTGGACCGGTTCGAGGGCCTGCTCAACGACCTGCTCGAGATCTCCCGGCACGACGCGGGCGTCGCCGAGCTGCAGGTGGAGTCGCTGGACGTGCGCATGTGCGCGCGGGCCGCGATCACCACCGTGCGGCACCTGGCCAAGGAGGCCGGGGTCGAGCTGGTCATCGACCTGCCCGAGGACCCGGTCGTCGCGGAGGTCGATCCGCGCCGCGTCGAGCGCGTGCTGCGCAACCTGCTCGCCAACGCCATCGACCACAGCGAGGGCAAGCCCGTGCTCATCCGCATGCGCGGCGACGCCGACACCAACGCGGTGGCCACGGTCGTGCGCGACCAGGGCGTCGGGCTGCGGCCCGGCGAGGAGAAGCTGGTGTTCAACCGCTTCTGGCGCTCGGACCCGTCGCGGGTGCGCCGCTCGGGCGGCACCGGTCTCGGCCTGTCGATCAGCGTCGAGGACGCCAACCTGCACGAGGGCAGGCTGGAGGCATGGGGCGAGCCCGGCGCGGGCGCGAGTTTCCGGCTGCTGCTGCCGATGGTGCGCGGCCGCAAGCTCGGGCTGTCCCCGCTGCCGCTGGAACCCTCGCTCCGCAAGCTGCCGCCACCGCCGCCCGAACCCGAGCGCGAACCGGAACCGGCGGCCGACACCACCGCCGCGGACACCACCGAGCACGCCGAGGAGCCGAGCGAGACCGGAGACCGACAGCCATGACGAATCCGCGGGCGAACCGACACCGTGGCCTGATCGCCGCGCTGCTGACCGGCCTGCTGGTCCTCACCGGGTGCGCGAGTCTGCCGGACTCGTCGGCACCGCAGGCGCTCGGCACCATCAACCGGGAACCGACCAGCGAGGGCCCGCCGCCGCCGGTCGCCGGGCGCGACCCCGATCTGCTGCTGCGCGACTTCCTGCAGGCGTCGGCCGATCCGGCGAATCAGCACGCCGCGGCCCGGCAGTACCTGACCCCGGCGGCCGCGGCCGAGTGGAACGACGCCGCGAGCGCGACGGTCGTCGAGCGGCCGGACACCCTGCGCGAGTCCCGCAGCGGCGACAAGGCGACCTACGTGGTGCGCGCACGCAAGGTCGGCGACCTGGGCGCCGACGGCACCTACCGCAGCAGCGACGGCACCGACGTCAAGGTCGAGAACAAGATCGAGATGAGCAAGGTGGACGGCGAATGGCGGATCACCGAGCTCCCCGACGGCGTCGTCATGGACACGTCCTCGTTCTACAAGGCCTACCACCGCTACGTGCTGTACTACCCGGACCCGGGCAGCTCGATCATGGTGCCCGACCCGCGCTGGGTCTCGGTGCCGAAGGGGCAGCTGGCCGAGCGGCTGATCGGCATGCTCGGCCAGGGCCCGCAGCCGTCCCTCGCGCCCGCGGTGCGCAACCAGCTCGCGCCGCCGGTGGCCGTGCGCGGGCCGATCACCAAGGCCAACAACGAGCCCGGTGAGATCAGCGGTATCGGCGGGGTGCGCGTGGACTTCACCGGGGTCGGCCAGCTGAATCAGCGCGACCGGGAGCTCTTCGCCGCCCAGATCATCCTGACCCTGGCCTCGGCGGAGATCCTCGGCCCGTATGTGCTCCTCGCCGACGGCAAACCGCTCGACGAGCGCTACGCCACCAACGGCTGGTCGGCCGCCGACGTCGACCAGTACAGCGCCTCGGCGCCCGGGCAGAACCGGATCGGCCTGCACGCCCTGCGCGCGGGCACGCTCGTCCAGGTGACCCCCGACGGGATCGCCACCCCGAGCGGGTACTTCGGCTCGGTGAACAACCTGCAGTCGGTGGGCATCTCCTCCGACGGGCAGTTCGTCGCCGCGGTCGCCGACGCGGGCAGGCCCGCGCCCGAACCCGCGCGCACCCTGATGATCGGCACCTACGGCGGCGACGCCTTCCCGGTCGCCGAGGGTGCCACCATCGCCCGGCCGTCCTGGACCGCCGACGGCGAGGCCGCGTGGACGGTGATCGATGGCGAACGGGTGATCCGGGCGGTGACGGACCGGGCGACCGGCAACGTGTCGGTGCAGGACGTCGACGTCTCGGCGCTGTTCGGCGCGGCGCCGGGCGCGCCGCGGCCGCCGATCACCGAGATCCGGGTCTCGCGCACCGGCGTGCGGGCCGCGCTGATCGCAGGCGGCAAGGTCTACGTGGCCGTGATCGAACGCCGGGCGGGCGGCCGGATCGCGCTGACTGCGGCGGTGCCGGTGTCGACGGGACTGTCCACGCCGGTGGTCTCGATCAGCTGGCTCGACGGCGCCTCGCTCATCCTGGCGAGGGAGGGCGATGTGGAGCCGGTGCAGACGGTGTCCATCGACGGCGCCCAGCTGACCCCCGCCACCTCGCAGAACCTGACGCCGCCGGTGCGGGTGGTCGCGGCCTCGCCGTCGACCCAGTACGTGGGGGACGCGCGCGCGGTGCTGCAACTGCAGACCGTCCGCGCCGCGGGGACCGAACCGTACTGGCGCGAGGTGCCGGGGCTGTCGGGCGGCACCACCGTGCCGGTGATGCCGGGCTGAGCCCGCCCGTCGGTCCCCGCTGTCATACTCGCCGGCCATGGGGGCTCTGCTCGATCTGATCCTGCCCGCGGTGTGCGCGGGCTGTCACCGCGCCGGGGTCGCGTGGTGCGCGCGCTGCGACGCCGCGCTCTACGCCGGCCCGGCCCGGGTGCGCCCGCGCTGCGATCCCGGCGTGCCGTGCTGGGCGCTGGGGCCGTACCGGGGGCCCGCGCGGCAGGCGGTGCTGGCGGCGAAGGAGCGCGGCAGGCGCGACCTGGC
>NZ_BAGK01000190.1 GCF_000308795.1 Nocardia thailandica NBRC 100428 | reverse complement strand
CCCGGGTCGCCGCCCTGCGCGCGGCCACCGCCGAACTCGACGCCGCCCGGGACGCTCTGCGCGACCTCGCCGCCCCGCTGCCGCCCGCCCTGTCCGGCGGGCGGCCCCCTGCGGACGGCGACCCCGATAGCGCCGCGCGCCCGGGCGCGGCGCTCCCGCCGCCGGACCACGGCGCGGAACCACCGGGCACGGAGGCGGTCCCCGCCGGGACGGACGAGGACCCGCTGTGGCGCGCGGCCCGCGCCGGCTGGCGGCGGTGGACCGCGGCGCTGACCGGCGAGCTCGGCCCCGACACCGTCGCGGTGCGCAAGGAGCACGCCGAGGCCGTGTCCGCCCTCGCCGCCCTGCAGCAGCGGGCCCGCGCCGAGCTCGCCGACTTCGACGAGGTGTGGGCGCCCCTCGCGGTGGAGGTGACCGCCTGGCTGGCCACCGCGCACCGGGTGGCGGCCGACGCCGAGGAGTTGCGCACCGTGCGCCGGGCCTCGGACTGGCTCAAGGCCGCGGCCGCCGGGGTCCGCGGGGAACGCATGCGGCCGCTCGAGGACATGGCCCGCTGGGTGTGGAGCACCCTGCGGCAGCAGAGCAACGTGGAGCTGGGCGCGATCCGGTTGCAGGGCAGCGCGGGCACGGCGCGGCGGGTGCTCCTCGACGTCACCGTGGACGAGGTGGACGGCGCGGCGCTGGGCGTGATGAGCCAGGGCGAGCTGCACGCGCTCGGCCTTTCGCTGTTCCTGCCGCGAGCCACCGTGCCGCAGAGCCCGTTCCGGTTCGTGGTCATCGACGACCCCGTCCAGGCCATGGACCCCGCCAAGGTCGACGGCCTTGCCCGGGTGCTGGCCGAGGTCGCCCTGACCCGGCAGGTGGTGGTGTTCACCCACGACGAGCGGCTCGCGGAGGCGGTGCGCCGCATGCAGATCGAGGCCACCGTCCTCGAGGTGCAGCGCCGGGAACGGTCCATCGTCGAGGTCCGCGTCACCGGCGACCCGGTGCGCCGCTACCTCGACGACGCCCGGTCGCTGCTGCGCACCCCGCAGCTGCCGCCCGCCATCGCCGACGAGCTGGTCGCGACCTGCTGCCGCTCGGCCATCGAGGCCGCCGCGCTCGCGCACGCGCGCCGCAACCTGCTGGCCGCGGGCATCGACCACCGCGAGGTCGACCGCACCGTCGCGGGCGCGCACACGACCCGCGCGATGGTCGCCCTCGCCGTGATGGAGCCCGGCGGCCGCGTCGACGACCTCAACAGGTTCCTGAGCAACACCGGCGGCCGCTGGCTGGTCGGCATCCTGCGCGACGCCACCGCGGGCGCGCACGTCCCCATCGACCGGCCGATGCGCGAACTGATCAGCGACACCGAGCGTTTCATCCGCTGGTTACGCGGGACGACCCCGCCGGAGCCGCGCCGATGAGCCGCGGGCGCCACGGCGGGCCGACGGGCCGGTCGGCATGAGCACCCATCGCCGCCGGGTCCGCTCCCGGCCAGGGCCGGTCTCGCGCCGCCCCACCGTCGAGCAGCGTCTCGACGCCGCCGACCACCTGCTCACCGGCGAGGTGCCCGCCGCGGGCGGTGTCTGGTCGCGTGCGGTGGCCTGGATCCTGCGCCTGGCCCTGGAGCAGGCCGTCGACGAGCTCTGGTTCCAGGTCGCCCCCGAACTCGTGCGCTGCCCCATGCGCGCCCAGTTGCTCGCCCTGCGCGTCTACGCGGGCCCGACGACCGCGGGCGAGGTCGGCGCCCTGTGGGCCGCCCTGTCCCGCGCCGCCCACCACCACGACTACGAGCTCGCCCCCAGCACCACCGACCTGCGCCGCTGGCGCGACCAGACCGCCGAGCTCGCCCGCGCCCTTGCCCTGGCGCCCCTGGCGCACCAGCCCTTCGGCTGACCGGACGACCCCGCGGGGCGCGCGGACCCGTTGCGGCGGGAAGATGGGGCCATGGGTGAGAAACCGTGTCCGTGCCGGTGGGGCGAGCCGTTCGAGCGGTGCTGCGGCGCGATCTTGGCGGGGGAGAAGCCCGCGGCGACCGCGGAGGCGCTGATGCGGTCGCGCTACACCGCGTTCGCCGTCGGCGACACCGGCTACCTGACCCGCTCGTGGCATCCGCGCACCCGGCCTGCGGACCTGACGCTCGACCCGGGCCGGCGCTGGCTGTTCCTCGAGGTGGTCGCCACCGAACGCGGCGGGCCCTTCGACGACAACGGCACCGTGGAGTTCATCGCGCACTACCGGCTCGACGGCGCCCGCGCCACCGTGCACGAGGTCAGCAGCTTCGTGCGCCACGACGGGGCGTGGGTCTACCTGGACGGCGTGTTCGTCTCCTGAGCACTACGCTGACGCGCATGGCCCGTGTCGCGATCGAATACTGCACCCAGTGCCGGTGGCTGCTGCGCGCGAGCTGGATGGCTCAGGAACTGCTGAGCACCTTCGGCACCGCGCTGGGCGAGGTCGCGCTGATCCCGGGCGAGGGCGGCGTCTTCCGCATCACCGTCGACGGCGAGCAGATCTGGGAGCGCAAGGCCGACGGCGGTTTTCCCGACATCGCCTCGCTCAAGCAGCGCGTGCGTGACCGGATCGCGCCGGAACGCGACCTCGGCCACATCGACCACCACTGAGCGGACGGCTCAGCAGCAGCCGCCACCACCGCAGCAACCGCCGCCCGCCGGGCGCGGGGCGGCCACGGGGGCGGGCGCGGCGCCGCGCCCGGTGGTGGCGAAGGTGGTCAGCAGTTTGACGGTGTCGGTGTGCCCCGCGGGGCAGTCGGCCGGCTCCGAGGACTGCGCCATCGGCCGGTTGACCTCGAACGTGTCGCCGCACGCGCGGCACCGGAAGCTGTAGTTCGGCATCGCGTGATTGTAGGCCGCGGTTGCGATCACCGTGCGCCGAAGGCTCGGCCGGGCCGCCGGCCCTGCGTACCCTTGCCCACCAGCGGTGACGGCGAGGTGGCGGCGATGACGAACAGCAGCGCGGGATCGGTTCTGCGGGCGGTGCTCGAGCTCGGGTCGGCCCCGCGCAGCGTGCTCGCCAGACACGCGGGGGTGTCGCCGGCGACGGTGACCTGGCAGACGAAGGCGCTGGTGGCCGCGGGCCTGCTGCTCGAACTCCCGGAGACCTCCGCGCCGGGCGGGGTCGGCAGGCCGCACAGCCCGCTCACCCTCGATGTGTCGGGCAATGTCGTGCTCGCGGTGCACATCGCCGCCGCGCAGGTCACCGTCGCCGTCGTCGACATCGGCGGCACCGTCCGGCACAGCGAGCAGATCCCGCATCGCACCTTCGCCCCGTACGACATCCTGGCAGCCGCGGTCGCGCGCGTCCGCGCCGTGGCCGATGGCCTCGCCGGCGGGCCCCGTGTCCTGGGGCTCGGCGTCGCGATCGGCGGCCGCGTCGACACCACCGCTGGCTCGGTGATCGATCACGCCTTCCTGCGCTGGCGCGATGTGCCCGTGCGCGAGTACTTCGCCGAACACACCGGCCTGCCGACGACCCTCGACAGCCACACCCGCGCCCTGTGTCACGCCGAACATCTCTACGGCAGGCTCCGCGGCGCCTCGTCCTCGATCGTGCTGTTCGTCGGCAACGTCATCGACGCGGCGTTCGCCGTGCACGGGCAGGTGCACTACGGCCCCCGCTCCGGGGCGGGCGGCGTAGACCGGATACTCAGCGCCGCGGCGGGATTCGCGCTCGACGACTACGGCGACCACGCCCTGGTGCGTCGCGGCGCGCGGCTCACCGGCGTCACGACCATGCACGAGCTGATCACCGCGGCCGCCCGCGGCGGGCCGGAACGCCGGCTGTTCCTCGATCGGGCCGCGGCGATGGGGCGGGTCGCCGCGGTGCTCATCGACCTGCTCGACCCGGAGGCGCTGGTCCTCGTCGACCGGGGGCTCGGTCCGGTCCCTGGGGTACGCGAGGCGTACCGGGCGGCCGTGCGCGAGCACGCGGCGGTCGGCCCCGACGCCGCGGAGGTGGTCTTCGAGAACTCCTTCCCCGGGCAGGTCCTCGTGATGTCGGCGGCCGCGGTGGTGCTGCGCGAAGTGTTCGCCGAGCCGCTGACCAGCAGCGCGGCCAAGGCCGTTTGATTCGGGCTTATTTTAAGTCGGTCGAATATTGACCGGAATCGGCCGCGGCGGCGACAGTTCGTGCATGAACGAAATGCAGTCCGGCACGGTCCGGAACACGTCGGACGTGCGGTGTTGTCGCGGTTCGAATTCTGTGACACCAATTCGGCCGACCGACGGAAAATCACTATGCGAAAAAGTATTCGACGAATAACTCTGCTCACCGCCGCGGTTTCGCTGCTCGCGGTCTCCTGCGCCACCGCCGACGGGGACGACGCCGCGCTGCGGGGCGCCCTGCCCACCGCCGTCCCGCCGGGCACCGCGCTCACCATCTCCGCCAACACCACCAAGGTCGCCCTGACCGCCTCGGGCGAACTGGCCAAGCTGCCGTTCACCGTCTCGTCCTGGCCGCTGGTGCAGGCGGGTCCCGACGTCATCCAGGCCTTCCGCGGCAACGCCCTCGACCTGGCCACCAACGCCGGTATCCCGCCGATCCACGCGCACGGCACCGGCCTGGACGCGCGCATCGTCGGGGTGAAGGTCCGCCAGAGCCCGCTCTACAAGCTGGCGACCGCGCCCGGCACGAACATCCGCACCCTGAACGACCTGCGCGGCAAGAAGATCGGCTTCTCGCCGGGCCAGGCGCAGGGCGTCGTCGTCCTGCGCACGCTGAAGGCGGCCGGGCTGCGCACCGAGGACGTGCAGCTCGTCGAGCTCAACAGTCCACAGTTCCTCACCGCGCTGCAGGGCAGGCAGATCGACGTCGCGCCGCTGGGCGAGCCGAGCCTGACCAAGTACCTCGACAAGTACGCCGCCGAGGGCGCCGTCGGCGTCGACACCCCCGCCGTCGACGCGCTCACCGTGCTGTGGGCGCCGACCGCGGTCCTGCGCGACACCGGCAAGGCCGCCGCCATCGCCGAGTTCGTGAAGTTCTGGGCGCGCGGCGAGGTGTGGGCCTGGGAGCACCCCGAGGAATGGATCGACGCCTACTACGTCAAGGACCAGTCCGTCTCGGCCGCCGACGGCCGCCGCATCCGCGAGACCACCGACAAGCCGTACTTCCCGGACAGCTGGGACGCCGCGATCGCCTGGGAGCAGGAGACCATCGACCTGGTCACCGCCTCCGGCTACTTCGGCGCGTCCTTCAAGGCCGGTGACCTGTTCGACCGGCGCTTCGAGAAGATCGCCGCCGACGCCGTCACCGCGCCGTATCGCACGCAGGGGGCGTCATGACCATCGCACTGTCCCGGGGCGCCGTGCCCGTCACCGCGCCGCGCACCTCCGAGTTCGCCGAACGCCGGACGCTGCGCCGCCTCGGGCTGCGCAAGGCGATTCCCGGCGCCCGACTGCTCGGCGTCGCGCTGCTGCTGGCCGCCTGGGCGGCGGGCGCGCACTTCGGCCTGCTGGACACGCGCAAGCTGTCCGCGCCGTGGACCGTCGTGCGGACCGGGTGGGACCTGACGCTGCACGGCCCGCTCCTCGACCACCTGTCCGTCTCGCTCTCGCGCGCCCTGCTCGGCCTCGGCCTCGGCGTCGTGATCGGCACCGCGCTCGCGCTCGTCGCGGGGCTGTCCCGGCTGGGGGAGTCCCTGGTCGACGGCCCGGTGCAGCTCAAGCGGGCCATCCCCACCCTCGGCCTGATCCCGCTGCTCATCCTGTCCCTCGGTATCGGCGAGCAGTTCAAGGTCGTGGTCATCACCCTGGCCGTGGTCGTCAACATGTACATCCAGACCCACGCGTCGCTGACCACCATCGACCAGAAACTGGTGGAACTGTCGGAGGTACAGGGGGTTTCGCGGGCCACGTTCATCCGGCGCGTGGTGCTGCCCGGGTCGCTGCCCGGCTTCTTCCTGGGGCTGCGGCTGTCGGTGACCGCGGCCTGGCTCACGCTCATCGTCGTCGAATCGGTCAACGCCACCGACGGCCTCGGCAAGATGATGTCCAACGCCCAGAACTACGGCCAGGCCGACGTGATCCTCGTCGGCCTCGCGGTCTACGGCATCTTCGGCCTGCTGTCGGATTCGGCGATCCGCCTGCTCGAGCGGAGGGCGCTGTCGTGGCGACGGACGATCGCGGGCTGAGCGGCGGCGTCGCCGTCGGCGGCCTGATCCGCCGGTTCGGCGAGCGCGTGGTCCTCGACGGCCTCGACCTGCGGATCCCGCAGGGCCAGTTCGTCGCCCTGCTCGGGCGCAGCGGCTCCGGCAAGAGCACCCTGCTGCGTGCCCTGGCCGGCCTCGACTACGACGTCGACGGGTCGGGCAGCCTGCGGGTGCCCGAGAAGACCTCGGTGGTCTTCCAGGATTCGCGGCTGCTGCCCTGGCAGCGGGTCCTGGCCAACGTCCTCTACGGGCAGCCCCGCTCCCGCCGCGCGGCCGGGGTCCGGGTGCTGGCCGAGGTCGGGCTGGCCGGGCGCGAGAAGGCCTGGCCCGGTGAGCTGTCCGGCGGCGAGCAGCAACGGGTGTCGCTGGCCCGCTCGCTGGTCGGCGAGCCCGACCTGCTGCTGGCCGACGAACCCTTCGGCGCCCTCGACGCGCTCACCCGGATCAAGATGCACGCGCTCCTGCGCGACCTGATCTCCCGGCACCGGCCCACCGTCCTGCTCGTCACCCACGACGTGGACGAGGCCGTCGCCCTGGCCGACCGGGTCCTCGTGCTCGACACGGGCCGGATCACCGTCGACCTCCCGGTCGACCTGCCCGGCGAGCGCGACCCGAGCCTGGCCGACTTCCAGTCCATCCGCCGCACACTGCTCTCCGCGCTGGGCGTCGCCCCGGTCGCGGTGTGAAAGGAACCCCCGTGCCGAAACAACTGCACCTCAACGCCTTCCTGATGTCCGTCGGCCACCACGAGGCGGCGTGGCGGCTGCCCGAGTCGGACCCGCACGCCCACACCGACATCGACCACTACGTGCGCCTGGCGCGGACCGCCGAGCGCGGCAAGCTGGACTCGATCTTCTTCGCCGACAGCCCCGTGCTCATGGGCGATCCCGGCCGCCGCCCGTCGGGCAAGCTGGAGCCCACCGTGCTGCTCACCGCGATCGCGGTGCAGACCAGCCGGATCGGGCTCATCGCCACCGCCTCGACCAGCTACAACGACCCCTACAACCTGGCGCGGCGCTTCGCGTCGGTGGACTGGGTCTCCGGCGGCCGCGCCGGCTGGAACATCGTCACCACCGCGGGCGCCGACGCCGCCCGCAATTTCGGCCTCGACGACACCCCCGACCACGCCCTGCGCTACCGCAAGGCGGGCGAATTCGTGGAGGTCGCCACCAAGCTGTGGGACTCCTGGGAGGACGACGCCATCGTCGCCGACAAGGAACTGGGCATCCACACCGACGCGGAGAAGGTGCGCAAGATCCATCACGCGGGCGAGTACTTCAAGGTCGACGGGCCGCTGAACGTGCCGCGCTCCCCGCAGGGCTACCCGCTGCTCGTGCAGGCGGGGTCGTCCGAGGACGGCAAGGAGTTCGCCGCCCGCTGGGCCGAGGCCGTGTTCACCGCGCAGCAGACCCTCGACGACGCCACGGCGTTCTACGCCGACCTCAAGGCCCGCGCCGCCGCTCTCGGCCGCGACCCGGACACCATCAAGATCCTGCCCGGCATCGTGCCCGTGATCGGGGACACCGAGGAGCAGGCGCGGGCGCTGGACGACGAACTGGCCCGGCTCATCTCGCCCGAATACGCCCGCAGGCAGCTGGCCAAGCACTACAACCTGCCGGTCGAGGCGCTCGACCTCGACGCCGAACTGCCCGAGGACCTGCCCACCGAGGACGACATCCAGGGCGCCAAGAGCCGGTTCACCCTCATCGTGAACCTGGCCCGCCGCGAGAAGCTGACCCTGCGCGAGCTCATCGCCCGACTCGGCGGCGGCCGCGGGCACCGCACCTTCGCGGGCACGGCGGTCCAGGTCGCCGACACCATCGAGGACTGGTTCCGCCAGGGGGCCGCCGACGGATTCAACATCATGCCCGCCGTGCTGCCCTCGGGCCTGGAGCGCTTCGTCGACGAGGTGGTGCCGATCCTGCAGGAGCGCGGGCTGTTCCGCACCGAGTACACCGAGACCACGCTGCGCGGGCACTACGGCCTCGACCGCCCGGCCAACCAGTACGCCGCCGAATCCCTCGTGGCGGCTCGATGATCCCGGAGTGGATCCGGTACCTGGTCCGCCGATGTCTGCGGCATCGGCGGCTGGTGCTGATCGGCTACCTCGGCGCGCTGGCGGCCGCCCTGCTCACCGCGGCGCTGCCGCTGATCGTGCGGCACGTGGTCGACACCCTGTCGGTCACGGCCGCCTCGGTCGCGCCCTGGGTGGCGGCGCTGGTGGCGCTCGGCGCGGCCCGGTTCGGCGCGTCCTACGCGCGCCGGGCCGCCTCCTCGGAGCTCTCGCTCGGGGTCCAGCACGACCTGCGCCGCGACCTGTTCGCGGCCCTGCTACGGCTCTCGGGCCGCGAGCAGGCCCAGCTGCGGACCGGCCAGGTCGTCAGCCGGGCCATCACCGACGTCACCCTCATCCAGATGTTCCTGCAGCTGATCCCCATGGTGACCGGCAACGTCGCCCTGCTGATCGCGGCGCTGGCCCTGATGGCGGTCATGTCGCCCGCGCTCACCGTGATCGCGCTGCTGGTGCTGCCCGCGCTGTGGATCATCACGCGGCGCAGCCAGCGCGAGCTGTTCCCCGCCAACTGGGACGCCCAGGCCCGCGCCGCCGAGGTCGCCATGCAGGTGGAGGCGGCGGTCGCCGGGGTGCGGGTGGTCAAGGGCTTCGGCCAGGAGGACACCGAACTCGACCGCCTCGCCGGGCACGCCAGGGCGCTCTACCGGTCCCGGTTGCGCGTCGCGCGGATCACCAGCCGGTTCGCCCCGGCCGTGCAGGCCGTGCCCGCCGCCGGGCAGGCGCTGGTGCTGATCGCGGGGGGCCTGCTGGCGCTGAACCAGTCGGTCACCCTCGGCACCTTCCTGGCGTTCATGACCTACCTCGGCGCGTTCGTCGGGCCGGTGCGGCAGTTCTCCATGCTGCTCACCGTCAGCCAGCAGGGCAAGGCCTCGCTGGACCGGGTGCGCGAGGTCATCGACGCGCCCGCCCCCGCGGCATCCGGTGACGAGGGCGGCCCGCACGGCGCGGGCGGGTCCGCGCCGCGACCGGAGGCTCCGCCGTCGGTCGAGTTCCGCTCGGTGCGTTTTGGGTTCGGCGACGAGCCGGTGCTCTCCGGGCTCGACCTGACCATCGGCGCGGGCGAGACCGTCGCCGTCGCGGGCGGGGCGGGTACGGGCAAGTCCGTGCTGGTGCACCTGCTGCCGCTGCTGCTCGAACCCGACGCGGGCAGCGTCCTGTTCGACGGCGTGGACACCCGCGCCCTGCCGGACCTGCGCGCGCGGGTGGCCGTGGTCTTCGAGGACGCCCACCTCATGGCCGACACCGTGCGGGCCAACGTCGCCTACGGCAGGCCCGGCGCGAGCGACGACGAGGTCCGCCACGCGCTGTACCTGGCCGCCGCCGACGAGTTCGTCGCGCGCCTGCCCGACGGGCTCGACACCACCATCGGCGAACGCGGCCAACGGCTCTCGGGCGGCCAGCGCCAGCGCATCGCCCTGGCCCGCGCCCTGCTCACCGACGCGCCCGTGCTGGTCCTCGACGACGCGACCTCGGCCATCGACGCCCAGGTGGAGGAGGTCATCTACCGGCGCATCGCCGCCGAGGTCCGCGGTCGCACCACCCTCGTCGTCGCGCACCGCCTGTCCACCCTCGCGCTGGCCGACCGGGTCGCCGTGCTCGACGGCGGACGCGTCGCCGAACTCGGCACACTGGCCGAACTCCAGCGCTCCGGCGAGCTGTTCCGCGCCCTGTTCACCCCGCCCGAGGTCGAGGGCATCGGCGACGGTGCCCTCGCGCCGCCCGCGCGGGCCACCGAAGCGCTCTGGGTCGCCCCCGACGTCGGCGACGACGATGACGCGCGCACCATGGAGCACCTCGCCCGGGCCTTCGCCCGGCGCGCGGCGGGCGCGCCCGCGGGCGGCGGCAACGCCGGGGCGGGCGGCGGCATGATGTCGAGCGCCCCGCCCAGCGGCGACATCGCGCGGCTCATCGACCGGCTCCCGCCCGTCACCGGGGAACCCGAGGTCGACCGGTCCTTCTCGCACACCCCCGACACCGCGTTCTCCCTGGCCCGGCTGCTGCGCCCGTTCACCTGGCCGCTGCTGGCCGGGCTCGGCCTGGTCGGCCTGGACGCGCTCGCCCAGGTCCTCATCCCGTTCCTGGTCCGCTACGGCATCGACCACGGCGTCCTCGCGGGCGCCGAGGACGTGCTGCTGGTGGCCGCCGCGGGCGCGCTGACCGTCGTGGTGGCCGACTGGGCGATCGGCGTCGCCCAGGTGCGCGTCACCGGGCAGGCCGGGGAGCGGCTGCTCTACGGCCTGCGGGTCAAGACCTTCGCGCAGCTGCAGCGCCTCGGCCTGCAGTACTACGAGCGCGAACTCGGCGGCCGCATCATGACCAGGATGACCACCGACGTGGACGGCCTCTCGGCCTTCCTGCAGACCGGCCTGGCCACCGCGCTCACCAGCACCGTCACCATCGGCGGCGTCGTGATCGCGCTGCTGGTCATCGACGCCGGGCTCGCCGTGGTCGTGCTGGCGCTGCTGCCGATCCTGGTGGTGGCGACGCTCGCGTTCCGGCGGGCCTCGGTGCCCGCCTACAACCTCGCCCGCGAACGGGTCAGCTCGGTCAACGCCTACCTGCAGGAGAACGTCGACACCATCGTCGTCACGCAGGCCTTCCGGCGCGAGGCGGTCAACCGGGCCGAGTTCGAGCGGCGGTCGTGGGCCTACCGGGACGCGCGGCTGCGCAGCCAGAAACTCATGGCGGTCTTCTTCCCCGGCATCGAGCTGATGTCGGTGCTGGCCACCGCCGCCGTGCTGGCGGTCGGTGTCGGCCAGGTCCGCGACGCCACGCTCACCGCGGGGACCCTGATCGCCTTCCTCCTGTACGTCGAGCTGCTGTTCTCCCCGATCCAGCAGCTCTCGCAGGTCTTCGACAGCTACCAGCAGGCGGCGGTCGGCGTCGACCGCATCGGCGACCTGCTGCGGACGCCGGTCGACACCCCCGAGGCCGCGGACCCGCTGCCGGTGGCCGAACTCGACGGCGCCATCGAGGTGCGCGACCTGACCTTCGCCTACTCGCGGGCGGGCGCGCCCGTCCTCGACGGGGTGAACCTGCGCATCGAGCCGGGCCAGAAGGTGGCGCTGGTCGGCGAGACCGGGGCGGGCAAGTCCACGCTGGTGAAACTGCTCGCCCGCTACTACGACCCGACCGCCGGCGCCGTGCTGGTCGACGGAGTCGACATCCGCCGCTACGCGCTGCGCGACTTCCGCCGCAGGCTCGGGGTCGTCCCCCAGGAGCCGTTCCTGTTCGGCGACACCGTGCGCGAGGCCATCGCCTACGGCAGGCCCGACGCGAGCCCGGCCGACATCGAGTGGGCGGCGCGGGCGGTCGGCGCGCACGAGATGATCGCCGCGCTCGAGCACGGATACCACCAGCCGATCGGCGCACACGGGCGCAGCCTGTCGGCCGGTCAGCGGCAGTTGCTCGCCCTGGCCCGCGCGCAGCTCGTCGACCCGGACATCCTCATCCTCGACGAGGCGACCGCCTCCCTCGATCTGGCCACCGAGGCGCGGGTGCGGGCCGCGGTCGACGTGCTCACCGCGGGCCGCACCACGATCGTCGTCGCGCACCGGCTGGCCACCGCCGCCGACGCCGACCTGATCGCGGTGGTCGGCCGGGGGCGCCTGCTCCAGGTCGGCAGGCACGCCGACCTCGTCGCCGTCGAGGGCCCGTACCGGGACCTGTGGGCGGCGTACGTGGGCGCGGACGCGGAGCGGGTGGCCCGCTCCGGGTGATCACCGGATGATCGCGATCGCAGCGCGCCGCGGTCACGTGCGTGTGTTCCAGCACACTGTCGGCTACCGTGGGTTCGGGTGTCCGGTGGACGGACAACGGGGTTCGCTCCCCGGGCGCCTGTGCCCCCGTGCCCGCCGCGCGATGCCGGGCCGTCACCCGCGTGACCGAGGCCACTTCGCCCGCCGTTCCCCTCCCCGATAGTTACCGTTACCTGCGGTTATGTCGAGTCGAGATGGGATTGTCAGCCGTCGCACGTACTCTGATGTCAGGTCTTTCGAGTACTGCGATCGGTGGGAGCAACCACGCAGAAACCCCTGCCGATCGCGTGGCGCAGGAGGTGTGGCATGAGCACCGGATCCGAAACCGATCCCGTCGTGTCCGCGGCGGAGTCCGAACCCCTCGCCCACACCGCGGCGGGCAGCGTCGCCGGGATCTGGGACGGCCCGATCGCGGTGTGGCGCAGCATTCCCTACGCCGCCGCGCCCAGCGGCAAGCACCGCTTCGCCCGGCCGCGCCCGCCCGAGCCGTGGGACGGCGTGCGCGACTGCGCGGTCTTCGGCGACATCGCCCCGCAGGCCATGGGGGCCATGGTCCCCGTCGACTCGGACCTGCAGATGGGCGAGGACTGCCTGTGGGTGAACGTGTGGTCGCCCCGGCTGCCCGCCCCCGACACCGAACCGCGGCCGGTCATGGTGTGGCTGCACGGCGGCGCCTACTGCCTGGGCACCGCGGCCCAGACCATCTACGACGGGCGCAGACTCGCCGAGACCGGCGACATGGTCGTGGTCTCGGTGAACTACCGCCTCGGCGTGCTCGGCTTCCTCGACCTGTCCTCGCTCGGGCCGGAATTCACGCCCAACCTCGGGTTGCACGACCAGATCGCCGCCCTGGAGTGGGTCCGCGACAACATCGCCGCCTTCGGCGGGGACCCGGGCAACGTCACCGTCTTCGGGGAGTCCTCCGGCGCGGGCTGCGTCACCGCCCTGCTGACCTCCCCACGCGCCGAGGGCCTTTTCCACAAGGCCATCGCCCAGAGTCCGCCCGCCACCACGGTTTTCGGCCAGGAACGGGCCGCGGGCATCGCGCTGCGCTATCTGGAACTGCTGGAACTCACCCCCGAACGCGCGGGCGAACTGCTCGACCTGCCCGTCGAACGGCTCGCCGAGGTCGGCGGGGTCCTGCTCGACGAGATCCCGGTCAACGAACCCGGCCGCCTCGCCGCCGCCCCCGTCGTCGACGGCGACCTGCTGCCGGAGTTCCCCATCGACCGCTTCCAGCGGGGGCTCTCGCACCGGGTCCCCCTGCTCATCGGCACCAACCGCGACGAGGCATCGCTGTTCCGGGTGCTGCGCTCGCCGATCATGCCGGTCACCCCCGACGCGGTGAACACCATGCTCCGCGACGTCGCCGCCGCGCATCCGGAGATGGCCGCCGAACGCATCGCCGAGATCACCTCCGCCTACCCGGATCTCGCCACCACCCGGGGAGCGCTCGCGATGTCCACCGACGCGGCCTTCCGGATGCCCGCCGCCTGGGTCGCCGAGGGGCACGCCCAGCACTCGCCGACCTGGATGTACCGCTTCGACTACGCGACGCCCATGCTGCGCGCCGCCCGCGTCGGCGCGGGCCACGCCACCGAATTACCGTACGTCTTCGGCAATTTCGGCACCCTCAACGTCGACCCGACCTTCTGGCTCGGCGGCCGCAAGGTGGCCGTCGCCGTCTCCGGCCGCGTCCAGCGCCGCTGGCTCGCCTTCGCCGAACACGGCGTCCCCGCCGCCCTCGACGGCTCGAAACACTGGCCCCAATACCGCCCCGAGACCCGCACCACCCTGCTCATCGACGCCATCGACCACGTGGTCGACAACCCCGACGCCGACCTCCACACCGCCTGGGGCGACCAGGCGGTGGGCTTCAGCTGAGACGGGGTCGCCGACCGGCCGTGTCAGACGTCGGTGGAGAAGCGGATGCCGCCGTCGGGGATGGTGACGCCGGGCCAGACGCGGGCGCCGCGGAGGAGTTCGCAGCGGGCGCCGATGTTGGCGCCGTCGCCGATGACGCCGTCGCGGACCAGGGCGCGGGGGCCGATGCGGGCACCGAAGCCGACGATGGAGCGTTCCACGGTGGCGCCCGCCTCCACGACGGCGCCGTCGAAGATCACCGCGCCGTCCAGGCGCGCGCCCGCGCCGATCTCGGCGCCGCGGCCGACCACGGTGCCGCCGATCAGCAGGGCACCGGGGGCGACACCGGCCCCCTGATGGACCAGGGACTCGCCGCGCTGCCCGGGCAGGGCGGGCGACGGGGCGATGCCGCGGACCAGGTCGGCCGAGCCGCGCACGAAGTCCTCGGGGGTGCCCATGTCGCGCCAGTACGAGGAGTCGACGTGGCCCTGCACGTGCGCGCCCTCGGCCAGCAGCGCGGGGAACACCTCGCGCTCCACCGAGACCGGGCGGCCGGTGGGGATCTTCTCGATGTACTCGCGGCGGAACACGTAGCAACCGGCGTTGATCTGGTCGGTCGGCGGGTCCTGGGTCTTCTCCAGGAACGCCGTCACCCGGCCGTTCTCGTCGGTCGGCACGCAGCCGAAGGCGCGCGGGTCACCGACGCGGACCAGATGCAGGGTGACATCGGCGTTGGTCGACTCGTGGGTGTCGAGGATCGCGCCCAGGTCGGTGCCGCCGAGCACGTCGCCGTTGAACACCATGATGTTGTCCGCGCGCAGCTTGGGCAGCACGTTGCGGATGCCGCCGCCGGTGCCCAGCGGCTCGGTCTCGGTCACGTACTCGATCTCGAGACCCAGGTCGGCGCCGTCGCCGAAGTGCTCCTCGAACACCTCCGCCTTGAAGGAGGTGCCGAGCACGACGTGGGTGATCCCGGCCTCGGCGATGCGGGCCAGCAGGTGGGTCAGGAACGGCAGCCCGGCCGTGGGCAGCATCGGCTTGGGCGCCGAGAGCGTCAGTGGCCGCAGCCGGGTGCCCTGTCCGCCGACGAGGATGACCGCGTCGGTGCCTGGATTCCCTGCCATCAGTAAGTTCCTTGGGGTCGGTGGCCGGCGCTACTGGCCGGTGCGCGCTTTCTCACGCAGGGCCGATCGAACCGCAATCCGGCAGCGCACCGCAAGTCCGGCACGCAGCGCCAGCCGCAGCGGGGCCTGGTACCAGTGCGGATGCCGGTCGGCCTGGAAGCGGTAGGCGCTCGCATGGTGCGCGGGCAGCATGAGCTCGGGGTTGCGGCCCGCGGCGTGCCCCTTGGCGTGGGTGACCTCGGCGTCCGGCACGAACACGTTGTGCCAGCCCGCCCGGCCCATGCGGTCGCCGAAGTCGACGTCCTCCATGTACATGAAGTAGCGGGAATCGAACCCGTCGATGGTGTCGAACGCCTCACGCCGGACCAGCAGGCAGGAACCGGACAGCCAGCCGACCACCCGCTCGGAGACCTGCTCGTTCTCCTGGCGGTAGCGCCGCGTCCACGGGTTGCCGGGCCAGACCGAGCCGAGGATCGCGTGGCCCGCGCCGTCGGCCAGACCGGGCACCCGCCGCGCCGAGGGGTAGACGCTGCCGTCGGGCTCGCGCACCATCGGGCCGATCGCGCCCGCGCGCGGCCAGCGCCGCGCCGCCTCGAGCATGATGTCGATCGAGTCGACACCCCAGCGGATGTCCGGATTGGCCAGGATCACGAACTCGATCGCGGGATCGATCTCGGCGACCGCCCGGTTGATGGCGCCGCCGTAGCCGATGTTGCCGCCGGTGCGCAGCAGCGTCACGTGCGCGTTGGCGTCCGCGACCAGCTCCGGCACGCCGTCGGTCGACCCGTTGTCGGCCAGGATCACCTGCGGCTTCTCACTCGTCGCGTCCGCCAGCGTGGTGATGAAGTGCTCCAGGTGCTCGCCCGGTGAGTAGGTCACCGTGACGACGGCGATGCTCGCGGGTGCGGAATTGTCGGCTGCGCTCACGACGGGCGAGCTTAGTCCGTGGAGCGCCGGCGCGCTCGAAGTGTGTTGGTGGAGCGCTGGGGGCTGTGTTGGTGGAGCGCTGGCGCGCTCGGGTCGCGCCCCCTTGTGTCCCGTCGAAAAGCGGAGCGATACTCGCGCCTTCGGCGCTTTGTCTCGCTCCGCTTTTCGACGGGACGGGCGCGACGCCCGCTGCGCGGGCGGCCTCCTCGGGGTCGGCCTGTGCGGGGCGCTTTCGGTGGCGTCGGCCTGGGCGGGGTGCTTCGGGTCGTCGGTTTGTGTGGGTGCTTCGGGTCGTCGGTCTGTGCGGGCGCTCGGGTGTTGGCGAACTGTGTGGGTGCTGCGGCGTGCGACCGGGTGCGCACCTCGGTGGTCTGTGCGCGATGGCGTGGGTGTCGGTGGCGCGGTGTGCGGTGTGTCGGGGCCTCGCGGGGTGGTGGGGGTGCTTGTGGCACTACGGGTTTCCGGCGTGTTCGCTGGGATCTGCGGTCCGCCGCAGGGTCGCGGTCAGTGCTTCCCGCCACGGGCGCAGGGGGGTCAGGCCCGCGTCGATCCAGCTCGCGGGGGAGAGGACCGAATAGGCCGGGCGCGGAGCGGGTCTCGGGAAGGCGGCCGAGTCGCAGGGGTGGACGCGCTCGGGGTCGGCGCCGAGTTCGATGAACACGGCGCGGGCCAGGTCGTACCAGGTGGCCTCGCCCGCGTTGGTGGCGTGCAGCAGGCGCGGGGCGCCGGGGCGGGCGGCCAGGTCGAGCAGCGCGGCGGCGAGATCCGGTGCGGCGGTGGGGGAGCCGCGCTGGTCGTCGACGACGGAGATCGTGTCGCGGGTGGCCTCCAGCCGGCGCATGGTGGCGACGAAATCGCCGGTCACCCCGGTATACACCCAGGCCGTGCGCACGACGTGCGCGGCGGGCGCGCGATCGAGCACGGCCCGCTCGCCCGCCAGCTTCGAGGCGCCGTAGACGGTGACCGGGCCGGTGGGGTCGGTGGTCTCGTAGGGACGCTGCGCGGTGCCGGGGAAGACGTAGTCGGTGGAGAGGTGGATCAGCCGCGCGCCGGTGTCCGCGCACGCGTCCGCCAGGGCGGCGGGCCCGTCGGCGTTGACGGCGAACGCCGCGGCGCGATCGGTCTCGGCGGCGTCGACGGCGGTGTAGGCCGCGCAGTTGACGACGACGTCGCCCGCGCGCAGCAGGGCGCGCGCGGCGGCGCGATCGGTGATGTCGAGTTCGGCGCGGCCGAGTCCGATCGCCGTCGGCGCCAGGCGCAGGATCTCGCGGCCCAGCAGGCCGTGGGCGCCGGTGACGAGCAGGCGGGCGGGCGCGGGGGATTCGGCGTGCACGCGGCAAGTCTGGCACGCCGCAACACCTGCGGTTGGGGGCGTCCGTGGTAACTGTTGGTTAGCCTGTGCACATCCGGTTGGTGGGGACGGGGCCGGGCAATACTGCTGGTGGATTTGCCGGAGGTTGCCGACGGTGGTCCGGCCGGGGGAAGGCGCGCACACCGCGCCGGGTTCGTCGAGAGGGAGCGCAGCGTGACACAGCCGAGGAGTTCCGTCAGCCCGGTCAGACTGATGGTCGCGATCTCGGCTGTGCTGGTCCTGGTCCTCACCGGATTCGCCTGGCGCAGCGTCGACGGCCTGATCTCCAACATCGAGCGCATCGGCGGCCTCGGCCTCGGCGGGACCGCCGACGGCGCGGTCGACATCCTGCTCGTCGGCGTCGACTCGCGCACCGACGCGCACGGCAACCCGCTGACCAGCGCCGAACGGGCCATGCTGCACGCCGGCGACGAGGTCGGCACCAACACCGACACCATCGTGCTGGTCCGCGTCCCCAACGACGGGCGCTCGGCCACCGCGATCTCCATCCCCCGCGACTCCTACGTCGACGTGCCCGGCCAGGGCAAGGCCAAGATCAACTCCGCCTACGGGTCGACCAAGGAGACCCAGCGCGCCAAGCTGCTGGCCCAGGGCCGATCCGAGGCCGACGCCGAACGCGAGTCCACCCAGGCGGGCCGCAAGGCGCTCATCGGCTCGGTCGCGGACCTCACCGGCATCAAGGTCGACCACTACGCCGAGGTCAGCCTGCTCGGCTTCGTGCTGCTCACCGACGCCGTCGGCGGGGTCGAGGTGTGCCTGAACAACGCCGTCGACGAATGGATGTCGGGCGCGGACTTCCCCGCGGGCCGCCAGCGCCTCGACGGCCCGCAGGCGCTGAGCTTCGTGCGCCAGCGCCACGACCTGCCCCGCGGCGACCTGGACCGGATCGTGCGGCAGCAGGTGTTCATGGCCCAGCTGGTCGGCCAGATGCTGACCGCCAAGACCCTCAGCAGTCCCGGCAAACTCCAGCAGATCAGCGACGCGGTCGGCCGCACCGTGGTGCTGGACGAGGACTGGGACGTGCTGGCCTTCCTCCAGCAGCTCAAGGACCTGTCCGGCGGCCGCGTGCAGTTCGAGACGATCCCGGTCGCCGACCTCAACAGCATGACCACCGACGGCGAGTCGGTGGTGCGGGTGGACCGCAAGGCCGTGCACAACTACGTGGCTGGCCTGGTCGGCGACGAGAAGAAGGGCGACGACGGGCCCCGGGTCGACCCGTCGACGGTGACGGTGAGCGTGTTCAACGCGGGCGGCACCGCGGGCCTGGCGGGCAAGGTCTCGGCCGTGCTGACCGGCAAGGGTTTCCGCGAGGGACTCGTGGGGAACTACACGGGAGGCTCGGTGTCGTCGAGCCGGGTGCTGGCCGCCGACGCGGCCGATCCGAAAGCGAAGGCGGTCGCCGAGGCACTGGGTGGTCTCAGCGTGGTCGCCGATACGTCACTGTCCGCCGATACCGTCGGCGTGGTGCTGGCGAGCGATTATTCTGGTCCGGGCTCGGCCGCCGCCGGGATGTTCGACTTCGGTGCGACCTCGGCGGCGACAGCGACGCCCGTGCCGCCCGCCCCACCGATCGACGCAGGCCAGAACGGACCGAAATGCGTGAACTGAACCATGCGTGAGCTGAACACGACCCTGACCGAAGCCCTGCTCGATCCGATCCTGGAGCGCGACCCGGCCGGACCGCGCGTCACCTGGTACGACGACGCGACCGGCGCCCGGATCGAACTCTCGGGCCTGACCCTGGCCAACTGGGCGGCCAAGACCGCCAACCTGCTGCGCGACGAGTTCGCGCTCAGCCCCGGCGCGCGGGTCGCGGTCGCCCTGCCCGCGCACTGGCAGACCGCCGCGGTCCTGCTCGGCTGCTGGTGGGCGGGCACCGAGGTCGTCCTCGGCCTCGATCCCGACGCCGACCTGGCCCTGGTCACCCCCGACGCCCTCGACGACGCCGACAACCCCGAGGTCGCGGTGCTGTCGCTGGACGCCATGGGCACCCCGGTCCGCGACGTGCCGGTGGGCGTCACCGACTTCGCGACCGCCGTGCGGGTACACGGCGACCAGTTCCTCCCCGCGGGCGCCGGCGCGGCCCTGGACGGCGGCAGCGTCGCCGAGGTCCTCGCCGCCGCGCGCCGCTCGGCCTCGGCGCAGGGCATCTCCGAGGGCGACCGGGTGCTCTCGGCCACCCCGTGGGACACCGCCGCCGAACTGGTCGACGGGTACCTGGCCGTGCTCGCCGCGGGCGCCGCGCTGGTGCAGGTGGTCAACCAGGACCCGGCGGCGGTCGACCATCGCGTCACCACGGAACGGGTCACCGTCCGCCGCTGACCTCCTACCGCGGTAGGAGGCGGGATCCGTCTCGAGTGTGTTCCCCGTCACGTGGGCGGTCCGTAGGGTGGGAACGACACTTCCGAGCGGACGAGGGGGAGCGATGGCACCCGACTACTGGTGGAGGTGGGTGGCCGAGCACGGCGCGGCGCGCCTGCTGCTGCGGACCCACATCGTGCGGCGCGACCCCTTCGCCCGGCTGCTCAACGGCCGTGAGGGGCTGCACGATCCGTACCCGCTGATCGAATCACTGCGCGGCGACGGCGGATTGGTGCGCACCCCGGTGTCGTGGGTCGCCTTCGACCACGGCCTGGTCCGGACGATCCTGCGCGACAACCGGTTCGGCGTCCGGATGCCGGTGCCGCCGGAGGCGCCGCGGTTCCTGCGGAGCCGGGCCGAGAGCGTCGTCGTCCCGCCCAACCCGGTCGAGGCGCCGTCGATGCTGGTCATCGACGCGCCGGAGCACACACGCATGCGCAAGCCGGTCTCCTCGGCCTTCACCCCGCGCGCCATCGCCCGGCTGCGCGACCGGGTGGAGTCGGTCACCGAGGAACTGCTCGACGGGATGGCCGCCGCGCCGACCGCCGACCTGATCGGCGACTACGCCGCGCGCCTGCCCATCGCCATCATCGCCGAGATGCTCGGCTTCCCCCAGGCCGACCGCGACCTGTTCCTGCGGTGGGGCGACAACATCACCCCGCTGCTCGACATCGGCATCGGCTGGGGCTCCTACCGGCGGGCCATGCGGGCCATCGAACCGATGAACGCCTACCTCACCGCCCACATCGAGAAGCTGCGCCGCGCACCCGGCGAGGACATCCTGTCCACGGTGGTCACCGAGAACGACCTCACCACCGACGAACTGCTCGCCAACGCGAGCCTGCTGATGGGCGCGGGCTTCGAGACCACGGTCAATCTGATCGGCAACGCGGTGGCGGCGCTGTCGGCGCGCCCGGACCAGCGGGCGCTGCTGCGCGAGGACCCCGACCTGTGGCGCAACGCGGTCGAGGAGACCATGCGGTTCGACCCGCCGGTGCAGACCACCGCGCGCCGGGCCATGGAGCCGGTGGAGATCGGCGGCGTCCGGGTGGGCGCGGACTCGACGATCATCCTGTCGCTGGCGGGCGCCAACCGCGATCCGGCCGTGTTCGCCGAGCCCGACCGCTTCGACGTCACCCGCGACAACGCCAGGGAACACCTGGGATTCAGCAACGGGGTGCACGCCTGCCTCGGCGCGAGCCTGGCCAGGATGGAGGCCGAACACGCGTTGCGCGCGCTGTACACCCGCTTCCCCGACCTGCGCGTCGAGGGCGCGCCGCGGCGCCGGAAACTGTTCACCCTGCACGGTTTCGAGCACCTGCCGGTGCGGCTCGGGCGCGACGCGTCGGTTCCTCAGCCGGTCGGCTGAGCGCCCTCGGCCCTGCTCCGCCACAGGTAGCGGGTCTTGGGCCTGCCCGCCCGGCCGTAGTCGGCGCGGCGCTCGGCCAGGCCGTCGTCGGCGAGCTTCTCCAGATACCGCCAGGCGGTGATCCGGGAGACGCCGACGGCGGCGGCCGCGTCGGTGGCGGTGATGCCCGCCTCGGCGGTGCGCACCACCCGCGACATCTCCTCCAGGGTGTGCTGCACGACGCCCTTGGGCACCAGCACCCGCTGATCGGTGGTCCGCAGCGCGCCGAGGGCCCGGTCGATGTCGTACTGCGACAGCGCCGCCTCGCCCTCGGGCAGGGCGGTGGCGAAGTCGCGGTAGCGCTCGAGCTTGTCGCGGAAGGCGGAGAACGTGAACGGCTTGAGCAGATACAGCACCACGCCGTGCGCGACGGCGTTGCGCACCATGGCCAGTTCCCGCGCGGAGGTGATGGCGATGATGTCCGGGCGCACGGCGTGCGCGCCGAGCGCGGCCGCCACCTCGAGGCCGGTCATGTCGGGCAGGCCGAGGTCGAGCAGCACGAGGTCGAACGGGCTGCCCGCGGCGGCGGCGTCGGCGGCCAGCCGCAGCGCGTCGCGGCCGGTGTGCGCGACGGCCTCCGGCTCGAACCCCGCGATCCGCTCGACATAGGCCGCGTGCGCCTGGGCGATGAGCGGTTCGTCCTCGACGATGAGCACCCGGATGCTGCCGGTCACTCGGCCACCTCGCCCGCGCTCGTCCCGTTCCCGCGCGCCGGGGCGCCGGGCCGGTCGTTCCGTCGCAGCCGCTGGCTCACGCGATGTCCTCCTTGCGGGGAATACGGACGGTCACCGCGCTGTGCGGAGCCGCCGTGGTGGTGATGGTGCCGTCGTACCGGTCGATCAGCCGGTGGACCAGGGCCAACCCGAGGCCGGCGTGATCGGACTTGGTGGTGTAGCCGCGCTCGGCGGCGCGCGCGAAGACCGCCGGGGACATCCCGGGCCCGCTGTCGGCGACCCGGACGAGCAGGTGCGTGTCCTCCTGGCGCACGGTCACCGTGACCGTGCGGTCGGCGCTGCGCGCGGCGGCGTCGATCGCGTTGTCGACGAGATTGCCCACCAGGGTCACCGCCTCGTGGGCCGACAGCGGCGCGGTGGAATCCAGCGCGGTGTCGGCGGTGACGGTGAGCGCGACGCCGCGTTCGGCGGCCTGATTGATCTTGCCGAGCAGCAGCGCGGCGAGGGCGGGGTCCTCGACGGCCGAGAGCAGCCGGTCGATCAGGGCCTGGGACAGCTCCAGCTCGGCGGTGGCGAAGGAGACCGCCTCGGCCGGCCGGCCCAGCTCGACCATGGTGACCACCGTGTGCAGCCGGTTGGCCGCCTCGTGCGCCTGGGCGCGCAGCGACTCGGCGAAACGGCGCACCGAGTCCAGCTCGCCGAGCACGTCGCGCAGCTCGGTCTGGTCGCGCAGGGTCAGCACGGTGCCGACCGGTCGGCCCTCCCAGGTGACCACGTCCTGGTTGACCAGCAGCACCCGTTCGGTGGTGACGTGGGTTTCGTCGCGGACGACCGCGCCCGGCCGCAGCCGCCGGATCGACAGCGGCAGGTCCGCCCGGCGGACGGGCCCGGCGGGCAGGTCGAGCAGCAGCCGCGCCTGATCGTTGACCACCTCGGCCGCGTCCGAGCCGCGCCCGAAGACCACCAGGCCCTCGTGCACCGAGTGCAGCACCGCGTCGTGGTGTTCGTAGAGCGCGCGCAGCTCGGCCGGGGCGAGGCCGTGGGTCTGGCGGCGCAGCCGGCGGCTGAGCAGGAATGACGAGCCGCTCGCGAGGGCGAGGCCCGCCGCGCCGACGGTCAGGATGAGCGGGAGCTGGCCGGCGAGCTGATCGCTGATCCTGGCCCGGGTGACCCCGGCCGCGACCAGCGCGACCACGCCGTCGTCGTCCCCGTAGACCGGGGTGACCGCGCGGATCGAGGACCCCAGCGACCCGGTGAACGTCTCGGTGAAGGTCTCCCCGGACAGCGCCCGGTCGATGCTGCCGCTGAAGGGCTGGCCGATCTGCTGGGGATTGGTGTGGGTGAACCGGGTGCGGTCCGGCGCCATGACCACGATGAAGTCCATCCCCGTGTCGCGCCGGATGGACTCGGTGACCGGTTGCAGCGCCGCGGTCGGATCCGGCGACTGCACCGCGTCGACCGTGGACGGCGCCCTGGCCACGCTGACGGCCACGTCGCGCACCTGGTGTTCGACGGTGCGGTCGTTGTCGTGGCGGGCGTCGAGCACGGCCAACGCGGTGCCCGCGCCGATCATCAGCGCGAGCACGACGAGCTGCCAGACGAACGCCTGGCCGGCCAGCGAAAGGCCTGTCCGCCGCACATCGACTCCTCACCACCCGCGAACTCGCGCCAGGTGACGATACCGACTGGCACGCCGTGCCGCGCGCGGATGAACCGAGCGACCGGTGGCGCGCGCCGCCGCCGGGTCAGCGGGCCCACTTCTCCGGATGCAGGTGGTAGGCGGCGAGCGCCGTGGCGTGACCGTGCCCCACGGCGTGGTCGTTCTTCAGCAGGGCGACCAGTTCGCCCTGCTTGCCGAGCCCCGAGTCGGCCAGCACGGCAAGCCATTCGGCGACGGGCCTGCCGTACTTCTCCTCGATGGCCGGGAAGTAGGACACGGGGCCGCGGGTGGTGGTCATGGGTACTCCTTCGGGACGGGCTCGCTCAGGAGGACGGGGCGACCGGTCCGGATTCACCGCCCCGGAACGGGCTGTGGCGCGTCTCACACCGGAGCGTCGCGCCACCACGTGTCGTACAGCTGGCCGCCCGAGGTGCCGCCGGTCACGCCCAGCGTGCAGTTCGCGCGCGCGGGATCGTCGAAGCGCAGCAGCAGTTCGCCCGCGGCCCCGTGCACCGTGACGGCGTCGTACCAGCTGATCCGTCCCTTGCCGGAGGGCTTCTGCCAGTCCTCCTGACCGACCTCGCGCGCCCCTTCGCTCGGGGCGAACCGCACGACCGGTTCGCCGAGCCCGCACCGCACGACCAGCCGGTACACCGGTGACTGATCGCCGTTACAGGCCAGGGCGTTGAGCGCGTCCCTGGTCTCGGTCGCGTCGATGGGCTGCTGGCTGCCGTCGACCGGCAGGCAGCGCAGGTTCTGATAGCCGGCCGCGGCCTGGTCGCGGGGCAGCAGCGCGGGGAACAGGTCGACCAGCCACTGGTGTGCCGCCCACGCGTTCGGGTCGGCCGGACCGGTCGCGGCGGGCTGCCCGCCCGCCGCGGGCGCGGCGTCGCGGTCGTACAGGACGGCACCGGCCGCGATCAGGCCCGTCGCCACCGCCGCGGCGAGCCCGAGCCGGATCCGGCGGCGGCGCGGCGCGGGGGAACCGGCCGCGGCGCCCTGGCCGTCGAAGGCGAGGGCGGCCGCCGCCGCGAGTGCGCCGCAGTCCGGGTACCGGTCGCCGGGATCCTTGGCCATCGACCGCGCGACCACGGCGTCGATCGCGCGGGGCAGGTCACGGACCAGCGCGGTCGGCCGGGGCGGCGGCTCGTGCAGGTGGGCCGCGATCACCGCCTCGGGGGTGGCGCGCGGGAAGGGCTTGGCCCCCGTCAGCAGCTCGTAGAGGGTGCAGCCGAGGGCGTAGACGTCGGCGCGGTGGTCGACCGGCCCGCCGGCGAGCTGTTCCGGAGCGGCGTAGGCGACGGTCGCCAGCACCGAACCCGCCTGGGTGAGCGCGGTGGTCGCGGCCACGGCCTTGGCGATGCCGAAGTCGGTGAGCGCGACCCGGTCCGGTCTGCCCGGCACGGGCTCGAGCAGGATGTTGGCGGGTTTGACGTCACGGTGCAGCAGGCCCGCGCGGTGCGCGTGGTCGAGTCCGCGCGCCACCGCCGCCACGATGTGCAGCGCCCGCTCCGGGCTCGGCGGCGCCGTGCGGATCACCGTGGCGGCGTCCGGCCCGTCGACGAAGCGCATCGCGATCCACAGCCGTCCGTCGGTCACGCCCCGGTCGTAGACGCCGACGATCTCGGGATGGTCGAGCCGGGCGGCGAGCTCGGCCTCGCGGACGAACCGCGCCCGGAACTCGGGATCGGCGCCGTACTCCGCCGAGAGCACCTTCAGCGCGTCGCGGCGCGGCAGCCGGGGATGGGCGGCCACGTACACCGTGCCCATGCCGCCGCTGCCCAGCACCCGCTCGATCCGGTAGCCGGCGAAGATCGTGCCCGGCGGCAGCGTGCGGCTAGGCACCGCGCACCAGCACCGCGTACTGGGCGGCGGACCGCTGCTGGGCGTCGGTGAGGTTCAGGCCGACCACCGAGGCCACATACCGGCCGTAGAGCACCTGGCAGCGGACCTGGATCGGCAGCTGCGGCTGCACGGCGACGCCCGTGCGGCAGTAGACGTCCGGCACGCCCGCCGGTGTCGCGGCCGCGCGCTGCGGTTCGGGGAAGTCGGCCTGGGCGGCGAGGAAGGCCCGGCGCGCGGCGACCGCGTCCGGATAGCGTTCGAGCCGGTTGTAGCCGTTCATCGCGATCCGCTCGATGGTGTCGGGGAGCTCGAGGTTCTTCAGCAGCCGGGTCGCGCGCGGACCGAGCACGATGCCGCTGATCCGCAGGCTCGCCGACCAGCCCGCCAGCGGTCCCGAGTCCATGGCGACCACCGACGGGCGCGGCCAGTGGCCCGCGCCGTAGGGGATCAGCCGCGCGATCATGCCGTCCTGGTCCAGGGGCAGGTCGGCGATCCGGTCGCGCGCGGTCGGGACGAACGCGCGCAGCCGGGGGAGCTGCCGGTCGACGGCCGCGCGCACCGTGCCTGCGAGCAGCGCCTGGTCGGCGGCGGTGTGGCCGGCGAGCACGCTGACCACGAACGGCCCGTCGGCGATCGTGGCCGCCATGGTCGGCACGCCGGGGCGCCAGTGCGCGAACGCCGCCGGATACTCCGCGAGCCGCACCGCGACGTTGTCGGGACTGACCGCCGCGTCGGTCGCGTCCATCTGCCGGGCGGCGAGCTGGGCGGCCTGCGCGTCGGGGAACCGCAGCAGCAGGACGCTGAGCAGTCGCGCGCTGCCCGGGGCGGGCAGCGAGGAGTCCCGGTTCTCGACGTCGGTGCCGCTGACGACGTATCCGGCCAGCATGCCGTGCGATTCGAGGACCTCGCGGACCGGTTCGGCGAGGATGCCCGCCGCCTTCACGGGGCTCGGGACGGGCGCCGTCCGGTTCGCCACGTCCCTGGTCAGCGTCGGGTCGACCTCGGCCGGGTCGATGATCGCCTCGCCCATGCGCACCGATTCGAGGACCCGCCCGTCCTGCTCGGTCCCGGCGGGCGGGGTCAGCGGGTCGATGCTGTTCGCGCCCACGTCGAGGGTCGACGGGTCCAGGTGCTGTGGGTGGGGCACTCCCGCGCGCACGCACCCCGACAGCAGCACGCCGAGCGCGGCGGCCGCCACGACGACCGCGCGGATCCGGCCGCCCCTCGGTGCCGTCGTCCTCCCGTCAGAGCGGCGCATCGGGCCACCACTGTTCCCTGAGCACGGTGCCGGACTTGCCCCCGCCCACCCGCAGGCGGCAGAAGTTGCGGGCCGGGGCGTCGAAGGTGACGTCGAGGCGCCCGGTGCTCAGCCCGTCCTCCCCGTGGACGGTGCCCCATCGGACCCGTCCGGTCGCGCCGCCGCGGGTCCACCGTTCCTCTCCCTCGATCTGGATCATCGGCTTCCACGCGGCGATCGGGGTGCGGTCGGTGTTGCAGGCGATGAGCACGATGTCGGCCGGTTCCCGGTTGCCGACGCACACCACGCCACCGACGGCGACGACCTGGTCGAAGGGCACGAACTGGCTGTCCTGGTCGGTGCGCAGGCAGGTGTTGAGCTCCTGGTAGCCGACCGCGGTCGGCGCGACCGGCAGCAGCCCGGGAAACGCCTCGGCGACGAAGGCCACCGCGCCCCACGCCGCGGAGTTGGTCGCGACGGGGGTCCGGGCGGCGCTCGTCGCCGGCTCGCCGTCGCCCGCGCCGAGGACGAGGGTGAGCGCCACGGCGACGAGCACGACCGCGGCGGCCGCCGACCAGGCCGCGATCCGACGCGACCGGCGGGGCGCGGGCGCCGCCGGGCCCGCCACGGCCGCGGCCAGCGCGCCTGCCAGCTCCCCGCAGCTCTGGTACCGGTCGGCCGGGTCCTTGGCCAGCGCCCGCGCCACGACCGCGTCCACGGCGGCGGGGACCGCGTCGTTCGCGCGCGACGGCGGCGCGGCGTCCTCGTGCAGGTGCGCGTACATCACCGCCGCCGGGCTGCTGCGCGGGAACGGCACCGTGCCGGTGAGCAGCTGGTACAGCGTGCAGCCGAGCGAGTACACGTCGGCCCGGTGATCGACCCGGTCGCCGTTGACGACCTCCGGCGCGGCGTAGGCCAGCGTGGCGGTGAACCCGCCGTCGCCGTCGGCCGCCGCCTCGGCCGGGCGGGCGATCCCGAAGTCGGTGACGAGCACCCGGTCCGGTTGCCCGGGTTCCTCGGCCAGCAGCAGGTTGGCCGGTTTGACGTCGCGGTGCTGCAACCCGACCCGGTGGATCTCGTCGAGTCCCTCCGCGGCCTCGGCGATGATCCGGACCGCGCGCTCGACCGGTACCGCGCCCGCACGGCGGATCAGCGCGGCGACGTCCCCGCCGCCGACGTACTGCATGGCGATCCACAGGCGGCCGTCGTGCTCGCCGCGGTCGCGCACCGCCACCACGTTCGGGTGCTGGAGCCGGACGGCGACCTCGGCCTCCCGCAGGAACCCCGCCCGGAACCCGGCGTCGCCCGCGTGCCGGACGGACAGGATCTTCAGCGCGTCGTGCCGCGGCAGCCGCGGGTGCCGCGCCAGGTACACCTCGCCCATGCCGCCCGCGCCCAGCCTGCGCTCGACGCGGTATCCGGCGAAGTCCGAGCCCTCCTCGATCGTCACCGGCCTCCTCCTCGGTCAGAACGGCGCATTCGGCCACCACCGGTCGTAGAGGTCCTGGCCGGAGCTGCCGCCGATCACCACGACCATGCAGAAATTGCGGGTCGGTTCGTCGAACTGCAGGCCGATGAGGCCGACCGGCCCGGTGAAGCTGGTCGAGTCCGCCCAGGTGATCCGGCCGCGCCCGGAACCGCGCTGCCATCGCTGATCCCCGAGCAGCACGACGCCCTCTTCGTCGACGAGGTAGAAGGGGGTCCGGTTGGTCGAACAGTCGATGACCACGTCGCGCACCGGATTCGTGTCACCGGTGCACCGCATCCGGGCCACGGTCGTCGGCAGCCGCTGCAGGTCGGCCTCCTTGTTGTCGTCGGTCAGCGCGGCGCACCGCAGGCCCTGGTACCCCGTGCGCACGGGCGTCGGCGGCAGCAGGCCGGGCAGCGCCTCGGCGATGAACGCGTAGCGGCCCCAGGTCAGTGCGCCGACCGGGTCCGGCGGTTTCGCGACGGGCGTCGCTGTGTCGCGCGGCCACACCACCGCCGCGGTCACCCCGACGACCACCGCGAGGACCGCCGCCGCGACGGCGACGAACCGGCGCGACACCGGCGTCCGCAGTCCTTCCCGCCACCCGCCGCCGCGCCGCACGGGCGACGCCGCCGCGCGAGCGGCCGGACCGAGCTCGGTCGTCGCGGGGCCGCCGGGCGAACCGGAGGCCGCACGGGGGACCGCCGGCGCATCCGATGCCCTGGACGGGACCGGCCGCGCGGTGGCTCCCGCAGGGGGCGACGACGGCGTGCCGACCGCCTCGTGCGGAAAAGGTGGCGCCGAGGCGGGTGACGATGACGGCGCGGCGGCCGCGTGCGGAGCCGGCGGTGCCGCGCCTGCCACTCGGGGCGACGATGACGGCGAGGTCGCCGCGTGCGGAGACGGCGGTGCCGAGCCCGCCACATAGTGCGACGCTGACGGCACGGCTGCCGCCTGGGGAGGCGACGGCGGCGAGGCGGCTGCCTGCGGGGACGGTGCCGTGGCGGACGCGGTGTCCGGGGACGGTGCCGTGACGGACGCGGTATCCGGGGACGAAGGCGCGGCGGCTGTCGCACGCGAGGACGGCGGCCCGTCGACTGCCGCGTGCGAGGGCAGTGGTGTGGTCGCTGCCGCGTGTGGCGACGCGGGTGTGTCGGCCGGCGCGTGCGGAGACGCCGACGCGGCGGCCGGCGCGTGTGGGGGCGCGGTCGCGGCGGTATGCGTCGCTGGTGTCGTGTCGGCTGCCGCGCGCGGAGACGGCAGCGCCGCGGCTGCCGCAGGGCGGGATGGCGGCGCATCGGCTGCCACATGAAGGGACGGTGGCGCGTCAGCTGTCCCATGCGAAGGCGATGGCGTGTCGGCTGGCGCGTGTGGGGGCGCGGTCGCGGCGGTATGCGTCGCTGGTGTCGTGTCGACTGCCGCGCGCGGAGATGGCTGCGCCCCGGCCTCCGCAGGGGAAGACGGCGCGAAGGTGGACGCCGCGTGTGGGGGCGGAGGCGTGGCGGTTGCCGGATGTCGAGCCAGCCGCGACGCGGTTGCCGTGTGCGGGGATGGTGGCGCGGTCGCCGCCTGCGTCGCCGGTGGCGTGTCGACCGCCGCATGAGGTGGCGCCGGCGCGGGGGCCGAGGATGACGGTGGCGCAGTCGATGTCGCGGGTGGGGGCGCCGGCAGGGTGTCTGCCGCAGGTGCTGACGCCGAGACGGCTGTCGTGTGGGGGTACGAAGGCGCGGACGCCGCCGAATGTGGTGGCGGCGGAACGGTGCCGGACCCGCCGGTCCGGCGCGGGGCGAACGCGGTGTGCTCCTCGGGGCCGCCGAAGGCGTGCGCGGTCGCGGCGGCCAGCGCGCCGCAGGAGGAGTAGCGGGCGTCCGGGTCCTTGGCGAGGGCGCGGGCGATCACGGCGTCGATCGCGGCGGGCAGCCCGGGGCGCAACTCGCTCGGGCGCGGCGGCGGCGCGAACAGGTGGGCGTGCATGACCGCCGCCACCGACTCGCGGGGGAACGGCGTTGTGCCGGTGAGCAACTGGAACAGCGTGCAGCCGAGCGAGTACACGTCGGCGCGGTGATCGGCCCGCCGCTCGGTCAGCAGTTCGGGGGCGGTGTAGGCGAGGGTGCCGAGGACCGCGCCGATCTCGGTGAGCGCGGTGCCGTCACCGGCGGCGCGGGCGAGGCCGAAGTCGGCGATCAGCACGCGGTCCGGCGCGTCGTCCTGCGGCTCGACCAGGATGTTCGCCGGTTTCACGTCCCGGTGCAGCAAGCCGTGGCGATGCGCCTCGTCCAGGCCGCGTGCCGCTTCCCCGACGATGTGCACCGCGCGGTCCGGGTCCGGTGGTCCCGCCCGCAGGAGCCGGGCCGCGTCGGAGCCCGGCACGTACTCCATCGCGATCCACAGCCTGCCGTCCCGCGCGCCCCGGTCGTGCACGGCGACGACGTTCGGATGGTCGAGGCGCGCGGCCAGTTCCGCCTCCCGCAGGAAGCGCGCGCGGAATTCCTCGGCGGCGCCTGCGTTGTCGGGCAGGACCTTGAGCGCGTCCCGGCGCGGCAGCCGGGGATGCCAGGCCAGGTACACCGTGCCCATGCCGCCGTGCCCGAGCGTGCGCTCGATGCGATAGCCGGCGAAATCCGTACCGGGGGTGAGTTCGTCGACCATGCGCCTACCCGCTGTTCACCAGCAGCGCGTACTGCGCCGCGGCCCGTTGCTGCACGTCCCGGTAGTCCCGGCTGAACACCGACGCGATGTAGCGGCCGTGCCGGAGGACGCAGCCGAACCTGGTCATCGGGGACTGGGACCGCAGGCTCTCGGTGCAGCGGACGTCGACCAGCCCGGACGGCCCGGGGACGACCTCGCTGCCCTCCCGGACCGTCATCCCGCCCTGGTATCGGCGCGCCGCCGCCGCGTCGGCGAAGCGCAGGAGCATGTCGAACCGGTTGACCGACATCGCCTCGGCCGGCGGCTCGAGGCGGCCGAGGAGGTGCTCGATCCCGCGCGGCCCGTAGACGAGGCCGCGGGCCGAGACGAAGGTCCCCCAGCCCGCGTTCGCCGCCGAGTCGCCCTGGATCACCACCGGGAACGGCCAGCGCCCCGGCGCCTCGGGCACCATCCGGCCCAGCATGCCGTCCCGGTCGAACGCCAGCTCGCCGAACCGGTCGGCCGGGGTGGCGGCGAAGCCGTCCAGCTGGGGCAGTTGCGCGTCGAAGGCCCGGCGGGTCAGGGACGTCAGGGCCTCGAGGTCCGGCGCGGTGTGCGCGACGAGGGCGCTCACCACGAACGCGCCGCGGGCCACCGTGGCCGCCAGCGTCGGCACCGCGGGCCGCCGGTGCGCGTGCGCGTCCGGATGCCCGGGGATGGTCACCGCGACGTTGTCCGGGTTCTGCGCGGCGTCGACGGCGTCGATCTCCGCCGCGGCCGCGCGGGCGGCCGCCGGGTCGGGGAAGCGCAGCAGCACGATCTGCAGCAGCCGGGACTCGCCGATCGCGCCGTCCCCGGCGCGGTCCGCCGCGCCCGCGCTGAAACCGGCCAGCATGCCGTGGCGTTCGAGGACGGGCCGGACCGCGTCGGCCAGCAGGGTGGTCGCCTTGCCCGGTGTCGGCAGGGGCACCGCGCGCGGGGTGCGGATGGGCACGCGCAGTTCCGGATCCGCCATGGTCGGCACGATCATGACCTCGGCCATCCGGGCCGATTCCAGGATCCGGCTCTGGTAGGCGGTGCCGTGGTCGGGTGCGAGCAGCGGGAGCCTGCTGTAGGGGCCGACGTCGAGGGTGTCGGGATCCGGTGCGGGCGCGGGGTTGCCGGCCGCCGCGCAGCCGGACAGGACGAGGACCGCGGCACCCAGTGCCGCGGCGAGGGGGCCGAGTCTCACAGCGGCGCCTCCGTCCACCAGCCGGCCCGCAGTTCCGCCCCGTTCGACGCGCCGGTGACCATGACGTAGCAGAATCGCCTGCCGGGGTCGTCGAAGTACACCCGCAGCTTGCCGCGATCGGGAATCCTGGTGTAGCCGGGTTCGGTGCCCCAGTGCAGGTTCCCGGTGCCCGACGGACGGGTCCAGCGCTCGTCGCCCTCGGCCTTGTCGATGGTCGCCGGCGGCGCGATCGCCGAGCGGTCGGCATTGCACACCACCTCGACCACCAGCGCCGGTTCCCGGTTGCCGATGCAGTAGATCCGGCCCCGCGGGACGAAGACGTCGACCGGGAGGTCCTTGCCGTTCTCGTCGACCGGCCTGCATCCGAAGATCTCCTGATAGCCGGTGCCGAACTGGGAGGCGGGTAGCAGTTCGGGGAAGGCGCGGGCGATGTAGGTGTAGGCGCCCCAGGACACCGCGTCCACCTCGGTCTGGGGGCCAAGCGGCACCGCGCGGGAGGCCGGGGCGTGCCCGCCGCCGGTGCCCGCCGCGACCGCCGTGGCG
>NZ_BAGK01000191.1 GCF_000308795.1 Nocardia thailandica NBRC 100428 | reverse complement strand
GTAGTGCACCTCGGCGTCGACCTCGTGGCCGAGGACCGGGACCTCCCCGGTGAAGTTCGGGGCGCCGAAGGAGTGTTCGAGCAGCAGGGCCCAGCGGTGGGAGGCGCGGCCGTAGAGCCAGGTGCGGCGGGTGTGCAGCCGCTCCTCCTCGCTGGTCCGGGTGGCCAGCACCAGCCAGGTGTCGCGGACGGCGGGCTCGGCGCGCACCGTCTCGGCCTGCGTCGGATAGCCGACGTGGGCGCGCACGCTCGCGCGCAGCGGTTCGGGCAGGGCGTCGAGTTCGCGGTGCGCCGTGACCAGCAGTTGCAGCCGCCCGTACTCCCGCAGCAGTGTCTCGGGCCAGTCCGCGCCCGCCGCGACCGCCAGGGGCAGCCTGCGCAGCGCGGACGCGACGCCGGGCGCCTGGGCGTCGACCATGCGCGCGGCGACCGCCTCGAACGCGGCGAAGGACCGGTCGGCCTGGGCCAGCCCCGTCCGCACCTGATCGGCCAGCCAGGTCTGCAACTCGGCCAGGCCCGCGGTGACCCGGGCGCGGCGCTGTTCGACGGTCGCCGGGTCGGTGCCCTTGGCCGCCTTCTTCGCCGGCGCCGCGGCCCTCGTCGCGCGGCCACGCAGCCACTCGGCGGCGAAGTCGGGGGGCGTGTCCGCGGCGGGCACCTCGCCCGCCGCCCAGGTCAGCAGCAGCGACAGCGCGTGCTTGCACGGGAACTTGCGGCTCGGGCACGAGCACTTGTACGCGGGACCGGACAGATCGACGACCGTCCGGTACGGCGTGGCGCCGCTGCCCTGGCACAGACCCCAGACCGCGTGCTCGTGCGCGCCGGTCCCGCGCCAGCGACCCGCCAGCTTGCGCGTCGCGGCCAGCGACCCGGCGTCGGGCGCGAGGGCGCGGACCTGCTCCGCGGTCCACACGGTGTGCGCTGGGTTCATCGATTCCCCCGTTCTCGGTCGCGGCAAGTTCTACCGCAGCCGACCGACAGATGGGACCGGCTGGCGTGTCGTCCTCGGAAAACGCTGGTGCGCTGGCCGATTCACGCCAATGGCTTGCTATCATGATCGTTCTTCTGGCATTCTGTCATGTTCGGCTCGACCGGACCGACCGCCATGTTCCTGCAACGAGCAGGCGGCCGCGAACACCTCATCGAGCCGCCTCGCGGAGTGGACGAGGGGTGGACATCGAACGCCCCTCGCCGGGGCGCGCCGATGGCCATTCCACTCCCGCGGGCGGACTCGAGAGGGTCGACCTCGCCGGACCCTGGGCGAATACCCCGCGATCCGGTAGCGTTGTCCAGGTTTCGCCGACGACTGCGCACCGGGGGCTCTCGCGCGTCTCCACATGTGCGAGGGGAGAATTCATGCGCGCCGACCGGACCACGCCGCCCGACGTACCCGACCGCCTCGTCGAGGTGGTCGCGGCGGAGCTGGCGGCCGACGCCGAGCTCGGCCCCGACGTCGTGGACACGGTGCTGGCCGCCTTCGGCGACGCGGCCGCCGGGCCCGACCCCGGCGCCGACGACACGGGTGTGTTCCTGCGCGCGATCACCGTGCGCGGCTTCCGCGGCATCGGCCCGCAGACGACCCTGCACCTGGCGCCCGGGCCCGGCCTCACCCTGGTGGCCGGCCGCAACGGCAGCGGCAAGTCCAGCTTCGCCGAGGCCGCCGAGCTCGCGCTGACCGGCGGCAACCGGCGCTGGGACGGCCGCTCCACCGCCTGGCGGGAGGGATGGCGCAATCTGCACGATCCCGACGGCACCCGCATCGAGCTCGACCTGCTCACCGCGGGCGCCGAACCCGATCTCCGCATCGTCAAGCAGTGGGCGCCCACCGCGGCGCTGAGCGCGCCGCAGTGGTCCGAGCAGCGCGGCGACGGCAGCCCCGCCCCCTTCGACCCGCGCCGCTGGCGCTCGCGGCTCGAGCTGTACCGGCCGTTCCTGTCCTACAGCGAGCTCGGCGCCCTGGTCGACGGCAAGCCCAGCGACCTGTTCGACGCCCTGCACCGGCTGCTCGGCCTCGACGACCTGTCCGAGGCGCAGGAACGCCTGCGCACCCGCCGCCTCGAACTCGAACGCGCGGTGAAGGAGGCCCGCCAGACCAGGGAGGCGCTGGTCCCGCGCCTCGCCGCGGTCGACGACCCGCGGACCCGCAGGCTGGCCGCCCTGCTGCGCGAGCCCGAGCCGGACCTGTCCGCGATCGCGGCCGAACTCGACGGCGCGGGCGGGCGCGGCCCCGGTCCCGCGGCGCTGCGCGCGGTCACCGAGGTGACGCTGCCCGACGCGGCCGTCCTCGACGCGGCGCTGGCCCGGCTGGAGGCCGCGATCGCCGTCCACAC
>NZ_BAGK01000192.1 GCF_000308795.1 Nocardia thailandica NBRC 100428 | reverse complement strand
ACCCGCGACCGGTGCCCCCGGTTCCGGGGTGGGGAACCGAACCGGGGGAATCCCCGATGGCGTGCGGGCGGCCGGACAGGAACACTGGTGGCCATGACATCGCTTTCCAAGGGCATCGACGCCGCCGACACGGCGGCGGGTACCGCGACCGCGGCCGCCGCGGTAGACCTCGTCAAGGTGTACGGCGCCGGAGATACGCAGGTCAAGGCACTCAACGGTGTCTCGGCCGATTTCGCCAGGGGCGAGTTCACCGCCATCATGGGCCCCTCCGGCTCGGGCAAGTCCACGCTCATGCACTGCCTGGCCGGCCTCGACGCCGCCGACGGCGGCGAGGTGCGCATCGGCGACACCGCGCTGACCGGCCTGTCGGACAAGCAGATGACCGCGTTGCGCCGCGACCGGATCGGGTTCGTCTTCCAGGCGTTCAACCTGGTCCCCACCCTGACCGCGCTGGAGAACATCACCCTCCCGCTCGACATCGCGGGCCGCAAGGCCGACCCGGACTGGCTCGACACCGTCGTCGGCCGCCTCGGCCTCACCGACCGGCTCGGCCACCGGCCCAGCGAGCTCTCGGGCGGTCAGCAGCAGCGCGTCGCGTGCGCCCGCGCCCTGGTCGGCAAGCCGGAGATCATCTTCGGCGACGAGCCGACCGGCAACCTGGACTCGCACTCCTCCGGCGAGGTGCTCTCGATCCTGCGCGCCTCGGTCGACGAGTTCGGCCAGACGGTGGTCATCGTGACCCACGACCCGCGCGCCGCCTCCTACGCCGACCGGGTGGTGTTCCTCGCCGACGGCGAGATCGTCGACGAGCTCCGCGATCCCACCCAGGACTCGGTGCTCGACCGGATGAAGGCGCTGGAGACCAAGTGAGCACAGCAGCGCGCGGCGGGGGGAGCCCGATGCGCAAGGTCGCCCTGCGCAATCTCGCCGCCCACAAGGTCCGGCTGGCGCTCACCGTGCTGTCGGTCGTGCTCGGCACGGCCTTCATCGCCGGATCGTTCGTCTTCACCGACACCCTGCAGCGCACCTTCGACAGCATCTTCGAGGGCCAGGCCCAGGGCGTCGACGTCCGGGTGAGCCCGAAGGCCGCCCAGGGCCAGGGCGTGCCGACCAACATCGTGTCGAGCCTGAGCCGCACCGAAGGTGTCGCCGCGGTGGCGCCCGCCGCCAACGGCCCGATCGTGCTCATGGACCCGGACGGCGCGAAGGCCGTCCAGACCGGCGGCGCCCCCAGCTTCGGGCAGTCGTACCTGCCGCCGGGGCAGGCCGTCGCCGAGCCGGAGAAGTTCGTCGCGGGCACGCCGCCGTCGCGGCCCGGCGAGATCGGCCTCAACGTCAGCGGCGCGGAGCGCGCCGGCCTGCGGGTCGGCGACCGGACCCAGGTGCTCGTCCCGTCCCAGGGCGATCCGTTCGAGGTCACGCTGACCGGCATCTACGAGCTGCCCGGCACCTCCGGCGGCGGCGTCGTCGCGGTGCTGTTCGAGCAGAGCCAGGCGATGAAGCTGTTCACCGACGGTTCGCACGTGGCCTACGCCGACCTGCGCGCCGCCCCCGGCACCGACCCGGACGCCCTGCGCGACAAGCTCGCCGCGGCGCTGCCGAACTACAAGGTGGAGAACGCCGAGCAGGTCCGCGAGAGCATGAAGGCCCAGATCTCGCAGGCGCTGAACTTCATCAACTACTTCCTGCTCGCCTTCGGCGCCATCGCGCTCATCGTCGGCACGTTCATCATCTACAACACCTTCTCCATGATCGTGGCCCAGCGGCTGCGGGAGCTGGCGCTGCTGCGCGCGATCGGCGCGAGCCGGTCCCAGGTCGGCCGCTCGGTGGTGGCCGAGGCGGTGATCATCGGCCTGATCGGTTCGGTGATCGGCCTCGGCGCGGGCATCGCGCTGGCCTACGGGTTGTCCGCGCTGCTCAACGCCTTCGACCTCGGCCTGCCCACCGGTTCGCTGACCGTGCTGCCGCGCACGGCGATCGTGGCGCTGCTGGTCGGGCTCGTCGTCACCGTGTCCAGCGCCTACGCGCCTGCCCGCCGGGCCGCGAAGGTGCCGCCGGTGGAGGCGATGCGCTCCGAATTCGCCAGCGCGGGCGACTCGCTGCGCCTGCGCACGATCCTGGGCGCCCTGCTCGGCGTGGTCGGTGCGGTGCTTGTCGTGCTCGGCGCGCAGAACACGGGCAAGCCCGCGGCGGTGGTCGTCGGCATCGGCGCGCTGGCGCTGATCCTGGCGGTGCTGCTGGCCTCGCCGGCGCTGTCGCGCCCGATCCTGCGGGTGCTCGGGGTCCTGACGCGGCCGTTCGGCCCGGTCGGGCAGATGGCGCGCAACAACGCGGTGCGCAACCCGCGCCGCACCGCCGCCACCGCGTTCGCCCTGACGCTCGGCCTCATGCTGGTCTCGGCCATCGGCATCTTCGGCGCCTCGGCCAAGTCGAGCGTGAGCGTGCTGGTCGACAAGGGCGTCGAGGCCGAATACGTGCTGGCGGGCCCGCCCATGATCGGCGTGCCGATCGGCGCCGTCGACGCGGTGCGCCAGCAGGTGCCCGCGGCCGAGGACGTCGTCGGGGTGCGGGCGGTGCTGGTGAAGGTCGGCGACGACCAGCTCACCGGCACGGCGCCCGACGGCCCGGTCGACACGGTCGTGGACATGACCATCCTCGACGGCAGCCGCCAGTACGGCGAGCGCGAGATCCTCGTCGACGACGTGGAGGCGTCCGAGCGGGGCTGGAAGGTCGGCCAGCAGGTCACCCTGACCAGCCTGGACGACAAGAAGATCCCGCTCACCGTGGCCGGCATCTTCGACAACTCGCCGCTGCTCGGCGCGATCGTCCTGAGCACCCCGGTGTACGAGGAGGTCATGCCGCAGAGCCTGCGCGCCAACGCCTACGTCCTGATCAAGGCCGCGCCCGGCGCGGACCTCACCGCCATGCGCGGGCAGCTGGAGAAGGCGACCGAGAAGTTCCGGGTGGTCCAGGTGCAGGACCGCGAGGACTTCAAGGGCGCGCAGGGCAAGCAGATCAACACCCTGCTGGCCATCCTGTACGGCCTGCTCGCGCTGGCCGTGGTGATCGCCGTCCTCGGCATCATCAACACCCTGGCCCTGTCGGTGGTGGAACGGCGCCGCGAGATCGGCATGCTCCGCGCGGTCGGCACGCAGCGCGCGCAGGTGCGGCGCACCATCTACCTGGAGTCGATGCTGATCGCCGTCTTCGGCGCCATCATCGGCCTCGTCCTCGGTGTGGCGCTGGGTGTCGGGTTCCTGCGGACGCTGCGGGACCTGGGGATCGACCAGATCGCCATCCCGTGGGGCCAGCTGGTCTTCGTGCTGGTGGCCTCGGGCGTGGTCGGGGTGCTGGCCGCGCTGTGGCCCGCGGTGCGGGCGGCGCGCACGCCACCCCTGGCGGCCATCGCCGACATGTAGGTCCGTGACGACCGGCCCGCCGCCGGGGTGCCCGGCCGGGTCAGCCGCGGCGGCGCGGCGGGCCGCCCGGGTAGCTGTCCCACCACGCCCGCGGCGGCGCGCCGTGTTCGTCCACCGGTGGGGTGAGCCCGAATTCGGCGCAGTAGTCGGTGGCCAGCCGGTCGAGGACCGGCGCCGCGTCGAGGGTGGCCGCCCACCGGCGGGGCAGCGCGTCGCGGCCGAAGCGGGCGCCGAGCAGGCTGCCCGCGACCGCGGCGGTGGAGTCGCTGTCGCCGGAGTGGTTGACCGACAACAGCAGTCCCTCGCGGACGCGCTCGTGGCCGGGCCCGCGCGCGGCCTCGGCGACGAGCGCGGCGAAGACCGCGATGCCGAGCGCCTCCGGCCCGACCCAGCCGTGCCCCAGTTCCTCCAGGTCCTCGGGCACCGGTGCGCGCCCGGCGCGGGCCAGACGGTCGGCCAGCGCGGCCGCGGTGTCGAGGGCGTTCGACGTCTCGTCGTGGCCGGGGTGGCGGGCGAGTTCGCCGCGGGCGCGGTCGAGGGCGGTCGGCAGGTCGGCGCCCCGGCACAGCAGATAGATCATGGCCGCCAGCGTGCCCGCGGGCAGCCAGCCGCCGGGATGACCGTGGGTGAGCGCCGCCGCGTCACAGCCCACGTCGAAGATCTCGCGCAGCAGCGAGCCCGAGCGGTCCGCGGCGTAGCCGAAACCGCAGGGCGCCGAGCGCATCACCGCGCCGCAGCCCTTGGAGTCGTTGATCGGACGCGCAGGCGTGCCGAGCACGCGGTGCGGGTCGGCCTGGTCGGCGACCCGCTGCATCGCCCGGTACACCGACTGGGTCGTCCCGCGCCGGTCGATCAGCTCGGGGTAGGCGACCAGCGCGCTGTGCAGCGGGAACGGTTGCGGCGGTAGCGAACCGCCCTGGCTCTCCAGCCAGACCAGCATGCCCTCCTGCAGGAACCCCATGGTCCCGCCGCCGCGCCCGCCGCCCCGCGCCCGCACCGACCCGCGGATGAGCGCCTCCACGGTGAACAACGTCAGCTGGGTCTCCTCGCTGATCGTCGCCCGGTAGGTCGACCCGACGCCGGTGACGCCCGCCGCGCCGTAGCGCTGCCGGATGTGGCGCAGCAGCTGGTCTTCCACCGGCGCGCCGAGGGCGTCGCCGATCGCGCCGCCGAACAGGGCGCCGTGCACGCGCCGCTCCCAGCCGGGAGCGGTGTCGGCGGCGGGCCCGCCGTGGTGCGTCCGCGCCGTCGCTTCGCGGTGCGCCGCGTCGGGCCGCTCGGGTGCCGTGCCGGGGCGGCGACGAGATGCCTCGTCGCCGTGGAGGCGCGCGAAATCACCGTGCTCGGCCATCGATCCCGATCGCGCGCCCGCCGCGGGACGGGGAGGGCTGTCGCGCCCGCCGTGCGGGAGCGCGCCCGCTCCGGGATGCCGTTCCGCGGCGGCCGCCCCGGCCGTCCGGCCCGCGTCCGGTGCGCGACCCGCGACCGGTTCGGGGCCGACGAGGTTCGCCGCCACCGGTCGCGCCCGGCCCCCGTGGCCCGCGGCCTCCCGGACCGCGGCGCGCAGGTCGTCGGCGAACGCGGTGCAGCTGGGGTAGCGGCCCTCGGGCTCCTTGGCCAGGGCCCGGCCGAACACGGCGTCGAGGGCGGGCGGCAGCCCCGCCCGGCGCTCGCTCGGCGCGGGCGGCGGGCGGTGCAGGTGCCCCAGCATCACGGTGGCGGGTTGCGGCGCGTCGAACGGGCCCGCGCCGGTCAGCAGGCGAAAAGCCGTGCAGGCCAGCGAGTACTGGTCGCTGCGGCCGTCCAGCGGCGAGCTGGTGAGCTGCTCGGGCGAGGCGTAGGGGATGGTCGCGGTGAACTGCCCGGCCCGGGTGATCGTCGAACCGCCGTCGAGCAGTTTGGCGATGCCGAAGTCGGTGAGCAGGACTCGTTCGGTGAAGCCCGCCCCGCGCCCGGCCGAGCGGGACAGCAGGATGTTGGCGGGCTTGACGTCGCGGTGCAGGACGCCGCGGCTGTGCGCGTAGTCGAGCGCGTCCGCGGTCTGGGTGAGGATCTCGGCGATCCGGTCCAGCCCCAGCTGCGCGGCGGGCACCGCCGAAGCGTCGGTGCCGTCGACGAATTGCATGGAGATCCAGAGCTGTTCGTCGTCGTGGCCGCGGTCGTAGACGGTGATGATGTTGGGGTGGTCGAGCTGGGCGACGAGGTCGGCCTCGCGTTCGAACCGGGCGCGCACCTCGCCGTCGGTGAACAGGTCGCGGTGCAACAGCTTCAGGGCGGTCAGCCGGGGCAGACGGGGATGGCGCGCGGCGTACACCGCGCCCATGCCCCCGCGGCCGAGCTCCCGTTCGATGACAAAGCCCGCGAACACCGCGCCCCGCCGTAACACCCTCTACGTACCCCTCTGCCGAAGTCTGCCTCCGCAGCTTAACGGCCGCCGCCGCGCGCGTCCCGGGGCCGAATCGATCAGCGCGACCCCGCGTTCAGGTTCGCCCAGCGCACCAGATCGCCCCGGTCCAGCGCCGTGGCCAGCAGGTCGGGGAACTTGTCCGGCGTGCAGGCGAAGGCGGGGACGCCCAGCGCGGCCAGCGCCGCGGCGTTCTCGTGGTCGTAGGCCGGCGCGCCCTCGTCCGACAGCGCCAGCAGGACGACCACCTGGACCCCGGCCTCCTTCATCGCGTTGATCCGGCGCAGCATCTCGGCCCGGACGCCGCCCTCGTACAGGTCCGAGATCAGCACGAACAGGCTGTCAGCCGGGCGCGCGATCAACGACTGCGCGTACGCGATGGCGCGGTTGATGTCGGTGCCGCCGCCGAGCTGCGTGCCGAACAGCACGTCGACCGGATCGGCGAGTTGGTCGGTCAGATCCACGATCTCGGTGTCGAAGACGATCAGCGAGGTCTTCAGCGACCGCATCGAGGCGAGGACCGCCCCGAACACCGCGGCGTAAACCACGCTGGCGGCCATGGACCCGGACTGGTCGACGGCCAGCACCACGTCGCGCCGGACGGCGTGCGCCCGGCGGCCGTAGCCAACGAGCCGCTCCGGGACGACGGTGCGATGCTCGGGCAGATAGTGGGCGAGATTCTTGCGGATCGTGCGGTCGAGATCGAGGTCGCCCGGTTTCGGGCGGTGGGTGCGGGCGGCCCGGTTGAGCGCGCCGGACACCGCGGCCACGGTGTGCGCGGCGATCCGCCGCTCGATCTCGCGGACCACCTGGGCGACGACCGCGCGGGCGGTGGCCTTGGTGGTCTCGGGCATCACCCGGTTGAGGCCGAGCAGCGTACCGACCAGGTGCACATCGGGTTCCACCGATTCCAGCAGCTCGGGTTCCAGCAGCAACTCGGTCAGGTTCAGCCGCGACACGGCGTCGCGCTGCATGACCTCCACCACCGTCGACGGGAAGTAGGTGCGGATGTCGCCGAGCCAGCGGGCCACCCGCGGCGCCGAACCACCGAGCCCGCCCGCGCGCTTCGCGGGGCCGTCTGCCTCGCCGGTGTCGTACAGCGCCGCCAGCGCCCGGTCCATGGCCTCGTCGGCGCTGCCCGGCAGGCCGCCGAGGGCGGATTCGGCCGCCTGGCCGAGAACGAGCCGCCAACGGCGGGAGTGGGTTTCGTCGGGGTCGGTCATGGGCGGTGCCGCCTTCCGGTGGGCAGGGGTGGCCGGGCGGCCGGTCATCGGGGCGCGCCGATGATCGTCAGGGCCGCGGACAGGGCGAGCAGGGCGCGGTCGGGATCGACGCCTGCGGTGTCGGCGGGGGCCGCGGCGCCGTCGGGGCCGGTGTCGCGCAGGGCCTGTCCGATGGCGCGGCGCTCGCCGGATTCGAAGGAACCGAAGGTGCGGCGCAGCAACGGCAGGGTGGCGACGAACTGGTCCTCGGACAGGTCACGCAGCCAGTCGTCGATGCGGCGCAACAGGTCCCGGTCGTGGACGAGCAGCAGGCCGCGGCCGCCGAGGAAGCCGTCGATCCAGGCGGCCTTGGCGGCCGGGGTCCGGCCGACGGACAGGGCGGCGGCGAGCCTGCGTCCCGATTCCGCGTCGTCGATGCGCTCGGCGTCGCACAGCAGCCGCACCAGGCGCCCGGCGATGGCGCCGTGCACATCGGCGCGATCGGCGATGCGGGCCAGGGTGTCGAGCCACGCGTCGGTGGCCCGCGCGTCGTCGAGGATGCCCAGCGCGGTGTGCGCGGTGTCGATCTGCTTGCGCAGCGCCTCCGCGGCGTCGGTGTCCAGGCCGGTGACGGCGCTGGGCAGGCCGGCGTTGATCCGCACAAGCAGACCCTCGGTGACGTGGGCGAGCGCGGCGGTGTCGGTGCCCCGGACGTCGCCGTAGCGCAGCGTGCGGGTCAGGCCCGGCAGCGCCGAGAGCAGCTGGGTGACATCGTGATCGAGCGCCGCGGCGGCCTCCAGCCGCCGGATCAGCCCGGTCAGCGCGTCGCCGAGGTCGGCGAGCAGGGCCAGTTCGAGGGTCTCGGCGAGCTCGGTGACGGTGGCCCCGGGGCCGGCGGCGGTGTCGAGGATCTTGGCCTCGGCGGCGGTCCGCAGGGTGGTGCCCCACCGCGAGGCCTCCACGATGCGCACCGCGAACTCCGGTTCCCAGCGCAGCGCCCAGCTCTCGCGGAACGTGCCCGTGCTGCGTACCTCGCCGACGGTCGGTGTGCCCCAGTCCACGCCGAGCAGCCGCAGCCGGTGCAGCAGCCGGGAGCGTTCGACATCGCGCTCCCGGCGCAGGTCGAGGTCGAGGGCACGGGGCGACGCCTCCTGTTTCATGCGCAGCGTGCGGATGCGGGCGCGCAGGTCGGCGGCCAGCGGCACGGTCGGCGTCTCCTCGGGCACCGCGCCGAGGGCCTCCCCGACGACGAGTTCGTCGACGACGAGGCGCACCATGGTCTCCTCGCCGCCGCACATCACCGAGCGCACGGCCTCGGTGACCTCGGACAGGCCGGCCAGCGGCCTGCCGCGCAGGGCAGCGAGGGTCTCCGCGAGCCGCACCGCCTCGATGACGTGCGCGCTGGACACCGGCAGGTCGTGACGGCGCAGCACCGCGGCGACCTTGGTCAGCCAGCGCGCCACCGGCTGCGCGGTCTCGGTGAACAGGTGGTGGTACCACCCCGGCGACGCGACACCAGCGCCGTATCCGGAATCCGACGCGAGGCGCGAATGGGTCCACGGCACCCAGGTCAGGGCGGTCTTCGTCTTGGGAAGGCCCCTGAGCAGACGGGCGTCGGGCGCGGCGGGGCCGAGCGTGCCGCTCAGCGCGGGCGCGTGCCAGGCGCCGCAGACCACGGCCAGGCGCCGCGAGCCACCCTTGAGCGCGGCCCGCATCGTCTGGCGCATGTACGCCTCGCGGACCAGGGTGTGCCGGTCGACCACGAGGGGCGCGAAGGGGCCGGCGAATTCCGGCTCGGTCGCGTCCTCGGGGTCCCTCCCGTCCTCGCCGTCCTCGCCGTCCTCGCCGGGCTCGTCGTCCCCGGCGGACTCACGCAGGGCCGCCATGGCCTCGGTGATCGCCGCGAAAGCCGCGCTGTCGGGCACCGATTCGATGATGCTGTCCCACCAGCGTTCGGCGTCGTCGTACCCGGCGGCCGCCGCGAGCTGGGCCAGCGGGTCCCCGCCGCGGGCGCGGTCGCGATCGGCGGCGAGGGCGTGGGCGGCGGGCAGGTCGCAGAACCGTACGGGGACATCGTGTTCGGCGCCGTAGCGCAGGGCCTGCCACTCGGGGGAGAAGACCGCGAACGGCCAGAACGCCGCGCGGGCCGGGGTGTCGGGCACGTAGGCCAGCAGCGCGACCGGGGGCGCCATGCCCTCGGCGGCGGCCAGCCCGACCAGCGGGTCGGCGTCGGCGGGCCCCTCGATCAGGACGGTGTCAGGCGCGAAGGCGGACAGCGCCTCCCACAGCGAACGGGCCGAGCCGGGGCCGTGGTGGCGGATGCCGAAGACCCGGGTCTCGGGCGGGGTCGGTGCGGTCACGGGTTACCCGAGTTCCTTGCAGGCGCGGTAGAAGTCGGCCCACTCCGGGCGCTCGCGCACCACGGCCTCGAGGTACTCGGTCCACACCACCGCGTCCGCGACCGGGTCCTTGATCACCGAGCCGAGGACCGCGCCCGCCACGTCGGAGGCGCGCAGCACGCCGTCGCCGAAGTGGGCCGAGAGCGCGAGGCCGTTGGTGATCACCGAGATGGCCTCGGCCGTCGACAGGGTGCCCGAGGGGGACTTGAGCTTGGTGCGGCCGTCGGCGGTGAGCCCGGACCGCAGCTCCCGGAACACCCGCACCACCCGGCGCACCTCCTCGGCCGCGGCGGGCACGGCGGGCAGTTCCAGCGCGGCGCCGAGCTGTTCGACGCGGCGGGTGACGATCTGCACCTCGGCGTCCTCGTCGGCGGGCAGCGGCAGCACCACGGTGTTGAAGCGGCGGCGCAGCGCCGAGGACAGGTCGTTGACGCCGCGGTCGCGGTCGTTGGCGGTGGCGATCACGTTGAAGCCCTTGGCCGCCTGCACCTCCGCGCCCAGCTCGGGCACCGGCAGCGTCTTCTCCGACAGCACCGTGATCAGCGCGTCCTGCACGTCGGAGGGGATGCGGGTGAGCTCCTCGATGCGGGCGATGGCGCCCTCGCGCATGGCCGTCATCACCGGCGAGGCGACCAGCGCCGCGTCGCTGGGTCCCTCGGCGAGCAGCCGCGCGTAGTTCCAGCCGTAGCGGATGGCCTCCTCGGCGGTGCCGGAGGTGCCCTGCACCAGCAGCGTCGACCGCCCGGAGACGGCGGCCGAGAGATGTTCCGAAACCCAGGTCTTCGCGGTGCCGGGCACGCCGAGCAGCAGCAGCGCGCGGTCGGTGGCCAGGGTGGCGACGGCGACCTCCATGAGCCGGCGCGGGCCGACGTATTTCGGGCTGACGACGGTGCCGTCGTCGAGGGTGCCGCCGAGCAGGTAGGTGACCACCGCCCACGGCGACAGCCGCCACGACGGCGGGCGTGGCCGGTCGTCGACGCGCGCCAGGGCGGCGAGCTCGTCGGCGAAGGCCTGTTCGGCGTGCGGGCGAAGCAGGGTGGTCGCGGTTCCGGTGGTGGTCAACGCAGCTCCTCGAGCATGGTCGCGCGATCGGTGAGATCGCGGGCGAGACGGTGGAAGGCCTGTTCCCAGGCGGGATCGTCGATCTTCTCGGCCAGGGCGGTGGCCTCGGCGGCCAGCTCCGGCGGCAGGTGGACGGACGCGGCGGCCAGCAGCGACCGGTCGGCGTAGGTGCCCGCGTAGTACGAGCCGTCCCGGACGGTGGTGCGGGCCCGGCGGCCGAGCAGCGTGAGGATGTGCGCGGCGATCGCTTCCGGCCAGCGGTGCCCGAAACCGGGCAGCAGATTCTGCAATTCGGTGATCCAGTGCGCGTCCAGGGTCAGGACCTGCGCGATCTGCTCCTCGGGCTCGAGCAGGGCGAACAGCTCGCGCCTGCGCAGCATGGCCTGGTCGGTCGGCCTGCCGAGCGCGAACAGCGCGGCGGCCCAGGCGGTGTCGCGCTGGGCGAGGGTGGCGTCGATCCAGCCGTCGACCACGGGCTGGCGGAAGCGTTCGGGCAGCGGGAGCGCCAGGGTGCCGCGCGGGGTCGCCGCCGCGAGCGACCGCCAGGCGGCCAGCGGGGTGGCGGCGACGACCTGGCGCACCCGCACCGCGTCCAGGTCGGGTAGGCCCTCCCAGCGATAGGCGAATTCCGCGCCGCGGTCGGTGATCCCGTCGCGGCGGGCCGCGTCGTCGAGGTCGGCGGGCACGCGCACCGTGACGCTCCCGTCCGCGGCCGTGCCGAACCAGTCCCGCGCCCGCTCGGTCATCCGGGCGGCGTACCCGGATCCGGGCAGCCGGGCCAGCAGGTGCGCGGCGGTGCGGCGGACGTCGCCGCGGCGGTCGTCGAGCACCGATTCGAGCAGCTCCTCGTCGTCGGCCGACAGCCCGTCGGCGAGGACGGCGAGGAGCTCGGCCTTGACCGGCCCGGTCTCCCCGGGCCAGGCGGCCGCGAGGGCGGCACGCGCGCCCGCCGGGTCGGCGGCGCGCAGGGCGGTCAGCCAGTCGCGGCGTTCGACCGCGGTGCCGAACAGCCACGGGTCGGTGACGGTGACGTCGACGACCGGGGCGTGCCCGGCGAAACTGTCGCCCAGCCTGCGCCATTCGGGGTTCAGCCCGGCCAGCCAGCGGCCGCGGGGGCCCGCGAGCCGCAGCAGCGCCTCCCGGTTGCCCGTGTCGGCGGCGGCCGCGGTGAGCACCGGGACCAGCAGCGCGGCGGGCAGCCGGTAGCCGAAGGGCGCTGCGGCCTCCAGCCATTCGGGCAGGAAGGCGGACTTGTCGGTGAGCAGGGCCGCCAGCCGCGCGGCGGCGGGCGCGGGCAGCGCGGGCCGCGGGTCGTCCTCGGCGGGCTCGGGCGGCTCGGCCGTGCCGGGCAGCGCGCCGCCGGTCAGGTACAGGTCCTGGAGGGCGGCGGCGGTGAGGACACGCACGGCGGGATCGCCCGCGCGGGGCACCGCCGCCGCGACCGCGTCGTCCAGGCCCAGGTGGTCGGGCGCGCGCCGGGCCGTGCCCAGCAGCGCCACCGACACCGAGGTCGGCGAACTCC
>NZ_BAGK01000193.1 GCF_000308795.1 Nocardia thailandica NBRC 100428 | reverse complement strand
CAGCAGCTTGGCGAGCGTGGACTTGCCGCTGCCGTTGCCGCCGACGACGAAGGTGATCTGCCCCGGCTCGAACACCAGGTCCAGCGGGCCGAGGGTGAACCCGGGCGCCTCCCGGGTGGCCACGGGCGCGTTCACCGGCACCGGATGACCGTCCCCGTGGGTGACCCGCCTGCGCCCGTTGACATCCGGCCGCGACGGGTCGAGGTGCGCGCCGTGCCCGGGCCCGCCGGGCGGGAACGGACGGTCCCCGTCGTGGCGGGGCGGGTGGCCGGCCTCGTGCCGCGGCGGGTGCGGGTGCGCGCCGTTCGGTCGCGGCGGGTGCGCGCCGGGGCGGCCGGGCGCGCCGCCCGGACCGCCGGGCGGATGCCCGGGCCCCGGATGCGCGCCGGGTCCCGGCGGGAACGCGGGCGGCGCCTCGGAGCGGTAGCTGTAGCTGACCCCGGTCAGCTCGAGCCGGGCCCCCTCGACCAGCGGACGGTCGTCGTAGGGCAGCTGCTCCTCGTTGTGCTGGGTCTCCATCGACAGGTTCATCGTGCGGATCTTGGCCAGGGCCACGTCACCGCGCAGCAGGTCCGGGATCCGGTGCAGGAAGCTCTGCATCGGCATCGCCAGGAAGGTGGTGACCAGCACGTAGCTGACCATGGTCTCGCGCGGCAGTTCCAGCGCGGCCGCGAGGCCGAACAGGATCAGCGCCATGGTGCCGAGCTGCAACGCCTGGCCGAAGCCCTGCGCCACCGAGAACTTCGAGCCCGCGTCGACGTTCTGGTCGCGCAACGTGCGCGCCGAACCGACCAGATGCCGGTCCATGAAGTCGTGTCTGCGGCCCCGGTGCAGCTTGAGCTCCTTGATGCCGAGGCTCACGGCCTGGAAGGAGCGGATCAGCGCGTCCTCGTTCTCGCGGGACTCGCGGTAGATCGCGCGCACCCGCTTGAGGACCAGTTCGACGCTGAACACCCCGACCAGCGTGCCCGCCACCGTCACCACGAAGATCGGGCCCGACACGATGGCCAGGTACACGAAACAGCCGATGATGGTGGCGATGTCGATGCAGATCGCCGGGATGGCGGTCACCGCCTGCGACAGCGACCGCACGTCCTCGGTGAGGGTGGCGATGAGCCGGTGCGTGCCCAGACGCTCGAGATGCTCGAGCGGGGCGGACACGATGCCGCCCGACAGGTCGGTGCGCAGCCGCAGGATGGCGTCCTGCGACAGCTTCACCAGCAGCACCTGTGACGCGACGCCACCGATCAGGATGATCAGGCCGGTCACGAGGAACTGCGCGAGCAGGTTCTCCGGGGCGGGGCCCGGCGCGACCGTCCGGTTGATCAGCGTGACCAGGTAGGTGTTCGCCGCGCCGGCCACGAGGCCGGCGAGGGCGACCGCGGCGATGCGCGTCCACGAGATCGAGACGAGGAATCTGAGCAACTGCATGAGCGTCAGCTCTCGTGCCGGATGATGTCGAACACGATGCCCTCGAGCGTCACGCCGGGTCCGAACGAGAACGCGATACCGGTGGTGCGGGGCTCCCCTTCCCCGCCCGCGGTGATCATGCGCTCGAGCACGAACAGCAGCGAGACACTGAGCATGTTGCCGTACTCGGCGAGCACTCCCCAGCTCACCGAGGCGGTTTCGGCATCGATGCCCAGCGACGCGGCCGAGGACTCGATGATCTTCGGGCCACCCGGGTGGATGGCCCACAGGTCGATGTCGTCCTTGGTCAGGCCGTTGCGGTGCAGCACCTCCGTGACCGGCACGTCGACGCCGCCGACGATGTACTGCGGCAGGTCCTCCGCCAGCTCGCAGGTGATGCCGTCGTGGTTGACGCCGAGCACGATGCCGTCCTCGGCGCCGTCGAGCAGGCGGGTGAAGCTGTCGCGGATGACGACGCTGCCCGGCGCCAGTTCCTGGCCCGCCTGCCGCGCGCCGATCACCACCGCGCCGCAGCCGTCGCCGAAGAGGCTGTGGGTGATGATGTCGTTGATGTCGTCGGCGAAGACCGCGTTGACCGAGCTGACCTCGATGCACACCACCAGGGCCTTGCGGTCCGGGTTGGCGCGCACGAAGTCGGTGGCGGTGCGGATGCCGTTCATCGCCGCGGCGCAGCCCATGAAGTTCACGGTCAGGCGCGACAGGGACTTCGAGAGCCCGAGCTGCTCGATCAGCGCCGCGTCGACGCCGGGGGCGATGAAGCCGGTGCTGGTGACGAAGACCAGCAGGCCCAGCTCAGTGGCCGGATCCGACAGCCCGGCGATGGCACGGCGCGCCACGTCGACGGCCAGCGGCACCGCGTGCTCGTAGAACAGGTTCATCCGGTCGCGGACGGTGCCGGGGCGCCCGCTGAACTCCAGGAACTCCGGGTCGAGCGGGTCGATGGCCAGGTGCCGGGTGGCGATGCGGGTCTTCTGGTAGATCCGCGGGATGCGGGCCCGCTGCGCCGGATCGGCGAACAGCGAGGCGACGTGGTCGACGACGCCGGCCTGATCGAAGATCCGGGCGGGGGCGCCGGTGGCGATCGCCTCGATGACGCCGACGGTCACCGGCGGGGCGGGCAGCAGGTCGGGGTCGGCCAGAGCGTGCCCGTGTACGCCGTCCGCGTGCAACGGCAGTGCGGGGATGGGATGAGCGAAACCCTCATCAAGAGTGACAGACACGGTCACAGTTCCTTTCGAGTGAAACGTTGGTATCGGCGAGACCCGTGGCTCAGACGGTGCCGATGCCGGTGAACCCCTGCACGGTGTACACGGCACAGGTCTTCAGGGACGACGGGGCGAAGTGCTCCCGCCAGAAGCCCCAGTTCTTCTCCTGCGCGTCCACCGATGGCTGCAACAGGTAGGTCTTGATCTGCTTCGGGAAGCGATCGGTGAAGAAGCTCTTCGGCGCCTGCCATTCGACGCCGAACCGGGCGGCCTCCTCGCGCACCACGTCCTCGGTGGCGATGTTGGCGAAACCGCTGCGCTGGAAGGGCAGGACGTGGTGGACGCGGTGCGAGCTCAGCCCCGCCGACAGGAAGCAGTCCACGTAGCGGTTGCCGACCACGGTCAGGTCGTAGGCCTGCTCGAGCTGGTTGACGCCCCAGTCCTCGGTGTCGCTGTGCAGCTCCTCGGTGTCGACCTCGAAGTCGTGGCTGGCCACCACGAGGAAGGTGCTGATCCACAACGTGAGCACGAACTGCAGTGCCCAGGCCCAGAAGTCGCCCGCCAGGGTGAAGGCGACCAGCTCGGCCACCAGCAGGATGCGCACGCCGAAGGAGCCGATGAAGTGCGGCAGCGCCCCACCCCAGGTGCCGTACATGTCCTTGATGCCGACCTTGCGGGTCAGCCGGCACACGTCGAGCAGGCGCATGATCATGCCGGTCACGGTGTGCCCGAACTTGTGCACCGTGTGGACCGGCACGCGGAACAGGCGCGGGACCTGCACCATCATCGTGAAGACGTTCTTCTTGATGTCGACTTCGCTCTGGGTGTGCGGGTGGTGCAGCAGCGCGTGCCCGTCGGCGGTGACGAACGACAGCGCCACGTAGTTCAGGTCGAAGGCGTTGACGCAGATCTTGTTCCAGCCCTTCTGGGCCCGGTGGATCGCGTAATGGCCGAAGCCGGCCAGCGAGCTGCGCAGCAGCACCATCGCGATCACGAAGACCGGCAACGGCATCCAGCCGGGCTGGACCAGGCGCAGCCCCTGCACGGCGAAGTAGGCGACGGCCAGGATCGCGACGGTGATGTCGAAGATCCGGTCCATCCGCTTGATCCGCGCGGCCAGTTCAGGCTCCTTGAGCCGGGCCTTGACCGCGTGCAGCAGGTCGTTCTTGTCGTCGAACCGGTACTTCGGGGTGTCGCGCCAGGAGTCGAATCCCTCCTTGAACAGGAAGTCCGGGGCGTTGGCCTTGGGGTGGATGTCCTCGGGCAGCGCGTCACGTCCGAGCGCGTACCGCTCGATCATCCGGGCGATCTTGTCCGGATCTTTGTGATACGAACCAATGATCGACGTGATATCCCTGTTTTTGGTACGGCCGATGAAGAACTCGCCGCCCGGATGCTTGGAAATCCAGTCGCTCAGATCGTAAGCTTTGCCGTTGTAGACCCAGACGTTGTTGACCGGAGGTGGTCCTGAGGGCGGAGGGAGTTCGCGCTCCTCCACGTCCTGGCTTTCTGTCGTCATCTCGTTCCTTCGCAGATCTTGTGGCGGCACCTGGCGACGGGCGGGCAGGCTCGTGGTGCCTCGGCCATACCGGCAACGTTCCAGTCCATCACATTTTCGGCGGCCACGGTACCGATAATCCTTGGCGCGCCTTGTCTTTCACTCAACAAACTCTTAAGGCACAACTCCGCCCGCCGGCGATCGCCGCCGGCGGGCGGTGGTAACGAAAAGCGGTCCGGGAGCCCGGATCCGGCACAGCGCCGGTGTCCGCGACTCCCGGACCGTCCTCGGTGCGGAAGTGCTGCTCGTCAGCTGCCGGGCTTGACGATCTTCACCGGCTTCGCCCAGTTCGACAGAGTCACTGTCACGGTGCCGTCGTCCTTCTTGATCACCGCGCGCACCAGGTTCGGACCGGTGCCCGGCGAGGAGGCCGACGACGGGAGCGTCGAGGCCGTACCCGTCGGCGGAGCGACGTCGGCGATGTAGAGGGTGATCGGAAGGGTACCGCCCGCTTCGCCGACGCGCGGGACAATCGGGTCGATCACGGAGGCATCGATGGTGCCGGTGACCTTCACCGTGGCCACGCCGTCGATGGTCTCGCGGCTTTCGGCCTTCGCGTTCTTGACGTTGGCGATGACGTTGGCCAGGCCCTTGTCCTTGTCCAGGATGACGCCCGGGTCGTAGATCTTCTCGGCGCCACCGACGCCGACGTAGCCCGCACCCTTCTTGGAGTACAGCTGCTTGTCGACGACCAGGAACTCCTGCTCGGTGAACGCGGCGTCGGGGGTGAGCTTCACCTTGGCCTCGCCCTTGGCGGCGCCGGAGCCCTCGGTCTCGGAGGTGACGTCGGCGGAGACCTTCTCGACCGGCAGGTTCGGCAGGTTCTTGACGTCCAGGTTCAGGTGGACGGTCTTGAGCGTCTGCGTGGTCTTGGCGGACTCGGCGACGAGCTGGGTGCCCTCGGGCAGCTGGCTCGGCGGCGCGGCGGTGGTGCCGGAGTCGTCGGAGGAGGTGCAGCCCGAGACGAGCGCGGCCACCAGGGCGGCGGTCGCGACGACCGGCATGACGCCGGCGCGGAAGCGCCGACGGGCGGCCGGGCGCGGCGAGTTCAGTTCGATCAAGTTCAACCCCTGTTGATTCGTGAGGCACAGTGCGGGGAGACATCTACCGCCGCAGCCGTGGTGTTAACGGCGAAGCGGCCTGATACTCGCTCCCCCCGGGCGAGATCGTATCGGACCGATCGGCCCGTTGCCATCTCTTGTCGCGGCGAACTCCCGGCGGACCCAGGAGCTTCGGGATCAGCCGTCCATCTCCTCGAGATCGGCCAGCTGGGAGTGGATGAACGCCAGCAGCCGGTGCCGCGCGGCGGGGGTCAGGCGCGCCACGTCGGCGGGGCCGATCTCGAGCGGTGGCATGGCCTGGTCGACCTCCTCGAGGCGAGGTGGCTCGGGCACCACCTCGAGGTGCGCGTGGCGCGGTTCCCCGATCGAGTAGCGGGGACCGTCGGATTCGATAGCTGTGGCAGCAGTACTCGCCATGGCGGCACCCTATGCCGGAATGCGGCTCCGGCAGGAACCAATCGGAAGATTCGCCACACCGGCGGACAGGCAACGGTTCGATATCGACTCGGCCACACAGCCGTTACCCTGCGGATAATGCCCGGCGTCCGGAAACGGAACGGCCGGGCATGACCTTCGCCACACCCGGCCCAGATGTCCCCCGGCGCAGCCGGTTCGCCGCTAGAGCAGCGCTTCGATGGCCTCGGTGACCTCCGGGGCGCCCGGTTCGGTACGCGGACGGAAGCGCGACACGACCGTGCCACTGCGGTCGATGAGGAACTTCTCGAAGTTCCACTGCACGTCGCCCGCGGCGCCCTCGGCGTCGGGGGTCGCGGCGATCTCGGCGTAGACCGGGTGACGGTCTTCGCCGTTGACGTCGGTCTTGGCCAGCAGGGGGAAGTCGACGCCGTAGGTCACCGAGCAGAACTCCTGGATCTCCTCGGCGGTGCCGGGCTCCTGGCCCATGAACTGGTTGCTCGGCACGCCGATCACGGTGAACCCGCGCGGGCCGTAGGTCTTCTGCAGCTCGACCAGCCCGGTGTACTGCGGGGTGAGGCCGCACTTGGAGGCGACGTTGACCAGCAGGATCGCGCGGTCGCCCGCGAGCTCGTCCAGGGTCGTCGCCGTACCGGCCAGGGTCTGCACCGGGATCTGTCGGATGTTCGCCATCGTCGGGTACCACCAGATTTCGTCGTCGGACGCGTTGCAGCGTCACGCTACCGGAGCCCCGGGCGCCCGGCCACGACTCCGATCGACGGGATTTCTGGAACACGTTCTTGTTTTGTGGCGGCGGGCACGGCACCATTTCCCTACCGTCGCAAACTCCCGGAGGTACCCGTGACCGATTCCGCCCCCCAGACCGACACCGTGCGGCCGCTGCCCGTCACCGAGGTCGGGCACTGGGATCTCGAGGCCGACGTGGTGGTGGCCGGCTACGGCATCGCCGGGGTGTGCGCGGCCATCGAGGCCGCCCGCGCGGGCGCCCGGGTGCTCATTCTGGAACGCACCGGCGGCTGGGGCGGCGCGGCCGCGCTGGCCGGCGGCTTCGTCTACCTCGGCGGCGGCACCCCGTTGCAGCGGGCGCTCGGATTCGACGACACCCCGGAGAACATGGCGACGTTCCTGACCGCCGCCCTCGGCCCCGGCGTCGACGAGGCCCGTATCGCCGACTACTGCGCGGGCAGCGTCGAGCACTACGAGTGGCTCGTCGCCTGCGGCGTGCCCTTCCGCGAGGCGTTCTGGGGTGAACCGGGCTGGGAGCCGCCGCACGACGAGGGGCTGATGTACTCCGGCGGGGAGAACGCCGCGCCCTTCCTCGACATCGCGAAACCGGCCCCGCGCGGGCACGTTCCGCAATACGCCGACAAGAAGATCGGGCAGCGCAGCGGCGGCTACATGCTGATGAAGCCACTCGCCGACACCGTGACCGAGCTCGGCATCCCCGTCGAGTACGACACCCGCCTGCGCAGGCTCGTCGTGGACGGCGACCGCGTGGTCGGCGTGCTCGCCACTCGCTACGGCAAGCCGGTCACCGTGCGGGCCGAGCGCGGCATCGTCCTCGCCACCGGCAGTTTCGCCTACGACACCGAGATGGTCGACCGCTACGTGCCGCGCCTGAGCGGGCGCCCCGGCGCGGCCATCGAGGAACACGACGGCATCGGCATCCGCCTGGCCCAGGCCCTCGGCGCCGAACTCGCGCACATGGACGCCGCGGAGGTCGCGCTGTTCGGCGACCCGCAGATGCTCGCGCGCGGCATCCTGGTCAACGGCCGAGGTCAGCGCTACATCGCCGAGGACACCTACCCCGGCCGCATGGGCCAGGCGACGCTGCTGCAGCAGGACAACCAGGCGTTCCTCGTCCTGGACGAGCGTTCCCTCGAGGAGGCCCTGGCCACCGTCACCTCCACCCCGTTCTTCCGCTTCCCGCCGAAGTGGGTCGCCGAGGACCTCGCCGAACTCGAGGCCGAGATGGGCCTGCCCGAGCAGTCGCTGCAGGCCACCGTCGCGACCTACAACCGCCACGCCGAGCACGGCGCCGACCCGGTGCTGGGCAAGAAGCCCGAGTGGGTCCGGCCCCTCGGCACCCCGCTGGCCGCCTTCGACCTGCGCGGGCTCACCGCCGGATTCACCCTGGGCGGGCTGCGCACCGACCTCGACTCCCGGGTGCTGCACGTCAGCGGGGAACCGATCCCTGGCCTGTACGCCGCGGGCCGGTGCACCAGCGGATTGTCGGCGGGCGGGTACGTCAGCGGCGCCTCCCTCGGCGACGGCAGCTTCTACGGCCGCCGGGCCGGGCGCACCGCCGCCGCGGGGTCCTGAGATCCGCGTGCCGCCCCCGCGACCGGCCGGACACGGGCATGATCTTCTACGCTGCCTGTCTGTGCCCCGGACACGAGTCCGGCTGTCACCGGAGCGATTTCGGACGCAGGGGGGCACGGTGGAGATGTCACCGCCACGGCGGTGCGAGGATCGGAGTTGGAAGTGCAAGCAGGTGTGACGACCTCCGCGGAGTACGTGGTGGTGGGTTCGGGGTCCGCGGGGGCGGTCGTGGCGAACCGGCTCAGCGCCGACCCGGAGATCTCGGTGGTCGTGCTCGAGGCGGGCCCGGCCGACAACGACAATTTCGTGCACATCCCGGCGGCGTTCTCGAAACTTTTCCGCTCGGAACGGGACTGGGACTACCTGACCGAACCGCAGCCCGGCCTCGGCGACCGGCAGATCTACTGGCCGCGCGGCAAGACCTTCGGCGGATCCTCGTCGATGAACGCCATGATGTGGGTGCGCGGTTTCCGCGCGGACTACGACGAGTGGGCCGAGCTGGCCGGGGAGAAGTGGGGCTTCGAGGCCGCGGTCGAGCAGTTCCGCGCGATCGAGAAGGTCCAGGGCGCGCAGTATCCCGACGAGGGCCGCTCCGGGCCGCTGCACGTGCAGCGCCAGCGCAGCCCGCGCGCCTCCACCCACGCCTACCTGCAGGCGGCCTCGCAGGCCGGCTACGAGCTCGAGGCCCCGAACCGGCCCGCGCCCTCGGGCTTCTCCCAGACCATGGTCACCCAGCGCGACGGACGCCGCTGGAGCACCGCCGACGGCTACCTGCACCCGGCGGCCAAGCGCCCCAACCTGACCGTGCTCGCCGAGGCCCTGGTGACGCGGGTCCTCTTCGACGGCACGCGCGCGGTCGGTGTGGAGTACGTCAGGAACGGGCAGACCCACACCGTCACCGCCACCCGCGAGGTCATCCTGTGCGGCGGCGCGGTCAACACCCCGCAGCTGCTCATGCTCTCCGGGATCGGCGACCGCGAGGCGCTGGCCGAGCACGACATCGACGTGGTCGCCCACTCCCCCGAGGTCGGCGCCAACCTGATGGACCACCTGACCGCAGGCCTCGGCTACAGCGTGGACTCGGACTCGCTCTACACCGCCGAGAAGCCGCTCGAGCTGATCAACTACCTGGTCCGGCACCGGGGCATGCTGACCTCGAACGTCGGCGAGGCCTACGGATTCGTCAAGTCCGACCCGGAGCTCGAGCACCCCGACCTCGAACTGATCTACGCGCCCGCCCCGTTCTACTACGAGGGCCTGCGCGAGGCGACCGAACACGGCGTCATCCTGGTCGCGGTGCTGCTGCGCCCCCGCAGCCGCGGCCGGATCACCCTGGCCTCGGCCGACCCGACCGCCAAGCCGGTGATCGACCCGCGCTACCTGTCCGACCCCGACGGCGCCGACCGCGCGGCGATGCTGGCGGGTCTGCGGGTCTGCGCCGAGCTGGCCGCCCAGCCCGCGCTGAAGTCGACGCTCGGTGACCTGATCTATCCGCCCGAGGCGCCCGCCGACCTGGAGGAGACCCTCGCGCTGACCCTCGAGCAGTACGCGCACACGCTGTACCACCCGGCGGGCACCTGCCGGATGGGCACCGACGAGGCCAGCGTCGTCGACCCGGACCTGAAGGTCCGCGGGGTCGAGGGGCTGCGCGTCGCCGACGCCTCGGTCATGCCGTCGATCATCCGCGGGCACACCCACGCCCCGACGGTGTTCATCGGCGAGCAGGCCGCGCGGTTCGTGCTGGCCGACCGCTGAGGTTTGCCGGTGCCGCCCGCCACCGCGGTGGCGGGCGGCACCGGTCAGCTCGCGGGGACCCGGGCGAAGCCCAGCGGCGGGGTCTGCATGGGCTCGGAACGCACGTCGCGGCGGAAGTCGCCGAGCAGCGGCAGCATCTCCACATTGCGCGCCGCGTAGCAGCGCACCATGGGCAGCGCGCGCGAGACCTCCGCGCGTTCGACCGGTTCGGCGTCGACGAAGGCCACGGTGTCCAGGCCGAGGCCGAGGCCGTTCGCCAGCCGTACCAGCGCCGCGGACTTGCGGCCCCACCCGATGTCGATGGCGGAGAACATCTCGTAGACCCCGAACCGGTAGAGCGCGCGCAGCGTCCGCTCCCGGTCGCCGCGCGCGGCGACGGCGTGCAACACGCCGCGTTCGCTGAGCTTGGTCAGCGTTCCGCACGCCTCCGGCCGCAGAGCGGCGGCGGTCCCGTCGTGGACGACGCCCTCCCAGAGGGTGTCGTTCAGCTCCCAGACCAGGCAGCGCACAGCAGGCCGCATGGGCGGTACCCCTTTCCCCGTGCACGGGCTCGAAATGCTCGCCAAACATTACAACCCGCCATAGCCGACTGCCAGCCCTGTGACATGTCACAAAACCAGACCAGAGATTGGTGCTCTCGGCCGATAACAAGGCAAACGAATCTGTGATGCCGCAAACCCCGCTAGTGTGAAGCCCCTGGAAAGGGGCAATCTCCATGACGGTCGACAACGCGCCACGGCAGACACTCACCATTTCGGGAAAGCCGATGTCGTCGCCACTGCGCGACGCGCGGACCCTGTCGCGGCAGCTGGTCGGCCACTTCGTCGCCAATGTCGTGCCCTGCGGCACGCTCCCCGGCGACGCCATCGCCGGCGACGTCACCGCCATCACCCGCATCTGCCTGGAATTCGCGGCCAGCATGCTCGACGGGCACGACCTGCCCGCCACCATGCAACGACTACAGGAGGCCGCCGGGGGCTGGGCCCGGGAGGGGGTGCCGATCGACACCATCCACCATTCGATCGCCGAAGGTTTCAAGATCGGCATGGACCTCGTCGTCGCCAACGCCACGGTCAACGACTACGAGAACCTGCTCGACGGCATCCGCGTCCTCATGGAGACCCTCGACGCCATCACCGCCCAGGTCTCGCGCGCCTACGTCCGCGAGCTGCGCGCGGTGGTCAGCGAGCACCACACCGCGGTGCACACCCTGACCTCGGCGCTGCTGGGCGGGCACTCCACCTCGACCATGGCCCGCGAGTGCGGGATCACCATCGCCGAGTCCTATTCGGTGCTGGCGCTGTCGCTGCCCCCGCACCGGGACGAGCAGAACCCGGCCCTCGACGGCAAGGTCGTGGCCCGGCGCAAGCTGCGCCGGGTCCAGGCCGAGCTGGCCAAACAGTGTGGCGAGCAGGCGCTGTCGCTGCTGAGCGTGGACGGTGGCACCGTGCTGATCCCCGCCGAGGCCGTCGACCTGGAGGAACTCACGGCGCTGATCGCCCGGCTCTCGGCCGCGGCGCAGGTCGGCATCACCGCCGCGATGGTCGAGGCGCGCGCGGACGCGGTCCCCGACGCCGCCGATCAGGCCCACGAGCTGCTGGACATGGTGCACCGCCTCGACGCGGTGCCGGGCCTGTACCGCTTCGACGAACTGGCGCTCGAGTACCAGCTGACCCGCCCGGGCCCCGGGCGGGAGTTCCTCGGTTCGCTGCTCGACACCCTCGACCCGCATCCGGAGCTGCTCGAGACCCTGCAGCGTCACATCGCCAACAATCTCAACCGCCAGCACACCGCCCGCGTGCTGCACGTGCACACCAACACCGTCGACTACCGGCTCAAGCGCATCGGACAGCTCACCGGCTTCGACCCGACCCAGCCCTCGGGGCTGTGGTACCTGCGCTCGGCGCTGGTGGCCCGCAGCTATCGCGCGCACGTCGCCTGATCCGCACCGCGCCCGGCGGCGAATAAGCGAAACAGTGACACGTCACAGTTGCCACCCGTAAGCTCGGAGGCTCCGCCGACGACGGCGGATGTGTTCGAAGGACTGACAACCGATGAGCGTGACGCGCGACAAACTGGATCACCTGCGGGACCTGCTCGAGCTGGCCGAGGAGCCGGCGGGCGAGACCGGGGTCGCGAAACGCAAGGCCAAGGACATCCCCAGCGCCCGGGAGCGGGTCCGCGCCCTGCTGGATCCGGGGTCCTTCGTCGAGATCGGCAAGCTGGTGCGCCAGCCGGGGCGAGCCGACGCGATGTACGGCGACGGCGTGGTGACCGGCCGCGGCCGCATCGACGGCCGCCCGGTGGTCGTCATCGCCCACGACCAGACCGTCTTCGGCGGCTCGGTCGGCGAGATGTTCGGCCGCAAGGTGGCCGCCGCACTGGATTTCGCGGTGGCCAACCGGTGCCCGGTGGTCGCGATCAACGACTCCGGCGGCGCCCGCATCCAGGACGCGGTCACCTCGCTGGCCTGGTACGCGCTGATGAGCCGCCGCCAGGAACAGCTCTCGGGCCTGGTGCCGCAGGTCTCGATCATGCTCGGCAAGTGCGCGGCCGGATCGGTCTACGCCCCGGTCAACACCGACGTGCTCGTCGCCACCGAGAAGTCCTACATGTTCGTCACCGGACCGGAGGTGATCAAGGAGGTCACCGGCGAGGAGGTGACCATGGAGGAGCTCGGCGGCGCGCACGTCCAGGCCGACAACGGCACCATCCACCACGTCGCGCCCGACGAGGCGGGCGCCTTCGCCTGGGCCAGGGAGTACCTGAGCTACCTGCCCTCGAGCAGCCTCGAACCGGGGCCGGTCGTGAACCCGGGCCTGGAACCCGAGATCACCGCCAGCGACCGGGAACTCGACACGATCATCCCCGACGCCGACCGCACCGGCTACGACATGTACGACATCCTGCTGCGCCTCTTCGACGACGGCGCCTTCCACGAGATCAGCGCGGCCACCGCCGCCAACCTCATCACCGGCTTCGCCCGCGTCGACGGGCGCACGGTCGGCGTCGTGGCCAACCAGCCGATGGTGCTCGGCGGCGCGATCGACGCGAAGTGCTCCGACAAGGCAACGCATTTCATCCGCCTGTGCGACGCCTTCCGCATTCCGCTGGTGTTCGTCGTGGACACCCCGGGTGTGCTGCCCGGCGTGGAGGAGGAGCGCAGCGGCGTGATCAAGCGCGGCGGCCGCTTCTTCCGCGCGGTCATCGAGGCCACGGTCCCGATGGTGACCGTGGTGGTGCGCAAGGCCTACGGCGGCGGCTACGCCGTGATGGGCTGCAAGCAGCTGGGCGCCGACATCAGCCTCGCGTGGCCGACCGCGCGGATCGCGGTCATGGGCGCGGAGAGCGCGGTCGGCATCGTCGGCAAGCGCCGGCTAGACGCGGTCGACCCCGCCGACCGGCCCGCCGCCCGCAAGTTCATGATCGACACCTACAACGCCACGGTGGCCACGCCGTGGATCGCCGCCGAACGCGGGTACATCGACGCGGTGATCGAGCCCTCGCAGACCCGGCTCGAGATCCGCCGCGCCCTGCGCCTGCTGCGGGACAAGGAAGCGTCCACCACCCCGAATCCGCGCAAGCACGGGCTCTTCCCGGTCTAGTCCGCGCCGCGCCGGGCCCCGTCCCGGCGCACCGATCGGCGAATCCGATGAGCCGATCGAAGCGCGTCCGCGCCCGCGTCCGGCCCGGCGGCGCGGCGGTACGTTCGGCGTGACCGGGAGCGATCCCGGTGGTTCCCCGCAGCGCCGAAAGTTGTGCGAGATGACCGAACCGCGGAAGAAGACCGTCTCCAGTCCCTATATCCACCGCCTCCAGCGCAGGCATTTCCTGCTCTTCGACGTGGCGCCGATCCTCGGCACGATCGCGGCGTTCGCGTTCCTGGCGGTGCGCCCCTTCGGCGTGGTCGAGTTCGCCCTGCTGGCGGGGATGTGGCTCGTCACCGGGCTCGGCATCACCGTCGGCTACCACCGGCTGTTCACCCACCGCACGTTCAAGGCGGGCCCGGGCGTGGTCGTGGCGCTCGCGGTGCTCGGCTCGATGGCCGGGCAGGGTCCGGTCCTGTCGTGGGTGGCGCTGCACCGGAGGCATCACGAGTACAGCGACCGCGCCGGAGACCCGCACTCGCCCAACCTGTCCGGGCCCGGCTGGCGGGGCGCGCTGCGCGGGCTGGCGCATTCGCACTTCCTGTGGATGCGCAGGCACGAATATCCCAACGTCGTCCACTACGCGCCGGACCTGATCCGTGACCGCCTGCTGGTGCGCGTCTCGCGCCTGTACTACTGGTGGGTGGGTCTCGGTCTGCTGGTGCCCACCGTGCTGGGCGGGCTGCTCACGCTGAGCTGGACCGGGGCGGTCGCCGGGCTGCTGTGGGGCGGCTTCGCGCGCATCTTCCTGCTCGAGCACATCGTCTGGGCGATCAACTCGTTCCTGCACCGGGTGGGCACCCGCCCCTACGACTCGCGCGAGAACAGCCGCAACGGCGGGATCTTCGCCCTGGTCACCCTCGGCGAGTCCTGGCACAACAACCATCACGCCTTCCCCGAATCGCCCTCCTTCGGCCTGGACTGGTACCGCCCCGATCCCGGGTACTGGCTCATCGTCGCCCTGCGCCGCTGCGGGCTGGCCTGGGATCTGAAGAACCCGTCGGCGGACCGTGTGGCCGCCAAACGACTCAGCTGAGGAACCGACCATGGACACCAGCAAGCCCGCCATCCTCACCTGGTGCCGGGAGTACCTCGCCGGACTGCTCGGCGTCGACCCCGGAACCCTGGACCCCGCCACCGATTTCGACCGCCTCGGGGTCGACTCCGCGCTGGCGGTCGCGCTGCTGATCGACGTCGAGGAACGCTACGGTGTCGACCTCTCGCCGGAGGACCTCTACGACAACCCCACCCTCGACGCGGTGGCCGAGCAGGTGCACCGCCGCGCGGGCGCGGTCGCGGATCCGGCGTGACCGCGGTGTCCGGCGACGAGCGCACCCGGACCGCGGCCGCGGCGATCCGTCATCACTACGACGTCGGCAACGACTTCTACCGGCTCTGGCTCGATCCGTCGCTGACCTACTCGTGCGCCCTGCGCGGGCCCGGCGACGACCTGGCCGCCGCCCAGGACCGCAAGCTGCGCCACCATCTCGACGCGGTGGCCGCCGCCGACGCGGGCGCGATCCTCGACATCGGCTGCGGCTGGGGCGCGCTGGCCCGGCTCGCGGTCTCGCGGTACCGCGCCGGCCGGGTGGTCGGCCTGACGCTCAGCGACGAGCAGGCCGAATACGTGCGCGCGCAGGCCCTGCCCGGTGTCGAGGTGCGCCTCGAGGACTGGCGCGACCACGCCCCCGAGGTGCCCTACGACGGCATCGTCTCGATCGGCGCGTTCGAGCACTTCGCCCGCCCCGACGACACCCCCGAGGCCCGCCTCGCGCTCTACCGCGACTTCTTCGCCCGCTGCCGGACCTGGCTGAGCGAGGACGGGACGCTGTCGCTGCAGACCATCGTCTACGGGAACATGCGCCGCGAGGACGCCAGCGCGTTCATGCAGCGCGAGATCTTCCCCGACGCCGAACTGCCGACGCCCGCCGAGATCCTCACCGCCGCACAGGATTCCTTCGAAGTGGTCGCGTTGACCAACGGGCGTCTCGACTACGCCTGGACCTGCGAGGAATGGGGCAGGCGGCTGCGCGCGCGGCGGGCCGAGGCCACCGCCCTCGTCGGCGCCGACACCGTGGCCCGCTACGAGCGCTACCTCAAGCTCTCGGCGCTCGGCTTCCGGATGGGCAAGCTCGCCCTGCTGCGGCTGGTCCTGCGCCCGCACCCGGCCGGCTACCTCACCGCGCGGACCCGATGACCACCGCGGGCCGGAACCGGGTGCGGTTCAACCCGTTCGACGCCGCCTTCCGACGCGACCCCTACCCGGTCTACCGGCGGCTGCGCGAGACCGCGCCGGTGTACCGCACGCTCGGCATGTGGGTGCTGACCCGCTACGACGACGCGCGCGCCGTCCTGGCCGACCGGTCCTTCAGCGCCGGGCTCATCCCCCGGCTCGTCGCCGAACAGGCCGTCCGGCTGGGCCGTCCGGCGCCCGAGCGGATCGGCCGCCTCGGCCGCGCCTCGCTGGTGTTCACCGACAACCCCGACCACGCCCGGCTGCGCGGACTGGTGAACCGGGTGTTCACCGCGGGCGCGGTCGCCGAGCTGCGGCCCCTGGTCGCCGCCGCGTCGCGGCGCATCCTCGACGACACCGATCCCGCCGAGGTGGACCTGATCGCCGAATACGCCGCGCCGCTGCCGGTCTCGGTGCTCTGCGACTGGATGGCGCTGCCCGGCGAGCTGCGCGGGGTCGTCGGCGCCTGGACCCACGACATCCGTTTCCTGCTCGACCCCGGGCTGATGCGCGCCGGCGATCTCGACCACGTGCGCACCGTCGTCGAGCTGTTCACCGACGCGCTGGCCGAGGTGTTCGACGCGCGCCGCGCCGCGCCGGGCGACGACCTGCTGAGCCGGCTGCTCGCCGCGCGCACGGCGGGCGGCGACCGGCTGACCGACGAGGAACTGGCCTTCCTGTGCATCATGTGCTTCGTCGCGGGCACCGAGACCTCCACCTGCCTGATCGGCAACGCCGCGCTCGCCCTGCTGCGGCATCCCGACCGGGCGGCCGCGATCCGGGCGGACCCGACGCGGGCGCGCGCCGCGGTGACCGAGACCCTGCGCTACGACGCGCCGCTGCAACTGACGAAGCGGCAGGCGACCCGCGACGTGGCGCTGGCCGGGCACACCGTGCGCGCCGGTGATCAGGTGCTGATCTGCCTCGGCGCGGCCAATCGCGACCCCGCCGCCTTCGACCACCCCGACGAATTCGACCCCACCCGTTCGGGTCCCGCGCATCTGGCCTTCGGTCACGGCATGCACGGCTGCCTCGGCGGCGCGCTGGCCGAACTCCAGGCCGAGATCGCCGTCGCCGAGTTGTTCGGCCCCGGCCGGCGCCCGGCCGCGGCGTTCGGCGAGGTCGACTGGCAGGAGCACAGCTCGCTGCTGCGTGGCCCCCGCGCCCTGCCGGTGCGGCGATGACCCGGCCGGCCCCGCTCCCCGAACCGACAGGTGTGCTGTGATCCCCGACGACGCCCTGCTGACCGACATCCTCAGCGCCCGCGCGGCGGCCGACCCCGACCGCGTCGCCTACCGCTTCCTCGACGACGACGGCACCGAGGCGGATCACCTCACCTATCGCGGATTGCACACGCGCGCACGGTCACTGGCGGCCGCGCTGCGGGCGCGGTGTGCCGCCGGTGACCGGGCGCTGCTGGTGTTCCCGCCGGGCCTCGACTTCGTGATCGCCTACTTCGGCTGCCTCTACGCCGGGGTGGTCGCGGTACCGCTGAGCCCGCCGCGGCGCGGCGTGGTCCGGGAGGCGACGCGGGCGGTGGTGCGCGACTGCGCACCCGCGGCGGTCCTCACCGTCGACTGGGCACGCGAGGCCCTGCGTCCGGCGCTGGCGCCGCTGTGCCCGGGGGCGTGGTGGCTCGGGGTCGAGTCCGCCGATGGGCCCGGCGAGGCCGAGCCCGCGCCGATCGGGCCCGACACCGTCGCGTTCCTGCAGTACACCTCGGGATCGACCGGCGCCCCGAAAGGGGTGATGATCTCGCACCGCAATCTGATCGCCAATCAGGGCATGATCCGCGACGCGTTCGGGCACGACCGCGATTCCACGGTGGTCGGCTGGGCGCCGTTCTTCCACGACCAGGGCCTCATCGGCAATGTGCTGCAACCGCTCTACGTCGGCGCGACCAGCGTGCTGATGAGCCCGGCGACGTTCGTGCGGCGCCCGCTGCGCTGGCTCGAGGCGATCAGCGCCCACCGCGCCCATTCCAGCGGCGGGCCGAACTTCGCCTTCGAGGCCTGTGTCGAGCGGGCGGCGGGCGCGGACCTCTCGGGCCTCGATCTGAGCAGCTGGCGGGTCGCGTTCAACGGCGCCGAGCCGATCCGCGCCGACACGATCGCCCGGTTCACCGAGACCTTCGCCCCGTGCGGATTCCGGCCCGAGGCCATGTATCCCTGTTACGGCCTGGCCGAGGCGACCCTGCTGGTGTCCGGGGCGGGCAGGGGTCGGGGACCGCGCACCGTCGTCGCCGACGTCGACGCGCTGGGCGCGGGCCGGCTGGCCCCGGCGCGCGCGTCCGGGCGCGCTCTCGTCGGCTCCGGCGCGGTCCTGGCGGGCGAGACCGTGCGCGTCGTCGATCCCGTGTCGACGCGGCGGCTGCCGGAAGGGCGGGTCGGCGAGATCTGGGTGCGCGGCGATCACGTCAGCCGCGGGTACTGGCAGCGCCCGGCCACGACGGCCGAGCGGTTGCGCGCCCGCCGCGCCGACGAGGACGGGGAGTGGCTGCGCACCGGCGATCTCGGCGCGCTGCACGACGGCGAGCTGTTCGTGGTCGGCCGCCGCGACGACCTGATGATCGTGCGCGGCCGCAACCACTACCCGCAGGACGTCGAGGCCACCGCGCAGGCCGCGCACCCGGCCGTGCGGGCCGGGGCGGTGGCCGCGTTCACGGTCTCCGAGGCGGGCCGTCCGCGGCTGATCGTCGTCGCCGAGATCCGCCGCGAGCGCCTCGGCGCGCACCCGGCCGAGGTCGCGGGGGCCTTGCGCGCGGCGGTCCTGCGCGAGCACGATCTGGCCGTGGGCGACCTGGTGCTGACCGTGCCCGGCGAGGTCGAGCGCACCAGCAGCGGCAAGATCATGCGCGCCGCCGCCCGCGCCAGATACACCGCGGACGGGTTCACCCGCTGGCCCGTCGCGCCCGCCGTCACCACGCAGAGGAGCTCATCGTGACCGGATTCGAGCCCGCCGACCCGGATTTCGCCGAGGCCGTCGCGGCCGCGGTGCTGTCCATGCCCGCCGCGATCCACCTCGGCTTCACCTTCGGCGCGCTGGGCCCCGGCTCCGCCGAGATCGTGCAGCCGCACCGCCGCGAACTCACCCAGCACGACGGCTTCCTCCAGGGTGGCGTGCTCGGGTCGCTGGCGGATTTCGCCGCGGGCTCGGCGGCGGGCACCCTGCTGCCAACCGGCTGGGTGAACATGACCATCGACTACACCGTCAAGATCCTGGCGCCCGCGAAGGGCCCGACCGTCGTGGCCCGGGGTCGGGTCGTCAAGCCCGGCGCGCTGATCACCGTCGCCGCCGCGGATGTCCACACCGTCGATGCCGACGGCGGCGAAACCCTCTGCGCCACGGCGCTGGTCACCCTGCGCAATGTCCGGCTCACGCCCGCCTAGCGCCCGGCCCGCCGCCGGTCCGTCCTGTCCGCCCGCGTCCCCCGGAGTGCCGCCATGGCCGTGATCCCGCTGCGCGGTGTCCCCATCGCCTGCGTCGACACCGGCGCGCCGCCGGGCAGGCCGGACGCGCCGACGGTCGTGTTCGGCCACGGACTGCTGTTCGGCGGCTGGATGTTCCGCGACCAGATCGCGACCCTGCGCGCGCGATACCGCTGCGTCACCATCGACTGGCGCGGCCAGGGCCTGACCCCGCCCACCGCGACCGGCTACGACATGGACACGCTCACCGGCGACGCCCTCGCCCTGCTCGACCACCTGGACGCGGGCCCGGTGCACTGGGTCGGCCTGTCCATGGGCGGCTTCGTCGGCCAGCGCCTGGCGGCCCGCCACGGCGACCGCCTGCGCTCGCTCTCCCTCCTCGACACCAGCGCGGGCCCCGAGGATCCCGCCGCGGCGGCCGAGTACGCCCGCCTGGCCTGGGCTCTGCACCGCCTCGGCCACCGGTTCGTGCTCCCCCGCGCCGTCCCCCACCTGTTCGGACCCGTCTTCCTCGCCGACCCCGCGAACGAGGCCGTCCTCGCCGAATGGCGCGCCCGCCTGCGCCGCTGCGACCGCGCCGCCACCCGCCGCGCGGTGCTCGCGGTCGCCCGCCGCGATCCGGTCGAGCACGAGCTGCCCGCCGTCACCGTCCCCACCCTCGTCGCCGTGGGCGCCGACGACCGGGCCACGCCCCCGCCCCGCGCCGCCGACCTGGCCGCCCGCATCCCCGGCGCCCGCCTCCACGTCGTCCCCGCCTGCGGCCACACCAGCACCCTCGAACGCCCCACCGAGATCACCGCCCTCCTCCGCGACTTCCTGGCCGAGGCCGACAACCTGCCCTCCTGACCCGGTCACGCCACACGGCGTGTGCCTCGCCAGGAGCGCGACACCCGACCGATCCGCCGCGTTGCGGACCGGCCCGCCTCACCGCCCAGGAAAGGGCCGCATCCTCATCCATTCCCGGATGATGTCCACCTCGCCCCGCGTGATCGCGTGCCCGACCGGGAGCACCCGGTGCTCGACCACCGCCCCCGCGCGACGCAACCACGCGGCCAGGCGTCGCCCGTCCCCGGGCGACCGACGCCGGTCCTCGGCGCCATCGATGATCAGCATCGGGATACCGTCCAGCTCGGTGGCGGAGTCGTGATCGAACGGCAGCAACGGCCGCAGGAGGACCGCGCCGGCGAACAGCTGCGGATGATGCGCCACCAGCGCTGCGGCCATGATGGCGCCGTTGGAGAAACCGATCACGATCGGCCGCGCGTCGAATCCGTGTGCGACGCGGGCCGACTCGAGGTGCGCGGCCAGGCCGGGGAGTCGCGCGACGAGATCCGCCGCGTCCACCCGCCGATCGGGATGCCGCCGGAAGAAGGCGTACCCCTCCCCCGTGCGGACCGAGCCCCGGACGGCCGTGGTCGAGGCGCCGACGGCGAGCATGTCGGTCCAGGGCAGCAGATCCGTCTCGCGCCCGTGTGACCCGTGCAGCAGGACCAGTGGCCGCGCGGGGGAACCGTCGCCGGCGTGGAAGCGGTGCGTGTACGCGCCGTCCGGGATCGTGCAGCGGGGGTCGTCGCAGAACGGCGCGAAGCCTTCCCCGGCGGCGCCGGAACCGGTTCCGGTCATGGTCTCAGCCGACCATGCCGTCCGGTCCCGGCGCCACCGCTACCTCCCCGATCCGGGTGTCAGAATCCGCGGAAGGTGACCGGCAGCTCCTCGAGCCCGCGGATGACCACGTTCGGCTTGAACACGGGCTCGTCGGTGCGCAGCTCGAGGGCAGACACCTTGCGCAGCAGCACCTGCAGCAGGATCTCCATCTCCAGCAGTGCCAGCGGCGCGCCGAGGCAATAGTGGATGCCGAGACTGAAGCCCAGGTGCTTCTTGGCCGGGTTCATCGGATCCGAGTACCGGGCGACGTCGACACGGTCGGGGTCGGGGAAGGCGGCCTCGTCGTGGTTGGCGGAGTTGATCAGCACGACCACGCCCTCGCCCTGCTCGAAGTCGTGCCCGGCCACGCTGATCGGGCGGGTGGCCGCCCGGGTGGTCATCTGCACCGACGGTTCCAGCCGCAGCAGTTCGTCGGGCGCCGCGGCGCACAGGTCGGGCCGTTCGCGCAGCAGCGCGATCTGATCGGGGTTGCGCAGCAGCCGCAGCATGCCGGTGCCGACGAGGTTGGCCGTCGTCTCGTGCCCGGCCACGAACGTGGTGATGCAGGTGGCGAGGAGCTCCTGCTCGGTGAGCACGTCGCCACGGTCCTCGACCTGGGACAGCACGCTGAGCAGGTCGTCGCGCGGGCTCGCGCGGCGCTCGTTCAGCAGTTCGCGGAAGTAGGCCATGAAACCGCGCGAGGCCGCGCTGCGGGCGCGCAACGCCTCCTCGGGCAGGGTGTAGTCGTGGTCGAAGCCGCGGGCCAGGTCCAGCGACCAGCGGTGCACCTGGTCGTAGGCCTCCGGCGGGACGCCGATCAGCTCACAGGCGATGACCAGCGGCAGCGGGTAGGCGATCCGCTCGACCAGGTCGAAGTCGCGTTCGGCGAGGACTTCGCCGACGAGCTGCTCGCACAGCTGCTCGATGCGCGGGCGCAGCCGCTGCACCATGCGCGGGGTGAATCCCTTGGTCACCAGGTTGCGCAGGCGGGTGTGGTCCGGCGGCTCCATCCAGAGGAAGGAGGTCGGCAGTTCCTCGGCGGCGTCCTCGGCCGAGACGGTCGGGTGCATCATGGCCGCTTCCTCGGCGTGGCTCCACGCCGTGGTGGACAGCACCGCGGCGCAGTCCTCGTAGCGGGTGAGCACGTAGTGGCCCAGCGGCGTCCGGTGCAGCGGGCCGGCCTCGCGCAGCACGCGGGCGGCGCTGTAGGGGTCGGCGCGGCCGTCCGGGCCGAAGATGCGGACCATCGCGTCGGCGATGTCCGGGGTGACGGTGGTCATCGGCTGCTCTCCTGTCGGTGGGTGTGACGGGTGCGGTCGAACACGGTGCCGCCCAGCAGAACCCGGCCCGCCGTCAGCGGATGGGCGAGGGCGGCGGGCGGATCGACGAGATGGGCGACCCGCAGGAACGCCCGCGCGACGTTCGGGTCGTGCCGCGCAGCGTGCTGGACCCGGCGCACATAGGCGCCGGTGAGCCGGGTGCGGGCGGTGCGCACGCCCGCCACGCCCGGATGGTTCAGATCCGATCCGGTGGACAGTTGCCAGGCCACCTCGGCCGCGTCGTGGGCCGCGGCGTGGTAGCGGGCGGGCAGGCGGGCCGGGTCGGGGTCGGCGGCCAGGGTGGCCCGCAGGGCGCGCGCCTGGAGCGCGGCCACGGTCATGCCCTGGGCGTAGAGCGGGTTGAACCCGGTCATGGCGTCGCCGATGACGACGAAACCCACCGGCGGAGCGGGCAATCGGTCGAACCGGCGGCGGACGGCGGTGCGGAAGCGGTAGGGCACGATCGCGCTCAGGGGCTCGGATCCGGCCACGAGGGTGTCGATGTCGGGCGCGGCGAGCGAGGCCGCGTAGGCGGCGAAGCCCGCCTCGTCGACGGGCGGGTGGTCGCCGAGCATGCCGGCCAGGGTGATGTGCCAGCGCCCGCCCTCGACCAGGACCGCGCCGCCGCCGCGCCCGTCGGCGCCGGTGGACACGATGACCGAGGACTGGCCGTCGAGCTGTCCGTGCCGGTGCCGGTAGTACCGCGACGCGTAGCCGAGGTCGACCTCGAGCCGTTCCTCGGCGGGGGCCTGCGCCCCGATGCCGGTCAGCCAGTCCCCGGCGCGCGAGCCGCGCCCGCTCGCGTCGACGATCAGGTCCGCGGGCACGGCGCCGTGGCCCTCCGGCCCGTCGACGAGGACCGCCTCGACCCGCGTCGCGTCTCCGGCGAGTCCGCGCGCGCTGACCCCGGTGCGCAACGCGACCCCCGGCAGCGCGAGGGTGCGTTCGCGCAGGACGGCTTCCAGCAGCGGCCGGGTCGCGATGATCGAGGTGAGCCCGGTGGGTCCCGAGGCCAGCCTGCCGCCGCCGGCGTACCAGCGGGTGCCGACCAGCACCTCGGCGGCGTTCGCGCCCCGGCGCAGCAGTTCGGCGGTGCAGCCGGGGTGCAGTTCCTCGAGCACGGCGCGGCCGCGGTCGAGCAGCCCGTGCAGGTGAGCGGCCTGCGGGACGCCGCGGCGGCTGCTGACGCTGCCGTCGTGGGTGTCGCGTTCGAGCACGGTCACCCGGTCGAACGCGTCCGACAGCGCCCGCGCGGCGAGCAGCCCGGCGAATCCGGCGCCGACGACGACGGCGTGGCCGCTCACAGCGTCACCGGCAGCGCGCGCAGGCCGCGGTGGATCAGGCTGGGCCGATATTCGATCGGGTCGCCGGTCAGCGCCAGTTCCGGCGCCCGGCGCAGCAGGGCGCCGAGGGCGGCCTCGGCCTCGAGCCGGGCCAGCGGCGCGCCGACGCAGTAGTGGATGCCGAGGCTGAAGCCGAGATGCTTGCGCGCGGGCCGGGTTCCGGCGTAACGGGTGACGTCGAACTCGTCCGCGCGGTCGAACACCCGGTCGTCGCGGCCTGCCGACCCGGTCAGCACGACGACGCCGTCCCCGCGCCGGAAGCGGCGCCCGCCGACCTCGGTGTCGGCCAGGGCCACCCGGATCGTGAACTGGGTGGGCGCGTCGTAGCGCAGCATCTCGTCGAGGGCGGGCCCGACGAGTTCGGGGCGCTCGCGCAGCAGCTCCCACTGGTCGCGGTGGCGCAGCAGGGCGAGCAGGCCGTTGCCGATGAGGTTGATCGAGGTCTCCATGCCCGCGACGAGCAGCAGCAGGGCCATGCCGATGATCTCGGCGTCGGCGAGCCGTTCGCGCCCCGCGGCGGTCACCAGCTCGCTGAGCAGGTCGGTGCCGGGGTCGGTCCTGCGCGCCGCGACCAGGCCGGCGAAGGCGCCCATGCAGGCCAGGGCGGCGGCCCCCCGCGCGGTCACTGCGGCCTCGTCGAGGAACGCGTCCGGATCGCTGCCGCGCGCGATGGCCAGCTGCCATTCCCGGAACATCGCGCCGTCGGCGGGGTCACCGCCGAGCAGCCGCACCGGGATCATGGCGACCGCCAGCGGTACGGCCAGGTCCTCGAGCACGTCGAAGCTGCCCCGCGCCAGGGCCGCGGTCACCAGATCGTCCACCACGCCGGTCGCCACGGGCGCGAGCTCGGCGACGGTCTGCGGGGTGAAGGCCTTGGCGACGAGCTTGCGGTAGCGGCCGTGCTCGGGCGGGTCCATGCGCACGAACGAGCCGGGAATGGCGGCGGCGGTGTCGCGGAAGGGGCTGATGCCCGCCGCGTAGCCGTGCCCCCAGTCGGCGCCGGTCAGCACAGCCGCGCACTCCTCGTAGCGGGTGACCAGGGTGACCTCGACCTCGCCGAGCCGGAACGGCAGGAACGCGCCCGCGGCGCGCGCCCGCGCGTAGGCCGGGTACGGGTCGGTGCGCCGGTGCGCGGCGAAGGCGTCGAAATCGTAGGCGTCGGAAGCGATCGGGGTGGATGTCATCGGCCCTCCAGGCGGACGCGCAGTGCGGACATGCCGCGGACGACCACGTTGGGCCGGTACGGCGGGGGCGCCAGTTCGGTCATCGCCGTGACGCGGGCGGCGAGTTCGGTGAGGACGGCGCGCATCTCCAGCCGGGCCAGCGGCGCGCCGAGGCAGTAGTGCAGGCCGAGGCCGAACGACAGGTGCCGTTCGGCCCGGCCCCGGTAGCGGGTCAGATCGAAGGTGGCCGCGCGGGGAAAGGCGGCCGGGTCGCGATTGGCCGACCCCAGCAGCACGATGACCGCCTCGCCGGGCGCGAAGTCGCGCCCGGCGACGGTGATCGGGGCGCGGGCGGTGCGTGTCGTGAGGTGCACCGGCGGGTCGTAGCGCAGCACCTCGTCCACGGCGGGACCGGCCAGCTCCGGATCGGCGCGCAGGGCGGCGAACTGCTCGGGGTGGCGGATCAGCGCCAGGACGCCGTTGCCGATGAGGTTCACGGTGGTCTCGTGTCCGGCGACGACCAGGATGAGCAGGGTGCCGACGAGTTCGGTGTGGGTCATCCGCACGCCTGCCTCCTCGGCGCGGACCAGCGCGCTGATCAGGTCGTCGCGCGGGTCGCGGCGGCGCTGTTCGATCAGGTCGCCGAAGAAGGCGGTGAACTCGTGGACGGCGGCGGTGCGGGCGTCGAGCTCGGCGCGGCTGAGCAGCAGGTCGGGGTCGAGGCCGCGGGCGATGCCCGCCGACATGGCCCGCACCTGCGGGTGTGCCTCGGCGGGGACGCCGAGCAGTTCGCAGATCAGTGTCAGCGGGACGGGGTAGGCCAGCGCCTCGAGCAGATCGGTCTCGCCCTCGGCGAGCGCGGCGTCGACCAGGCCGGTGACGAGTTCGGCCGCGCGCGTGCGCAGCCCGTCCACAGTGCGGGCGGTGAAGGCCTTGCCGACCAGCCCGCGCAGCCGGGTGTGGTCGGGTGGTTCCATCCACAGGAAGGAGCCGGGTAGTTCGACCTCGCTGTCCGCGTGCAGCAGCTCGGGTTCCTCGGCGTGGCTCCAGCGCGGGTCCGACAGGATGGCCACGGCCTCCGCGTGCCGCGTGACGAGCTGGGTGTCGTGCGGGCCGGGGACGAAGGGGCCCGCGTCGCGCAGGACCTCGTAGGCGTCGTAGGGATTGTGCCGCGTCTGCGGTGCCACGCTCTCGAGCACCGCGCGCTGCACCGGGGTCAGCGGCGGTGCCGCCGCGTGCTCGGTACTCACGCCGCCCATGGTCGGCCCGGCCGTCGGCGCGCCGGGACGGTCATCGCGGCGTCCGATCGCCCGATAGACGAACTCCGTTATCACCCAGCACAATTGCGCGATCGAGCGTGATTATCGGCGCGCAGGGTTCAGCGTTCGTTTCCGGCGATGTCACGCGGCGCTGTTGTCGTTTCCGGCATGAGCGCGCAGCCCGCCCCCGCCACGCTGACCGAGGCCCTCACCGCCGTCGCCGCCGCCCACCCCCGGGTGCGCGCGCACTTCTGGTCGGTGGGCGAGACCATGGAGAACGCCGAGCTGCACCGTCTTTCGCGCAACACCGCGGCCGCGCTGGTCCGGTCGGGCGTCGAGCGCGGCGAGCCGGTCGGCATCCTCGCGCCCAACGCGCCGGAGTTCCTCGTCGCCTTCTTCGGTGTCGCCGCCGCCGGGGCCGCGGCGACACCGCTGCCGCTGCCCGCCGGCGCCCGGCAGACCGCGAGCTATCCCGGCAAACTCTCGGCGATCACCCGGGCGGCGGGCATGCGCACGGTGCTGGTCTCGCCGCGCTTCGCGGAGCTGACCGCCCTGCTCGGCGACATCGGCGTCCGGTTCGTGCCCACCGACACCCTCCTGGACGACGACCGGGACACGCCGCTGCCCGCCCTCACCCCCGCGCATCAGGCCGTGGTCCAGTTCACCTCGGGCAGCACCGCCACGCCCAAGGGCGTGCGCCTCACCCACGCCAACGTCATGGCCGGGCTGGCGGCGATCCGGCGCGGCATCGCCCTCGATCTCACCGACCGCGGCGGTTTCTGGCTGCCGCTGTTCCACGACATGGGCCTGTTCGGCACCCTCTCGGCCGTGCTGCGCGGCATCCCCGCCGACGTGTGGTCGCCGCTGGCGTTCGTGAAGGACCCGGCCCGCTGGCTCGGCGAGTTCGCCCGCTGCGGCACCACCATCACCGCCATGCCGAACTTCGGGTACGAGGCCCTGCTCGGCGCGGTGTCCGCCGAGGACGCCGCCCGGCTGGACCTGCGGCACTGGCGGATCGCGTTCAACGGCGCCGAACCGATCTCGCAGGAGGTGGTGACCGCCTTCTGCGAGCGCTTCGCCCCGGCCGGTTTCGCCCCGAGCGCCATGTTCGGCGTCTACGGCATGGCCGAGGCCACGCTGGCCGTCGCCTTCCCGCCGCTGGGCCGCGCGCCGGTGTTCGAGCACGTGGACCGCGCCGACCTGTCCGAGCGGTTCCTCGCCCGCGAGACCGCCCCGGACGCACCGGATTCCCGCGCCGTGGCCGGGGTCGGGGCCGCTGTCGAGGGCGTCGCCCTCCGGGTCGTCGACGGCGACGGCGCCGAGCTGCCCGACGGCGCGGTCGGCGAGATCCTCATCCAGGGCGCGCCGGTCACCACCGGCTACCTCACCGTCGACCCCGACGCGGTGGCCGACCGCTTCACCGCCGACGGGTGGCTGCGCACCGGCGACCTGGGATACCGGCGCGCAGGCGAACTGTTCGTCACGGGCCGGTGCAAGGACATGATCACCGTACGCGGCGTGAACTACTACGCCCAGGACGTCGAGGCCGCGGTGCGCGCCCTGCCCGGCGTCTACAAGGGCCGCTGCACCGCCGCCGTCGACACCGAGACCCCCGAGACCATCGCGCTGATCGCCGAGACCGAGCGCACCGGCCCCGCCGCCGACGAGCTCGCCGCCGCCGTGCGGGCCGCGGTGGCGGGTTCGCTCGGCCTCGCCGCGGTGCGCGTGCTGCTCGTCGCCCCGCGCACCATCCCGCGCACCAGCAGCGGCAAACTGCGGCGCCTCGCCGCGCGTGAGCTGCTGGCCGGACAGCACTGACCGAACGCCCCGGATCCGGAAAGGACTCCCCCGTGCACAGTTTCGACGTCTTCCGTCACTACGAGCGCCTGCACTGGAAGCTCGCCGACCTCGACCTGGACGCGATCGACCGCGCCCTGGTCCGCCCCGAATACGTGACCCTGGCCAAGAGCGCGGCGATGGGCGAGTCCAACGTCATCGCCGCCGTCGACGGATTCCTGCGCGAGTTCCCCGACGACTACGACTTCTCCACCTTCGCCGTCGTGTGGGGCTATCAGGAGGTCCAGCACCACTACGCCTTCCGCTCCTGGCTCGCCGCGATCGGCGAGGACGTCGACGAGCGGGCCGTCGACGCGATGCGCGAACCGTACGCCCCCGGCACCACCCCCTCGGCGACGCTGGCCACCAACATCATCTCCGAGCTCACCGTCAACCACGTCTACCGCGCGGTCGCGGCCTGGGTCGAGGAGCCCGTGCTGAAGACCCTGCTGCTCAACGCGAGCCGCGACGAGGCCGGGCACGCCCGCGAATTCATCCACTACACGGCCCGCCGCCTCGAGCGCCTGCCCGCCGAGCTGCCCTCGGTGCTCGAGACGCTCTACGTCTACAGCTCCGAGGCCAGGATCAAGCACCCCGTGAGCACCTTCAAGGCGGGCATCACCGAACTCGGCGACCACGAGACCATCGACACGGGATTCGACCTGTTCCTCGAGCAGGTCGCCGCGGAGGGCGAACTCGACGTGCTGCACGACAAGGTCCGCCGCACCTTCGCCGGCATCACCGGCCTCGACCTGTCCAGCAACGCCCGGGTGCGCCGCGCCCTGGCCGACGCCATCGCGTGACGGGCCGCCGGTGACCGCCCCCGACGCCGTGGCGCTGCCCTGGTCGGTGATCCCCGACTATCGCTGCTTCGGCTGCTCCCCGCACAACCCGGCCGGGCTGCGCCTGCGGTTCACCCCGCGCGCCGACGGCGGATTGGAGAGCGCGTTCCGCCTCGACCGCGGCTTCGAGTCCTACCCCGGCGTCGTGCACGGCGGGCTCATCGGGGTGATCTGCGACGAGGTGATGGGCAATCTCATCGTGCTGGCACGGCACGTGCCCGCCTTCACCGTCTCCCAGCGCACCCGCTTCCTGACCCCGCTGGCGGTCGACCACGAATACCGCTGTGTCGCAAGGCTGTCCGGCGCGGCTGCGCCGGGCCCGATCACCGCGTCGGCGGAGATCCTCGACGGCGACGGCACGGTGTGCGCGTCCTCGACGGCGACCTACGCGCCGTTCGACCTGCACGCCGTCCGCGACCGGCTCACCCTGGGCGACGACGAGGTCGCCCTGCTCGCCCACGCGCTGTCCACCGGCGACGCGCCCATCCCGAACGGAGACCCCGCATGACCACCACCCTGTCCCCCGACACCATCCTGGCCACCGTCACCGAGATCGCCACCGCCGAGACCGGCCTGCCCGCCGAGGTCCTCACCCCCGACGCCGACCTGCGCGCCATGGCGGGCGTGGACTCGGTGCGGGTGCTGCGCATGGTCGCGCGCATCGAGCGCTCCTTCGACATCGAGCTCGACGACGCCGACGTCTTCGCCCTGTCCTCGCTCGCCGACGTCGTCCGCGTGGTCGAGAAGTCCCTCGCGGAAGCGACGCCCGCGTGAACGCGCCGACCGCCGACACCAACCAGCACTACGACCTCGATCCCGACCTCTTCGGCCAGTTCCTCGATCCGCTGCGCAAGTACAGCGCGGGCCGCTACGAGACCTCCGCCGACTCCCTCGAGCAGGCCCAGCGCAACAAGCTGCGCTTCGTCGCGAACCGGCTCGGGCTGGCCGGCGGCGAGCGGCTGCTCGACATCGGCTGCGGCTGGGGATCGCTGATCCTGTTCATGGCCGCCGAGTACGGGTGCGACACCCTCGGGGTCAGCCCCGCGCCGCGCCAGCACGAGTACATCGCCGAGGAGGCCGCCGCCCGCGGCCTCACCGACCGGGTGCGCACCCGCGTCGGCCACTTCGAGCGACTCGACCTCCCGCCGCGCTCCTTCGAAGCGGTCACGCTGCTCGGGTCCATCGTGCACATGCCCGATCCCGGCGAGGTGCTGCGGCGGGCCCGCGCGGTGCTGCGGAGGGGCGGCTCGCTCTACCTGTCCGAGAGCTGCTTCCGCAACGAGGCGACCCGCCGCGCGTTCGACGAGCGTTCCGGCACCGAGTTCGTGCGGGGCGACATCTTCGGCTGGGGCGACCTGCGGCCGCTCTCGGAGCTGGTGCGCGCGGCCGAGGACGCCGGATTCACCATCGTCGCGGTCGACGACCTCACCGAGCACTACCGGCGCACCATCGACGACTGGATCACCGGCGTCGACCGCAACGCCGCCGCCATCGACGCGCACCGCCCCGGCATGGCCGACACGTTGCGCCACTATCTCGAGATCGCCAACGCGGGCTGGGGCTACACCACCAAGCACTACGCCCTGACCTGCCGTAACGCGAGGTGAGTCGATGAGTGCCACACCGGATTTCGCCGCCACCCTGCTGCCGGCCGACGAGATCACCGCCGCCGTCGACGGCTTCCTCGCTGCCTCGCCCGCCACCCGGTCCTGGGATGTGGAGACCGGGGTCGACTGGGATGACGCCGACGCCGGCCTGCTCACCGAGGGCCAGCGGTCGGCCGTGCAGTTCGTGACGCTGATCGAGGATCATCTGCCCGGCTACTTCGACGTCTACCACCGCTGGTTCCCGGTCGACGACAGCGTGGACCTGCCGGTGTTCGAACACAACCGCGAGCTCTACCACTTCACCGTCCGCTGGGCGGTCGAGGAGGACACCCACGCCCGCGCGCTGGCCCGCTACCAGCTGGCCTCGGGCATGGCCGAACGCTCGGCGCTGCGCACCGAACTGGCGATCGAGGGCCGCAAGCCCTTCGACCTGCCCTACGCGCATCCGGTGCAGTTCTTCGCCTACGCCCTGGTGCAGGAGAAGGCCACCCAGATGTACTACCAGCAGTTGCGCGAGGTGGTCGGGGACCCGGCCCTGGCCGGGCTGCTGACCCGGCTCTCGCGCGACGAGGCGCGCCATTTCAGTTTCATGGCCGAGGTGGTCACCCGGTATCTGCGGGTGCACGGGGACGCGGTCGTCGACCCGATCCGCGACGTGGTCGCCGGGTTCCGTATGCCCCTGTCGGACACGTTGCGCGGCTACTGGCGGTGGGCGCTGAGGATCGCCGACGTCGCCGACTACGACCACACCGCCGCCTACGAGCATCTGATCAAGGTCATCGACCGCGCCGTGGACGCCCGGTCCGACCGGGTCGGCGAACTCGTCGACTTCGTCGGGCAGTGCCGCGCGCTGCGCTGACCGCCCCGCGACACACCGTGGGCCGCTTCCCCTCCGGAAGCGGCCCACGGTGTGTCGTCAGTTGTTGTCGAGCACCAGGATCGTGGTCGACCCGTGCGCGACGAGCTTGCCGGCCGCGTCGTGGATGCGTCCCTCGGCGGTGGCGGTGCGCCGACCGACGTGCACCGCGGTCGCCTCACAGGTCAGCCTGCTGCCGTCCAGGGTGACCGACCGGATGAAGTTCACCTTTAATTCCAGTGTCGTGTAAGCGATCCCGTCGCCAAGCCGGGTGAAGACCGCGCTGCCCATCGCGGTGTCGAGCAGCGTCGCCAGCACCCCGCCGTGCACGGTGAACATGGCGTTGATGGTGGCGGGGTTGGGGTCGAGGTGATAGAGGGTGCGCCCCTCCTCGGCGTGGTCGAGCCGGATGCCCAGCGAGTCACCGACCCCCAGCTTCTCCTGCAGACCGCGCTCGAACACGGTGGTCAGCTCGTGCACGCGCCGGGCGACGGTGGCGTCGGGTTCGACTTCGGTAGTGGTCATGGTGGTCCTCCCGAACCGGAATCCTGCGGACAGGACTCATTCGACCAGCGCACGGTGAACACCGCCGCCCGCTCCCCGATTGCATCACCACCTCCGATCGCCTGATCGAGGCTGTTGCGGCGGGCAGGCCGACCCCGCGGCGGCGTCCTAGCGTCAGCCCATGGCCGATATCGCCGCGTCGCCCGTCCACGAGCTCGGGGCCGACTTCTTCGCCGACCCGTACGCCGCCTATCGCCGCTGGCGCGCCAGCGGTCCGGTGCACCGGGTCCGGTTCCCCGACGGCACGATCCGCTGGGTGGTGATCGGTTACGCCGAGGTGCGGGCCGCCTTCGTCGATCCCCGGCTCGGCAAGGACATCACCGCCATCAACGCGCTCGTGCTCGCCGAACGCGGTACGCCGCTGATGGACCCGCAATCGGCCGCGCTGCTGGGCAACATGCTCAACATGGACCCGCCCGGGCACACCCGCCTGCGCGCCCTGATCACCGCCGCGTTCACGCCACGACGGGTGGCGGCCCTGCGCCCGGCGATCACCGCGCTGGCCCAGGACCTGGTCGCCGCACTCGACCCCTACGCCGAGACCGATCTGCTCGCCGCCTACGCCGAACCGCTGCCGATCGCGGTGATCTGCGCCCTGCTCGGCGTGCCCGCCCCCGACCGCGACGACTTCCGCGCCTGGACCAGGGCCATGGTCGCGGTGGCCGGACGCGAGCAGGAGCGGGCGGCGGCCGCGGGCGCCATGGCCGCCTACCTCGCGGACCTGGTGCGGGAGAAGGCGGTCCGGCCCGGGGAGGATCTGCTCTCGGGCCTGGTTCGCGCGGAGGCGGACGGCGACCGGCTGACCCCGCCCGAACTCGTCGCCATGGCGTTCCTGCTGCTCGTCGCCGGGCACGAGACCACGGTCAATCTCATCGCCAACGGCCTCTACGCCCTCCTGGGCGACCCGCCCGCCCTGGCCGCGTTGTGCGCCGATCCGGCAGGCATCCCCGCCGCGATCGAGGAGTTCCTGCGCTACGACGGACCGGTCAACATGGCGACCATGCGCTACGCGATCGAGCCGCTCACGCTGGGCGGCACCGAGATCCCCGCCGGCGACCTGGTGTACCTCGCGCCCGCCGCCGCCGACCGCGACCCCGACCGTTTTCCCGACCCCGACCGCCTCGACCTCTCCCGCGAACCCACCGGTCACCTCGCCTTCGGCCACGGCATCCACTTCTGCGTGGGCGCCCCGCTGGCCCGCCTCGAGGCCGAGATCGCCTTCACCACCCTGCTCGCCCGCTTCCCGGACATGCGCCTCGCCGGCACGCGCGCGCCCGGCAGGCAGGCCAGCACCCTCATCCGCGGTCTCGACACCCTCCCGGTGCGTCTGCGCTGAGCCGCGGCGTATCGACAGCCTTCGCGGGGACGTGCGGGCGAGTGACCGAACGGCCCTCCCCGATCCTGGATCGGGGAGGGCCGTGGTGTCCCCCGGTCGCTCACACCGGGTGTGCTCCCGCCGCGCGGACCGATGCGGATCCGCCGGCGGGACATCTGTGGCGGCGTGCGGCCGCCGCGCTTCACAGGTCGAGCACCAGCTCCCGTGAGCGCGCCCGGGACACGCACAGCATCATCGTCGCGCCCGCGGCCCGCTCCGCCTCGGTGAGCAGGGAGTCGCGGTGGTCGACGGCGCCGCCGAGGACCGGGGTCTCGCAGCTCCCGCAGGTGCCCTCGCGGCACGAGGTGATCACCGGGACTCCGGCGCTCTCGAGGACGTCGACGATGGAGCGGTCGGCGGCCACGCGCAACGTGCGGCCCGTGCGGGCCAGCCGGATCTCGAACTCGCCGGTGGGCGCGGCGGCGGCCCCGGGGCGGGCGGCGAACCGCTCGACGCGGACCTCGGTGCCCACCCGGGCGCCCTCGGCCTCGACGGCGGCGAGCAACGGTTCGGGGCCGCAGCAGTACACCGTCGCGCCCGGGTGGGCCTCGAACAGCCCGGCGACCGGCAGCAACCCGGCCTCGTCCTGGGGGAAGAGTCGGACCCGCGGCCCGGCACCGAGTTCGTCGGTGAACGCCAGATGCGAGCGGGTGCGGGCACCGTAGTACAGGGTCGCGGGACGGCCGGCCGCCCGGGCCTCGCCGAGCATCGGCAGGATCGGGGTGATCCCGATGCCGCCCGCGACGAAGACGTACTCGCCCGCGGCCGCCAGCTCGAAGTTGTTGCGCGGGTGCGACACCCGCAGCGTGGTGCCCGGGTGCGCGGTCGCGAAAAGGTGCGCGGATCCGCCCCGTCCCGCCGGCTCGTGCAGGATCGCCACCCGCCACCGGTCGGCCCGGCCCGGATCGCCGCACAGCGAGTACTGGCGCGCGCCCACCGGGCCCGCCTCGACATCGATGTGGGCGCCGGGCGCCCACGGCGGCAGGTCCGACCCGTCGGGGGCGGCCAGGGTCAGGGAGAACACCCCGGTCGCCTCGTCGCGCCGGCCGGTCACCCGCACGGTCAGCTCGGTCATCTCGTTGCCCGTCCCCTCGCCGTGTCGTCGTCGATGCCAACCGTCACCGATCGGCGGCGGGAACAGGCGGCGACGCCGCCGACTCTTCTGGACCGATCGGCGTTGACTATCGCGGCCCTCGGCGTGGCGACACGCGATCGACACTGACGCCATGACCGCTGTGGCGAATCTGGTCGACAAGACCGCGCAGTTCGTACGAGACCACGTCATCCCGGTGGAACGCGAGGTCGTGGCCGGTGGCCGCGTGACCGACGACGCGCTGCGCCTCGACCTGCAGAAGAAGGCCAAGGAGGCCGGCGTCTTCGGCCCCCTGTCCGATCCCGCCTACGGCGGGCTCGGCCTCGACACCCGCGATCAGGCCCGCGTCCTGGAGGCGGCGGGCGCCAGCCTGCTCGGCCCGCTCGCGGTGAACGCCTGGGCACCCGACGACGGCAACATCCATCTGCTCGCGCACGTCGCGAACGACGAGCAACGCGCGCGGTACCTGGCCCCGCTCGCCTCCGGCGAGGTCCGCTCGGCCATCGCCATGACCGAGCCCGCCCCCGGCGCGGGCTCGGACCCGCGCATGCTGCGGACCGTCGCCGAGGAGACCGATCGCGGCTGGGTCATCAACGGCGCCAAGCACTTCACCACCGGCGCCGCGGGCGCGGCGTTCACCATCTGCGTGGCGACCACCACCGACGGCCCGACGATGTTCCTCGTCGACGCGGGCAACCCCGGCCTCGAAGTCGGCAGGCGCATGGCCACCCTCGACCACACCAGCGCGCCCGGCGGCCACTGCGAGGTCCGCTTCACCGACTGCGAGGTCCCCGGCTCCGCGGTGCTCGGCGAGGTCGGGCGCGGCCTGGAACTCGCCCAGGTGCGGCTGGCGCCCTCGCGGCTGGTGTTCTGCATGAACTGGCTCGGCCTCGCCGTGCGCGCGCAGCAACTGGCCGCCGAGCACATCGGCACCCGCACCTCGTTCGGGGCGCCGATCGCCGAGCACGGCCTGGCCCAGGGACTGATCGCCGACAACGAGATCGACATCGCCGCGGCGCGCAGCCTGATCGCGGCCACCGCGGCCACCATCGACGAGCACGGCCCGGCCTCGTCGCAGGCGCGCCACGAGGCCTCGATCGCCAAGACCTTCGTCTCGGAGGCGGTCTGGCGCGTGCTCGACCGCGCGGTCCAGCTGCACGGCGGCCTCGGCGTCGTCGAGGACCACCTCGTCGCCCGGTTCCTGGTCGAGGCCAGGGCATTCCGCATCTACGAAGGCCCCTCCGAGGTACTGCGCTGGTCCATCGCCCGGCGCGTGCTGCGCGGGCCCCGCTGAAAGGACGCATACCGATGACCCGCACCGCGGCCGGCTTCGCCGCCGCCTACCCCGACCTCGACCCCGCCGCCGTCGACTACGAATACCTGCGCGCGGTCTCCGACGCCCTCGTCCCGTTCGGGCGCACCGTCGGCACCCGCGTCACCGAGATCTCCGCGCACCGCGCGGTCGTGGAGATCCCCGCGGGCGACGGCGTCGCCAACCACATGGGCACCGTCCACGCGGGCGCGCTGTTCACCGCCGCCGACATCGCGGGCGCCGCCGCGTTCGTCGGCGCCGCGGCCCCTCGGCTGCACACCGTGGAACGCCTGGTGCTGCGCGGCGGCGGTGAGTCCTACCGCAAGCCCGCCCTCGGCCGCATCCGCGCGATCGCGACGGTCGACGTGACCGAGCTGGCGGACATCCTCGGCGCGACCGCGTCGGGCCGGTTCGAGCTGTCGGGCAAGGCGTCCCTGTTCGACGACGCCGACGTCCTGGTCGCCAAGTTCACCTTCGACTACGTCTGCGACGTCGTCCTCGACCCCACGGAGCAGCGGTGACCGCCACGACGCCCGACGCGACCACGGTGACCACCGCCGACGGGGTCACCTTCACGCTGCGCTTCCTGCCCGCCGACGACGTCGCCGCGCCGGTCGTGCTCATCCTGCCCGCCATGGCCATGAAGGCGCGCAACTACACCGCGCTCGCGCAGGCGCTGCGCGCGCAGGGGCTCTCGGTGGCGACGGTCGACCTGCGCGCCCACGGCGAGGCCACCCCGGCCTTCGGCGAGCACGAGGACTTCGGCTACCGCGAGATGCTCGAGATCGACCTGCCGCTGATCGTGGACGCGGTCACCGAGCGTTTCCCGCAGGCGCCGCTGCACCTGTTCGGGCACAGCCTCGGCGGGCAGCTGGCCCTGCTGTTCGCCGCCGCGGAATCCGACCGGGTGGCCGGGGTGACCGTCATCGGCACCGGCACCGTGTTCTGGTGGGCGTTCGGCCCGCGCCGCTGGTTCGAGGCGCTGAGCCAGATCCAGTGGATCGGGCTGGTCGCCCGGGTCAAGGGGCACTGGCCCGGCGGCGTGCTCATTCCCGCGCCCATGCCGGGCGGGGTGATGGCCGACTGGTCGTTCCATTCGCTGACCAGCTACTACCGGCCCCGCGGCAGCTCCCGCCGTTACAACACGCTGCTGGCGCGGATGACCGTGCCCGTGCTGGCGATCTCGCTGTCGCAGGACGTACTCGGCCCGAAGTCCAACGTGGACTTCCTGGCCGGGCGGATGCCCGCGGCGCCGGTCACCCGCTGGCACATCGACGAGAACTCGGGGGTGGTCAACCTCGACCACTTCCGCTGGGTGAAGGACGCGCCCGCGATCGCGGCGGGCGTGGCGAAGTGGATCACGGCCGGCACCGCGCCGGCCTGAAGGAGAGACGTGGCGCGATTGCAGATCGAAGCGGTGTCGAAGCGGTTCGGCAGCGCGGTGGCGGTGCACGAGGTGAGCCTCGACATCGCCGACGGTGAGTTCATGGTGTTGCTCGGCCCCAGCGGCTGCGGCAAGTCGACCCTGCTACGGATGATCGCCGGGCTCGAACAGCCGAGCGCGGGCCGGATCCTGCTCGACGGCAGGGACATCACCGACACCCCGCCCCAGCATCGCGACCTGGCCATGGTGTTCCAGAGCTACGCGCTCTACCCGCACCTGTCGGTGGCGCGCAACATCGGCTTCCCGCTGCGCGCGCGGCGCACGTCCCGCGACGAGATCGCGCGGCGGGTCGGCGACGTCGCGGCCACGCTGGAGCTGTCGGCGCTGCTCGACCGCAAGCCGGTGGCGCTCTCGGGCGGGCAGCGGCAGCGGGTCGCACTGGCGCGGGCCATGGTTCGTGATCCCGGGGCGTTCCTCATGGACGAGCCGCTGTCGAATCTGGACGCGAAGCTGCGCAGTGCCACGCGCGCCGAGCTCATCGCGCTGCACCGGCGCCTGGGGGCGACGTTCCTCTACGTCACCCACGACCAGGTCGAGGCCACCACCATGGCCACCCGCATCGCCCTGCTCAACGACGGCCGGATCGAGCAGCTCGGCACGCCCGAGGAGCTCTACGACCGGCCCCGCTCCACCTTCGTCGCCGGGTTCCTCGGCGCGCCGCCGATGAACCTGCTGCCCGCCACCGTCACCCACCGCGACGGCGCGCTGCGGCTGGTCGCCGACGGGATCGACGCCCCCCTCGGCATCGCCGCACCGGTGGATGCCGACGATCAGCCCGTCATCGCGGGCATCCGCCCGGAGCGGTTGCGCATCGACGCCACCGCCACCGAGGTGCGCGCGACGGTCGGCATGGTCGAGAACCTGGGCAGCGAGGAACTGGTGCATCTCGAGGCCGGGGAGACCCGGCTGTGCGCCCGCGCCCCGCGCCCCGCCGGGGTCCGCACCGGCGAGGACATCGCCCTGCGCGTCGACCCGGACGACATCCACCTGTTCGATCCCGCCACCGGCCTGCGCCTGACCTGGCGCGAACCGACGGAGGAGACCGAGCGGGTCACCGACGCGGCCGCCGTGCCCGTCGCCTAGGACTCCCCGCCGCCCGAGGCGGGGTACACGATGAGGAGAACCACCATGAAACGCACCTTGCCCGTCCTGGGCCTGGTGTTCACCACCGCCCTCGCGCTGACCGGCTGCGGCCTGGGCGGCTCGGGCACCGGCGACCCGGGTTCGACCGCCCAGATCCCGGAGCTGGCCGCCGACCAGCAGGTCTCGATCGTCTTCGAGTCCTACAACTACGGCCTGGCGGGCGCCTGGACCGACACCTTCAACGCCCTGATCGCCGACTTCTCCGCCAAGCACCCCAACATCAAGGTCACCGCGCAGAAGCCACAGGGCAACAGCCCCAACCCGGCCACCGACACGATCTCGAGCATCCAGAACCAGATCGTCGCGGGCACCCCGCCGGACGTCGCCCAGCTCGGCTTCTCCGACCTGGACTTCACGGTCAACTCGCTGGGCGCCAAGCCGCTGGACACCCTGGTCGGCAAGGACGCGGTGCAGCGCAACTTCGACGGCAACGGGCACCCGTACGCGCCGCGCGCCCGCACCCTCGACGACTGGGACGGCCACACCTACGGCGTTCCGTTCGTCTTCTCCACCCCGGTGCTGTACTTCAACGCGAGCCTGTTCACCGAGGCGGGCCTCGATCCGGCCAAGCCGCCGGCCACCTGGGCCGAGGTCGCCGCGGCGGCCAAGGCGATCAACGCGAGGACGGGCAAGGGCGGCGTCTACGTCGACTGCCTGACCAAGACCGCCAAGGACTGGTGCTTCCAGTCGATGGTGCGCTCCAACGGCGGCCGCGTCATCTCCGAGGACCGCCGCACCCTGACCTACGCCGACGCCCCCGCCGTCGAGGTCGTGACGATGGCCCAGGATCTGGTCACCAGCGGCGGCATGCCGAAGCTGCAGCAGAAGCAGGGCTACGAGGCCTTCGCCCGCGGCGAGATCGGCATGATCCTCGAGACCAGCGCCATCCAGGGCACGTTCGTCACCGGCGCCAAGGACAAGTGGGACCTGCGCTCGACGACCATGCCCAAGTTCGGCACCAAGGCCACCGTGCCCACCAATTCCGGTGCGGGCCTGCACATCCTGTCCAACGACCCGGCCAAGCAGCGCGCGTCCTGGGAGCTGATCAAGTTCCTCACCAGCGAGGAGTCCTACGTGAAGATCTCGCAGAACATCGGCTACCTGCCGCTGCGCACCAGCCTGCTCGAGCCCGTCGGCGCCCTGGCCGAATGGTCGCGCCAGAACCCGCTGCTCGGGCCGAACGTCGCGCAGCTGGCCGCCATGGAGCCCTGGATCTCCATGCCCGGCAACAACTACCTGCAGATCCGCGACGGCATGATGGAGGCCGTCGAAGCCGTGGTGTTCCAGGGCAAGGACCCGCAGTCCACGCTGACCGCCGCCCGCGAGCAGGGCGCCAAGCTCCTTCCCGCCACATGAGCGAACTCACCTTCGTCCAGCTGACCGACACCCATCTGCGGGCGCCCGGCGAACTCGTCCATGGCGCGGTCGACACCCACGCCAACCTGCTGTCCGTACTCGCGTCGCTGCGCGGCTCGGGGCGGGCCGTCGACGCGCTGATCCTGTCCGGCGACCTGTCCGACAACGGGTCCCGCGAGGCGTACCGGCGCCTGCGCGCCGCCATCGACCCGGTGGCGGCCGAACTGGGGGCCTCGGTGGTCTACGCCATGGGCAACCACGACGAGCGGGTCGCCTTCGCCGAGGAACTGCTCGGCGCGGCGCCGGGCAGCGTCGACCCCGACGCCCCGCTCGACCGGGTGCACGAGGTCGCCGGCGTCCGGATCGTGGTGCTGGACAGCACCACGCCCTTCCGGCACGAGGGACGGCTCGAGCAGGCGCAGCTGACCTGGCTGGCCGGGGTCCTGGCCGAGCCGGCCGAGCGCGGCACCGTGCTGGTGCTGCACCACCCGCCGGTGCGTTCGGCGAACGTGGCCGCGGACTTCCTGCGGCTCACCGACGCCGGCGCGCTCGCCGAGATCGTGCGCGGCAGCGACGTGCGGATGATCCTGTGCGGGCACAACCACCTGACCGGGGCGGCCGGCTTCGCGGGCGCGCCGGTGTGGATCGGGCCCGCGCTGTCCTACCGCATCGACACCTTCGCCCCGGCGGGCCGTCACCGCGGCCTGACCGGATTCGGCTACAGCCGCATCGACCTCGTCGACGAGGTGTTCGTCGCGACCGCGGTGGAGGCCACCCCGGCGCCGCCGGTCTACGACCGGCCCGAGTCCGAGGTGCTCGACCAGCTCGCGGCGATCGCCGCGGAAACGCGGTGAGGATGTTCGTCCTCGACGAACGGCAGGACCCGGCGCCGGTGGCGGTCACCGCCGCCGCGGCGCCGGGTCCGCGCCGCGTCCTGCCCCGGCTGGCCCGCACCGCGGTCCCCTACCTGTATCTCGCGCCCGCGCTGATCCTGCTGGTGGTGTGGACCTACCGGCCGCTGATCCAGGCGGTGGAACTGTCCACCTACTCGTGGAACATGCTGCCGACCGCGCCGATGAAGCCCGTCGGCACCGGCAACTACGAACGGCTGCTGGAACTCCCGGCCTTCCGCGGCTCGCTGTGGCGTACCTTCACCCTGATCGCGGGCCTGCTCCCGTTCACCGTGGTGCTGCCGGTGCTCATCGCGCTGGCCGGCCGGCGCGTGCACGGGCGGGCGCGCACCGTCTACCAGGCGCTGGTGTTCGCGCCGTTCCTCGTGGCGCCGGTCGCCGCGGCCGCCGTCTGGCGCTGGCTGCTGCACCCCGGCAGCGGATTCGTCGACCAGGTGCTCGGCTCCGACCGCAACTGGGTCTACGAGGAGGGCACCGCCCAGGGGGTGATCGTGGTGATCACCGCCTGGCAGCTCATCGGTTTCGCGGTGCTGGTGGTGTGGGCCGGGCTGGCGGGCATCAGCGGCGACTACGACGAGGCGGCCCGCGTCGACGGCGCCTCGGCCGGGCAGATCCGGCGCTGGATCACCCTGCCGCTGCTCTCGCCGACGCTGCTGTTCCTCGTGCTGACCACGATCCTGCTCAGCCCGACCCTGAGCTTCCCGATCATCGACTCGATGACCCAGGGCGGTCCGGCACAGGCCACCACCAACATCTACTACCTGCTGTGGGACTACGCCTTCCACAGCTTCGACGCCGGGCTCAGCGCGGCGGCGGGGGTGCTGTTGTTCCTCGGCTTCGGCGTGATCGCCTCGGTGCTGGTGTGGATCTCGGAGAAGGTGGCCATCCATGACGATTGACCGACTGCGCGGCCTCGGGGCGCACCTGCTGCTCGCGATCACCGCGCTGCTGTGCGTGTTCCCCATCTACTGGCTGTTCGCCACCGCGCTGCGCAGGCCACAGGACGTCACCTCGCTCTCGCCGATCCCGTGGCCGTTGTCGACGGCGAACTTCGCCGACGCGGCGGACAAGGTCGACGTCACCGGGCTGATCGCCAACACGTTCTTCGTGGCGGCGCTCTCCGCGGCGGGCCAGCTGCTGGTGGCGCTGCTGGCCTCCTACGCCTTCGCCATGTACACCTTCCCGCTGCAGCGGTTGCTGTACCTGGCGTTCGTCGGCACCTGGCTGGTGCCGTTCCAGGTGACGATGCTGCCGAACTACATCCTGCTCAACGACCTCGGCCTCATCAACAACCTGCTCGGCGTGGTCGTCCCGACGCTGTGCTCGGCGCTCGGGGTGCTGCTGCTGCGCCAGCACATGGCCTCGTTCCCCAAGGAGCTGATCGCCGCCGCCCGCATCGACGGGCGCACCTCCTGGTCGATCCTGTGGACCGTGGTGGTGCCCAATCTGCGCCCCGCGCTCGCCGCGCTGGGCATCCTGCTGTTCATCAACGCGTGGAACGAGTACTTCTGGCCTGCCGTCGTCCTGCGCCGCGACAACAGCGTCCTGCAGCTGGGGCTGCGTTCGTTCATGGGCACCGAGGGTGACCAGTGGGGGCCGATGATGGCCCTGGCCGGCCTGGCGTGCCTGCCGGTGCTGCTGCTGTACCTGGTGCTGCAGCGCCACATCGTCAACGCCTTCGTGCGGTCGGGACTGAAGTAGGTCGGGCGCCCCGCGGGGCGCCCGACCTGTTCCCGTCCGCCGCGGGCGGACTCACTGACGGTAGGTGCCGAGGAAGCGGCCGATGCGCTCGATGATGGCTTCGAGCTCGTCGGCGTGCGGGAGGGTCACGATGCGGAAGTGGTCGGGCCGCGCCCAGTTGAAGCCGGTGCCCTGCACGATGTGGATCTTCTCCTGCAGCAGCAGGTCGAGGACGAACTTCTCGTCGTCGTGGATGGGATAGACGTCCAGGTCGATGCGGGGGAAGACGTACAGCGCGCCCTTGGGCTTGACGCAGGAGATGCCGGGGATGGCGTTGAGGGCCTCGTAGGCGCGGTCGCGCTGTTCGCGCAGCCGGCCACCGGGCAGCACCAGGTCGTTGATGCTCTGGTAGCCGCCGAGGGCGGCCTGGATCGCCTGCTGGCCGGGCACATTCGAGCACAGGCGGAGCCCGGCGAGCATGGTGAGCCCCTCGAGGTAGCTCGCGGCGTGCTGGGTGGGCCCGGAGACCACCAGCCAGCCCGAGCGCAGCCCGGCGCCGCGGTAGTTCTTGGACAGGCCCGAGAAGGTCAGTACCAGCAGGTCCGGCGCCAGGGAGGCGACCGCGGTGTGGGTCAGGCCGTCGAAGTAGATCTTGTCGTAGATCTCGTCGGCGAAGACGACCAGGTTGTGACGGCGCGCGATCTCGAGGATCTCGCGCACGACCTCGGGCGGGTAGACCGCGCCGGTCGGATTGTTCGGGTTGATCAGCACGATCGCGCGGGTGCGGTCGGTGATCTTGGCGGTGATGTCGGCCAGGTCCGGATACCAGTCGGCGCCCTCGTCGCAGACGTAGTGCACCGGCTTGCCGCCGTTGAGCGCGGTGGCCGCGGTCCACAGCGGGAAGTCCGGGGCCGGGACGAGGACCTCGTCGCCGTTCTCGAGCAGCGCCGTCATCGCCATCATGATCAGCTCGGAGACGCCGTTGCCCAGGAACACCTCCTCGACGCCGACGCCGTCCACGCCGAGGGTCTGGTAGTACTGCACGACCGCGCGCCGGGCCGAGAGCAGCCCCTTGGACGAGGAGTAGCCCGTGGAGACCGGCAGCGTGCGGACCATGTCCTGCAACAGATCCGGCGGCGCCTCGAAGCCGAACACCTGCGGGTTGCCGGTGTTGAGCTTGACCACGTGATGCCCCTCGGCCTCGAGCCGCGCGGCTTCCTCGGCCACCGGACCGCGGATCTCGTACGACACTCCCGCCAGCTTGCTGGACTGCTTGACCTGCATGGACATCCCTTCCCAGGTGTGGTTGCCGCACACTCTACTTGGTATTTCCAAGTTTTCACTTGGTTTTTCCAAGCTCCGGGCTAGAGTAGTACACGTGCCACGCCGAAGCTACGCCCACTACTGCGCCGTCAGCCGCGCGCTCGACCTGGTCGGGGACCGCTGGAACCTGCTGGTCGTGCGGGAACTCACCGCAGGCCCGCGCCGCTACAGCGACCTGTTCGCCGACCTCCCCGGCATCAGCACCGACATGCTCGCGACCCGGCTCAAGGACCTCGAGCGCGACGGCATCCTCACCCACCGACGCAACGGCCCCCGCTCGGCCACGGCGGTCTACGAACTCACCGACGCGGGCCACGCCCTGCGCCCCGTCCTCGACGCCCTCGCGGTCTGGGGCACGCCCCTGCTCGGCGAACGCAAGCCCACCGATGCCGTGCGCCCCCACTGGTTGGCCCTGCCGCTGGGCCGCGCGGTGGCCGCGTCGGTCGGCGAGGGCACGGTCACCGTCGGCATCGGCGACACCACCCTGCACTACGTGATCACCGCCGACGGCACCACCCATCACGACGGCCCCGCGCCCCACCCCGACCACGAATTCCGCCTCGAGCTCACCGAGGCCGTCGATGTCGCCACCGGCCTGCGCCCCCTGACGGGCGACCGGTCCACCGCCGGGCGGCCCTCCGAGCGCGAACAGGCGTCCCCGTAGCGCGGCACCGCCCCACGGTTCGCGGCACGAGACCGTCCGGATCGCGACGCCGTGGGGACCGTTCCTGACACCGGTTTCCCGGCGACGACCGCAGCATTTCCGGTGCTGCGCGACGACGCGGCGGCGGGCGGCGCGGTGGGTTAGCCTGACGCTGGGCCACGGCGTGGTGGCGCGGAGAGGACGGTCCGGCGATGCAGGTGTTCCATCATCAGGGGAATGTGATCGCCTTCGACGAGGCGGGCGCCGGAAGGCCGATCGTGTTCCTGCACAACCTCGGGGGCGACCGGCGGATCTGGCAGGCGCAGTTCGAGGCGCTGCGGGCGACGAACCGGGTCTTCGCGGTCGACCTGCTGGGCTACGGCGACTCCGACGCGCCGCGGTCGGGCTACACCCTCGAGACCTACGTGAGCATTCTCGGCGCGTTCCTCGAGGAGCTGGAGCTGCGCGACGTCACCCTGGTCGGGCACTGTTTCGGCAGCGCGGTGTCGCTGCTGTACACCCGCGAGCGGCCCGAGCGGATCAGCGCGCTGGTACTGAGCAGCCCGCTCACCGCGGCCACCCTGCGCCCCACCCGCACCGGCAAGCTGGCCCTGCTCGGGCCACTGGTGAATCTCGATCGCGTACTCGCCCGGGTCTCCGTCCCCGTGCCGCTGGCCCGCCGGATCGTCGGTGAGCAGTTCGGCACGCTGTCGGCCCCGGAGTCCGGACGCCTCGCCGAACACCTGACCCGCCGGTGGACCGAACGCAGGCGACTGATGGTCACCGCGGCGATCTCGCGGGAGCTCCCCCGCCTCGCCGCCCTGGACGACTTCGTACCGGGCGCGGACTTCCCGCCGATCACCACCGTCTGGGGCGCCCGCAACCGGGTGCTGTCGGCCGAGGCGGGTGCAGGCCTCAACCGGACGTTGCGGCCGGTGCGCGAGGTCGTGGTCCCCGACGCCGGGCACCTCGTGATGGCCGAGGCGCCCGACACCGTCATCGAGGCGGTCCGCGACGCCCTGTGCGGTGCGCCGGGCTGACGCGGTGTCACTCCCGCCGGCGGCGACGATGCCGAGCGGGGTGCGCGGGGCGACGTCGCTCCGCGCCACCCGCCCGGCCGCGACCACGAGCGGGATTCAGCTGGGCTGCAGGGCTTCCCGCGTCGGCGCCGTGCCGGACAGGGTGCCGATCAGGGCCGTGTCGTGGGTGGCGTCACGGAAGCGCGGGTGGTCGAGGACGTCGTGGAGGAACTCGGTGGTCGTCGCGACCCCGGCGCCGCGCAGGCGCGTCTCGGCCAGTGCCCGGCGCATGCGGGCGATGGCGGTGGCGCGGTCGGGCGCCCAGACGACCACCTTGGCCAGCAGCGAATCGTAGTGCGGCGGAACGGCGTAGCCGGTGTGCACGTGGGTGTCGACGCGCACGAACTGCCCGCCGGGCAGCAGGCATTCGCCCAGCGTGCCCGGGGCGGGGGCGAAATCGCGCCGCGGGTCCTCGGCGTTCACGCGGCACTCGATGGCGACCCCGGCGGGCCGGACGCCCGCGCCGAGGGCCAGGGGCTCGCCGGCGGCGATGCGCAGTTGTTCGGCGACCAGGTCGATGCCGGTGACCATCTCGGTGACCGGGTGTTCGACCTGGAGCCGGCAGTTGACCTCCATGAAGTAGAAGCTGCCGTCGGGGGCGAGCAGGAACTCCACCGTGCCCGCGCCGACGTAACCCGCCGCGCGGCAGCCGCGCACGGCCGCGGCGCCGATGTCCTCGGCCAGTTCGGCGGACAGGCCCGGCGCCGGGGACTCCTCCACGAGCTTCTGGTGGCGGCGTTGCAGCGAGCAGTCGCGCAGCCCCAGGTGCACGACGGTGCCGTGGGTGTCGGCCAGGATCTGCGCTTCGACGTGGCGCGCGGATTCCAGATAGCGCTCCAGGTAGAGGCGGCCGTCGCCGAAGACCGCGGCGGCCGTCGCCCTGGTCTGCTGCCAGGCGGCGGCGAACTCCGCGCCGTCGCGCACCACCCGCATGCCGCGCCCGCCGCCCCCGGCGACCGCCTTCACGATCACCGGATAGCCGATCTCGTCGGCCAGGGCCCTGGCCGCCTCGACGTTCGCGATCGGGTCGCGGCTGCCGGGCAGCAGCGGCAGCCCGGCGTCGGCCATGAGCGCGCGGGCGGTGGACTTGTCCCCGAGCCGGGTCATGACATCGGCGGGCGCACCGATGAAGATCAGCCCTTCGGCCTCGCACACCTCCGCGAAATCCGGGTTCTCCGAGAGGAATCCGTAGCCGGGATGGATGGCGTCGGCGCCGGTCGCCCGCGCGGCCTCGATGACGGCCGGGATGTAGAGGTAGGAGCGCTTGGCGGCGGCCGGGCCGATCTGCACCGCCTCGTCGGCCAGCCGCACCGCCGCCGAGTCCCGGTCCGCGGCCGAGTACACCGCCACGGTGGCGATGCCGAGTTCGGCGCAGGTCCGGATGACCCGGACCGCGATCTCACCGCGGTTGGCGACGAGGACCTTGCGGATCACGCGGGTCACCGCAACGCCTCGAATTCGGCGAGGGCCTGCCCGTATTCGACGGCGTCGCCGTTGCCGGCGTGGAACGCGACGACCACACCCTCGCGCGCCGCGGTCACCGGGATCATGAGCTTCATCGCCTCGATGATCCCGATCTGCTGACCGGGCCGGACCGGGTCGCCCTCGGCGACGAAGGGGGCCGCGCCCGGTTCGGCGGCGCGGTAGAACACGCCGACGGTCTCGGCGGTGAGGGTGAAGGTCGGGGCCGCGGCGGATCCGTTCCGCGCGGCCTGCGGGTGACCGTCGCCGCCCGCACCCGCGGGGTCCGCGCCGGTCGCGGGCGCCGGAGCGGAGGCGGGGCCGGCCGGGTGGCCCGGCACCGCGCCGAAGCCCGGCGCGTAGGGGAGGTAGCCCGCCACGCCGGCGGCCACCGCACCCGCCGCCGGGTTCGCGGCCGCGCCGGGATCGGGCCATTCGAGCCGGATCCGCAAGGGGCCGTTGCCGACCGAGACCACGGTGGGCGCGGGCTCGGTGGCGGCGCGCAGGTGCAGCGCGTGCCGGGTGAGCAGGGCCAGGCCCTCCTCGGCGGCGCCTGCGTCCAGGGGCGCCTCGGCCGGGAGCCCGGCGGCGGTCGTGAGCTCGGTGTCGCGCGCGTGGGCGGCGGTGTCGGGGGTCGCGGTCATCGGGGGTCTCCCTGGCGTGCGGTGGTGCGGTCGGGGGTGTGGGCCTGGCCGAAGGCGCGGAAGCGGTGGTGACGCTGGGCGATCAGCTCGGCGGAGGGCCAGGCGCGCAGTTCGGCCACGGCCTGGGTGAGCGCGCGCCGCAGCAGCGCCGAGGCGGCCAGCGGGTCCCGGTCGGCGCCGCCCTCGGGTTCGGGGACGACGGCGTCGGCGACGCCGAGTTCGAGCAGGGAGCGGGCGTCGACCCGCAGCGCGGCCGCGGCGCGGGGCGCGGCGGCGGCGTCCTTCCACAGGATGGACGCGCACCCTTCGGGGCTGATGACCGAGTAGACGGCGTTCTCGCACATCAGTACCCGGTCGGCGACGGCGAGCGCGAGGGCGCCACCGGACCCGCCCTCGCCGGTGATGACGCACACGACCGGAACCGGCAGCCCGGCCAGCAGTTTCAGCGATTCGGCGATGGCGACGGCCTGACCCCGCTCCTCGGCCTCGATGCCCGGGTAGGCGCCCGCGGTGTCGACGAGGGTGACCACCGGCAGGCCGAGTTTGGCGGCGAGCCGGAACAGCCGGGCGGCCTTGCGGTAGCCGGCGGGGGTGGGCATGCCGTAGTTGCGGGCGGTGAGTTCGCCCGCGGTGTGGCCCTTCTGGGTGCCCGCCACGGCGACGGGCATGCCGTCGAGGCGGGCAAGACCGGTGATCATGGCGGGGCAGTCGGCGGACATCCGGTCGCCGTGCAGTTCGGTGAAGTCGTCGAAGGCGGCGGCGAGGTGGTCCAGGGTGGTCGGCCTGCCGAGGCGGCGCGCGGCGCGGACCGAGTCCCAGGGGGCGCGTTCGGGCAGGGCGGCGGGGTCGGTGCGCACGGCGCCGGGATCGCCGGGCCCGGGCCGCCGGGCACCGCGAACGGTGAACCCGACCAGGCGGGACAGCCTGGCGCGCAGGCTGTTCCGGTGGCAGATCATGTCGACGATGCCGTGCTCGAGGAGGAACTCGGCGGTCTGGAAGCCCGGGGGCAGCGTCTGGCCGATGGTCTGGGCGATGACCCGGGGCCCGGCGAAGCCGAGCCGGGCGCCGGGTTCGGCGACGATGATGTCGGTGGAGGTGGCGAAGGAGGCCGCGACGCCGCCGTAGGTGGGATCGGTGACGACCGAGATCGTCAGCACGCCCGCGTCGTCGAGGCGGCGCAGGGCGCGACTGGTCTTGGCCATCTGCATGAGGGCGAGGATGCCCTCCTGCATGCGTGCCCCGCCGGAGGCGGTGACGATGATCAGTGGCGCCCGTTCGGCGAGGGCGGTCTCGGCGGCGGCGGTGATCGCCTCGCCGACCGCGCTGCCCAGGCTGCCGCCGAGGAAGCGGAAGTCCATCACGGCCAGCACGACCGGGGTGCCGTCGAGGGCGCCGCGCACGCACCGCACCGCCTCGTCGAGGCCGGTGCGCGCGGCCGCTTCCCGCAGGCGCCGCGGGTAGGGCTTGGTGTCGGCGAAGGCCAGGGGGTCGGCGACGGTGGCGGCGGCGCCGATCGGGCTCGCCGTCCCCGGGTCGAGGAGCTGGTCGATGCGCTCGTCGGCGGTGAGGGTGCCGTGGGCGTCGCACTCCGGGCAGACCCGGCCCGCGCGGTCGTAGCGTTTGCGGTAGATCATCGCCGCGCAGCTGGGGCACAGCTCCCAGGCGGCGCCGGTGGTGGCTGCGGCGGTGTCGAGTACGGTCATCGCTCCTCCAGGGGCCGGGGCACATAGCGCGCGCACGCCGCGGGCAGGCGGACGCCCGCCGTGCGCAACTGGGCGACGCGGGTCTGATAGGCCGCGCCGAACATGATCTGCGCGGCCAGGTCGGCCACGCCGCGATGGGCGGGGGCGGCCAGGTAGGTGCCGGCGGCCCAGGTGTTGAAGGCGCCCATGGCCGGCCCGCACCAGATCTGGTAGTCGGCGAGCCGGTCGGCCTGACCGCGGATGCTCCAGCCCGAGGACAGGCCGAGGTACCAGCGGAAGACCAGCGCCATGCGCTGTTTGGGGTCGCGTTCGGCGCCGGCGAGCTGGGCGGGGTCGCGCTCGGTGAAGTACCGGACGCACTCGTCCCAGATCTCGTCGAGCGGCCTGCGGAACAGGGTCCGCTCCAGCTCGGCGCGCACGGCCGTGGGCAGGGCGTCGAGACCGTCGTAGCCGCGGTAGAGGTCGTAGAGCCGCTGGGCGCGCGCGGCGAACAGGGTGCCCCGGCGCAGGACCTGCACCTGGACCCCGAGCTCGAACATGTCCGAGGACGGCGACATGGTCGTGTCGGCGAACTCGGCGGTGGCCAGCAGTTCCTTGGTGGCCGGGCACTGCGCGGCCTCGCGGGTGGCCTGGTTGATCGAACCGGTGACCACGTAGGCGGCGCCGAGCGCGAAGGCCGCCGCCGCGGCGTCGGGGGTGCCGATGCCACCCGCCGCGCCGACGCGGACGGCGGCCGCGGCGGGCTCGGCGCGGGCCACCCGGTCGCGGGCGGCGAGCAGTTCGGGCAGCAGGACGGTCAGCGGCCTGCGGTCGGTGTGGCCGCCGGAGTCCGCCTCGGCGGTGATGTCGTCGGCCATCGGCACGTGCGCGGCCAGCCGGGCCTGCTCGGCGGTGAGTTCGCCGCGATCGACGAGCGCGGTGAGCAGCCGGGTGGGCGCGGGCCGCAGGAACAGCTCGGCGACCTCGACGCGGGAGACCTTGGCGATGAGCCGGTGCCGCCGCTCGATGCGGCCTCGGGGGTCGGCCACCAGCCCGGCGGCGCGGTAGCGCACCACCTGCGGGGTGAGGTCCATGAAGGCCGAGGCCTCCACGCACCGCACGTCGTGGCGCAGGCACGCCTCGACGATGGCGGTCTCCAGCGCGGGTTCGGACGGGCTGTGGATGAGGTTGCAGGCGAACGGTTTCCCGCGCAGCCTGCCCGACAGCTCGGCCAGGGCGGCGTCGACCGCGCGGGGTGTCACCCCGGCGGCGCCGTAGGAACCGAGGTAGCCGGCCTCGGCCAGGGCGCCGACCAGGGCCGGTGAGGCGATCCCGTTGGCCATCGCGCCAGCGGCGTAGGCCGCGCGCACGCCGTGGGCGGCGCGGAAACCGCTGTCGCCCAGGTGTTCCGGCGGCAGCGGCGCCACCGCGGCCAGGACCGTGGCGCGCGCGGCGGCGGCCTCGTCGGCGGTGGCGGCCACGCCGTCGCCCGTGCGCACGATCCAGAGCGGTCGGTGCAGATCGAGCAGCAGGGCGGCGATGCCCTCGGCGGTGGTGGCGAGCGCGGGGGTCACGGTGGTCATCGGGTGTGCTCCCGTTCGGTGAGTTCCACGCCCAGGTCGAGGAGTTCGTAGATGCGCAGGCCCGGCTTCCACAGCGAGGCGTCCACCAGCACGGTCACCCCGCGCGGGCCGCGGCGCACCTCCTTGATGTGGGCCTCGAGCTCGACGGTGCCGTCGGTCGGCAGGAACTGGCCGCGGTAGCGCCAGGTGAACTCGATCCCGGCCGGGATGCTGAACACCGGGTCGGTCAGGTCCTCGGCGAACCCGGCGTCGAGGATCCATTCCTGGACGGCGTGGATCACCGACTCCACCCCGAGCGAGCCGGGGATCACCGGGTCGAGGTGGAAGTGGCGCTCGAAGTACCAGTCCGACGGGTCGATCTCGCGCAGCGAGTGCAGGTAACCCTCGCCGTACCGGCCGCCGCCGTCGACGACCTCCACGGTGTCGATGAGCGCCAGGGCGCGCCGGGCGCACAGCGGCGCGGCCGGATCGGCGCGGCGCGCGGCCACGTCGATCACCCGCACCGGCCCGCCGGGGTTGGCGGACAGCCAGCCCGGGGCGGGGCGGCCCGCGTCCAGGCCGGTCTGATTGGCCAGGGCCTCGTCGCTGAAGTAGCCGAACATGGTCTCGCCGCGGTAGAACGGTTCGCCGTCGGCGCTGAGGGTGTAGTCGAAGGTCTGCAGGGACGAGCCGGGCAGGATGGTGGTGGAGAGCATCCGCGAACGCTGGTGGATCGTCTTGTCGCGCAGGTCGACCCGGCGCAGGACCGTGGCGGTGCCGCCGAGGTTGCGCAGGCTCAGCGTGGTGCCGGGCTGGGTGAGGGTCGGGCCGGCGTAGTAGCCCATGAGCAGCGCCGCCTGCAGGGAGGTCTCCATGTAGACGAAGTGCGGCAGGGACTCGTTGGCGGTGTCGGCGTAGTACCAGGAATCGGCCGGGGAGTCGTATTCGCTGGTGTAGGCGGCGGTGTCGAGCCTGCCGCGCTCGCCGTCGAAGTCCAGCACCCGGTCGACCAGCAGCAGGCCGCCGGTGGGCAGGCGGGTGGCGCGCACGCCGGTGTAGGGCGCGAACTCCGGGCCGAGGGCGATGGCCTGGTCGCCGCGGGCGAGGTGGGTCATGTGGAATTCGCTCAGCAGCAGGTCGCCGGTGGCGAGGCCGGGTCCGAGCGGTTGCCCGGCCGGTTCGCGCAGCACGACCTCGACCGCGAATTCGGAACCCGCGGCGCGGGCGGTGCCGCGCACGAACGGCCGGGGCACCAGATCGGCCGCGCCGACCTCGAATTCGACGATCCCCTCCCCCGCCGCGGCGGTGCCGCGCACGGTGCCGTCGGCGGCGGTGCCGCGCACGGTGCCGTCGAAACGGCTGCCCGCCACGGCCAGGTGCTGGCCGGTGAACAGGGCGAAGAGCTCGGCCGCTTCCCGCGCCGCGGCGGCCGCGTCACCGCGGAACCGGGCGACGACCCGGCCCTGGGACTCCCCCGCGGCCGGGCTGATCGCGAGGACCTCGGTGAGGACCGCCGATGGGCCGGGCCGAACACCTCGGCGACCGCGCCCTGGGTGAGCAGGGCGAGGGCGGCCGCGTCGAGGGTTCGTCGGGGGGTGCGCGCCAGGGGCTTGAAGGATCCCTCGGGCGCGGGGAGGACGCCGCCGCCGGTGTGCGCGGGGTCGCTCGCGCCGCCGGAGACCGGGGCGACCAGCGCGCCGTCGTGATCGCCCACCGCGATCCGTGCGGCCGTGGCGTCCGGCGCCGACGGGGACCCGGTCGCCGGGATCGCGGCGAGCGCCTGCTGCCACAGCGCCCGCTGCAGGGCGCTCTGCGCGGCGAGCGCGGTCTCGTGCGCGGTCACGAGGCCGGCGCGCACCTGGGCGAGGACTGCGGCCGCGGTGGCGGCCGGGTCGGCGTGCGGGTCCGCGCCGGCCGACGCGGTGTCGGGGTGCGGCCGGTGGGCCTCCCCGCCGTCCGGCCCCGGTCCGGCCGGTCCGGCCTCGCCGGGCGCCGTCGGGGCGCCGAGCTCCGTCCGGGTGGCCGCCGCCGGGGCGGCGGGCTCTGTCGGGGTTCCGGGGTCGCCGGGCGTGGTGGCCCGGGCGCCGACGGGATCGAAGGCGATCCCGTCGAATTCGAGGACCGTCATGCCGTCCACTTCCTCACCGAGGTCTGGAATTTGTCCGTCAGGTCCGGGGTCGTCACCACGGTGACGTCCGAGAACCGTTGCAGTACCGTGCCGTCCGTGGCCACGGCGGTGGCATCGACGCGCACCTCCATGCGGCCGGCGCGGGGGTTGTCCACCACGAGGGCGAACGGGCGCGCGGTGGGCAGCGGCCGGTGGTAGTCGACGCGGCCGACGCCGAGGGGCAGGCAGGCCGTGCCGAGCAACCGGTGCCCGAGGACCGGCGGACCCTGCAGGATCAGGTCCGCGGTGGCGGGGTGGTGCAGGTGCCCGCCGAAACCCCGGTGGGGGCCCGGGTTCTCGGGCAGCAGGCAGTCGAAGACGATTTCCGCGTCACTGCGCGACCGCACCCCGACCAGGCCCTGGAGGGCGGGCGCGTGGAACTGCACGCCGTCGCGGTAGATCCAGGCCGCGTCCTCGCCGGGCCCGGCGGGCAACGCCCGGCTCCCGCCGTCGGTGGCGGCGGTGGCCAGCAGCAGGGTCGCCCGGAAGTGGGCGACACGGCCGTCGCGCACCGTCACCCGGACCGCGCGCCGCCCGTCCACGGTGCCCGCGGGTTCGAGTTCCAGGTCGAGCCCGGTGACCGGATGGTCGAAGACCAGGCCCTTGAGCACCTGGAAGTCGCGCACGCCGGTCACGGTCTGCCCGGGCGCGGTGCGCTCGGCCAGGGCGACCATGGCGCCGAGCCCGTAGGTGGCGGGCAGCACGAGGTGCTCCCCCACCCGGTGGGCGGCGACGTGCCGGTCCTCGGTGAGGCCGGTCAGCCCGCGCCGGGCCCGCACCGTGGCGGGAGCCCGCTCGCCGGTGGACAGCGCGGTGGCCGCCCCGACCAGCAGCACCGGTTCGGTCCGGCGCGCCACGGCGAACTGCGCGGTGAACGCGGCCGCGCCCGCGGCCGGGGCCAGCAGCGGGATGCCGCGGGCCGCGAAGTGCTCCCGCAGCGCGGGGGTCACCATGCCCCCGTCCCAGGCGCCCCAGTCGATCGCGGTGACGACCCGGTCCGGATGCCGGTGGTGCACGCTCGCCGCGTAGCGGGTCAGCGCCTCGTTGGCGGCGGCGTAGTCGGCCTGCCCGGTGTTGCCGAACAGTCCGGCGACGGAGGTGAACAGCACCAGGTGGCGCGGTTCGCCCGCGGCGGCGAGCACCGCGGCCAGGCCGGCGATCTTGGGCGCGAGCACCCGGTCGATGGACTCGGCGGTCTTGGCCGGGATGAGCGAGTCGGACAGTACGCCCGCGCCGTGGACCACGCCGGTGATGCGGTCCCGCCACGGCGCGAGGGCCGCGGTGAGCGCCGCGCCGTCGGTGGCGTCGACGGCCAGGTATTCGGCCCGGTCGCCGAGCGCGGCCAGGGTGGCCGCGATCTCGCGGTTGGCCAGGACCGCGGCGCAGGCCCGGTCGATCTCGCGGGGCGTGACGCCTTGTCCGGCCAGTGCCCGTACGGCGGCGGGCTTGAGTGCCTCGTCGGCGATTCCGGCCGCCCAGTCCGGGTCCGTCGCCCGGGCGGTGCGGCCGAGCAGCAGGAACCGGGCCGCGCAGGAGCGGGCCAGGTCGAGCACGCAGGTCGCGGTCACGCCGCGCGCGCCGCCGGTGACGACGAGCAGGTCGTCGGCGGTGAGCACCGAGGGGCCCGCGTCGGTGCCCGCCCGGACGACGTCGCTGTCCGTCGCGGGCGCGTACCGGCTCGGGACCGGGGTGCGGCGCACGCCGGCGTCGTCGATGCCGACCTCGAGGGTGTCCACGGCGACGTCGCAGAGTTCCTCGACCAGCAGCTCGGCCACCGCGCCCGGCAGTGCCGTCGGCGCGATGTCGACCGCGCGGCAGAACACCTCGGGCAACTCGGCGGCCAGCGTCTTGACCAGGCCACCGAGCCCGCCGAGCAGGGCCGCCACCGGGTCGGCGTCGCCCCGCAGGCCGAGGTGCCCGTCGAGCCGGGTGACGGTGACGAAGGCGGCGCGGTCGCGGGCCTCCCGCAGGCCGGGCAGCGCCCGGCCCGCGGCCAGGATGGCCTCGCGCAGGATGCGCTGGGCCTGGTCCCAGTCGACGCCCACGCCGGCGACGAGGACGACCACGTCGACCGGGCCCGCGGGCAGGTCGTCCGCGCCGGTGGCGCGGCGCACCGTCCAGCTGCGCGCGGTGAGCAGCTCGTCGATCGCCTCGCAGTCGGTGGCGCCGGAGGGATCCAGGCAGATCACCGTGGCGCGCCCGGCGGGCGGATACGGCTGCGCCGCCGGGTCGATCGGTCCGAGTTCGACGAGTCCGACGACATGCCGCGGCGTCTCGGCCGCGGCCTCAGCTTTTGGGTGGACATCACCCCCGGCCAGCTCGCCCACGATCTGGTCGAGTGTGCGCAATGTCCCCAGCTGCTCGGGACCGAGGTTCGGTAGGCCGGGGAAGCGTTCCTGCAGGGCACCGATCACCTGCACCCGCTTGATCGAATCCACGCCCAGATCCGCCTCCAGGTCCATCGACGGGTCGACCATCTCCACCGGGTAGCCGGTTTTGTCGGCGACCACCTCGCGCAGGGCCTGGCGCAGGGCGTCCGCGGAGGT